>JBDTYE010000077.1:0-13659 GCA_040005895.1 Actinomycetota bacterium | reverse complement strand
CACTGGCGGCTTCCAGCACACCGCGCAAACGGATGACGCGTGCCTGCGCTGGATTCGACGCTCGCGTCAGGGCGGCCGCAAGCACCCCGCCGCTGATCACCGCCACCAACAAGATCGCCAGCCAGGGAAAGCCATGGGCGCGCCGCGCCAGGAGCGCGAGCATGAGATCGAGTGCGAGCAAGCCGCCGACAGCACCTGCGGCGAGCACGAGGAACCGGCGCAGAGCGGGCGAAGCCGCGACCTTCCCGGTGAGACGTTCCGGACGCAAGATGGGCATGCCTGGGTATCGGCTGGCGCGGTGCGTAGTTGAGCCTCCCGCCGGCGCGCTCAGGTCGGCCGTCCGCGGGGACGCCAGACTCCCGCTGCGGCGAGCGCGCCAGCGCCAACGGCCAACGCAGCAGCGCGCATCGGCACGCTGGAGGGACCCTGAGGTGGCGCCGGTGGCGGCGCGCCGCGAGGTCGCTCGGATCGGGCCGCGATGTCGCGCGCGACGAGGGTGCCCGTCGAACTGCCCGGAGCGGCGCCGGCATCCCAGAACGGGAGCAGGCGCACGGGTAGTGGCGCCGTCAGCAAGGACATCGGGTCGAGGTAGGTGTCGCCTCGCAACAGCCCCCAGTGCAGGACGCCCGCCGCCGGCCGGGCCGGATCGTGGCCTGCTTGCAGACTCGCGATGGGGTCGCCCGCGGACACCTGATCGCCTACGTGCACGCTCGCGGAGACGGGTTCGTACGTCGTTCGCAACGTCCCGTGAACTACCACGACGACTCCGCGCCCGGCCAGTCGGCCTGCGTACGAGACGCGCCCGGCGCCCGCTGCCCTGACGGTCGCCTCGACCGGCGCGGCGAGATCGACTCCGCGGTGACCGGCCGCCCAGCGAACAGAGGGCGGGTCGAAGGCGCGCACGACTGTGAGCGGCAGGGGAAGGGGTGGCCTCCACGTGCCGGCTGGCGAGACCAGGGACAGCACAACGGCGGTGGCGGCTGAAATGGTGGCGGCGGGCATTCCTTGACGATCTCTCGCCGGTCCCGCCCGTGCCGGCTCCCGCCAGATCTGTGCACAAGTCCGGGCGTTAGACCACGCCTGCGCGTCTGTGCGACACTCCCTGCAGCGTTCCGGGCAATCCCGGTTCGACTTCGCACGTCCGCCGTTCCCCTCCGGGGGAGGCGCGTCTCGGTCCCGGTCCGCCGGGTGGGCCGTCGCCGCGGAAGTCAGGGTGCCGGCAGCTCGCCGGCACACAACCGAGGCAGGCCCGAGCGCGGGCGTGCGGCTGATCGCCGTACGCCGACGGGTCAGGAAGGGCGATAGGGCCATGGCCGTCGTCACAATGAAGCAGCTGCTCGAGAGCGGCGTCCACTTCGGGCACCAGACCCGCAGGTGGAACCCCAAGATGAAGCGATTCATCTTCACCGAGCGCAACGGCATCTACATCATCGACTTGCAGCAGACGCTGTCCTACATCGACCGCGCCTACGAGTTCGTCAAGGAGACGGTCGCGCACGGCGGCACGGTGCTGTTCATCGGCACCAAGAAGCAGGCCCAGGAGGCGGTGGCCGAGCAGGCCGCCCGCGTCGGAATGCCCTACGTCAACCAGCGCTGGCTCGGCGGCATGCTCACCAACTTCCAGACCGTGCACAAGCGCCTGCAGCGCCTCAAGGAGCTCGAGATGATCGAGCAGACCGGTGGCGCCACTGTGCTGACGAAAAAGGAAAACCTGGTCCTCGAGCGGGAGCGCATCAAGCTCGCGAAGACCCTCGGCGGCATCAGGGACATGACCCGTACGCCGAGCGCCGTGTGGATCGTCGACACGAAGAAGGAGCACATCGCCGTCGGCGAGGCGCACAAGCTGGGCATCCCGGTCGTCGCGATCCTCGACACCAACTGCGACCCGGACGAGGTCGACTTCCCGATCCCGGGCAACGACGACGCGATCCGGTCCGCGCAGCTGCTCACCCGCGTCATCGCGGATGCAGTGGCCGAGGGCCTCATGCAACGGGCGTCCGCGCAGGCGAACGCAGGACGCGGCGACGACAAGCCCGCCGACGGCCAGCTCGCCGTCGACGAGCCGCTTGCCGAATGGGAGCGTGAGCTGCTGCAGGGGATGGCGGCTACCGCTCCAGACGCTGCCACCGGCGCAGACGCGGCGACCGCTACCGGTCCCGCGGACCCGGCAGCAGGCGCGCCAGTGTCCGAGGTCTCCGTGACAGAGAACGCAGCAGCCTCCCCGGAGGCCGCCGCGACCGCGCCGCAGACACCGGCGGCGCCGGACCCGGCCGCACCGGCCGAACCGACCGCCTGACCCATTTCGCAGACCGAGAAGGAACGAGAAACAACTGATGGCTGACATCACTGCGGCCGAAGTCAAGCGGCTCCGTGACGCCACGGGTGCCGGAATGATGGACTGCAAGCGGGCCCTCGTGGAGGCCGACGGCGACTTCGACAAGGCGATCGAGATCCTGCGGATCAAGGGCCACGCGAAGGCGCAAGCGCGCGGCGCCGAGCGCACCGCGAACAACGGCCTGATCGCAGCGGCGGAGAACGCGCTGATCGAACTTGCCTGCGAGACCGACTTCGTCGCGAAGAACGAACAGTTCCAGCAGCTTGCCGCCGATATTGCTGCGCACGCCGCAGCGAGCAAGGCGGGCGACGTCGACACGCTGTTGGGCCAGACTCTCGCCGACGGCAGGACGGTGGCGGAAAACATCACGGCGCTGTCCGCGGTCATCGGCGAGAAGCTCGAGCTGCGGCGCGTGGTGGTCTTCGAGGGGAAGACCACGGCGTACATGCACAAAAAGGCACTCGACCTGCCGGCGCAGGTGGGCGTACTCATCGAGTTCGAAGGCGACGATGCGACGGCGGCCCGCGGCGCCGCCATGCAGGTTGCCGCTCTGAAGGCGCGGTTTGTGACTCGTGACGAGGTCCCGGCCGAGCTGATGGAGAGCGAACGCCGCATTGCCGAGGCGACCGCCCGCGAAGAGGGCAAGCCGGAGGCCGCTCTGCCCAAGATCACCGAGGGCCGGCTGAACGGCTTCCTGAAGGAAGTCGTGCTGCTCGAGCAGCCATCCGTGCAGGACAGCAAGAAGACTGTCAAGGCGCTGCTCGACGAGGCGGGCGTCACCGTCAAGCGCTTCGCGCGCTTCGAGGTCGGCCAGCCCTAACTAGAGTCCGAGTACGACGTGCACCCGCGGTCCCGAGGAGTCGACGTGACGGAACCAGAAACCGAATCGTCCGCCGACTCGGGGCCGCGGTACACGCGGGTGCTGCTGAAGCTGTCCGGCGAGGCATTCGCGGGGCCTGAGCCCTTCGGCATCGATCCCGGCACCGTGCAGTCCATGGCGATGCAGATCCAGGACGCCGTGAAGTCAGGTGTCGAGGTCGCAGTGGTCGTCGGCGGCGGCAATATCTTCCGGGGCGCTCTGCTCGAGGAGCGCGGCATGGACCGCGCCCGCGGCGACTACATGGGCATGCTGGCGACCGTGATCAACAGTCTCGCGCTGCAGGACGCGCTCGAGCAGATCGGCCTGCCGACCCGTGTGCAGACATCCATCGCGATGGGCCAGATCGCCGAGCCCTACGTGCCGCTGCGGGCGATCAGGCACATGCAGAAGGGCCGGGTGGTGATCTTTGCAGCAGGTCTCGGCGTGCCCTTCTTCTCCACCGACACGACGGCGGCTCAGCGCGCGCTCGAGATCAAGGCCCAAGCCGTGCTCAAGGCGACTCAGGTCGACGGCGTCTACGACGACGACCCGCGCAAGAACCCGGATGCCGTCAAGTTCGACTCGCTCGACTACAACGAAGTACTGCAGCGCGGGCTCAAAGTGATGGACGCGACGGCCATCAGCCTGTGCATGGACAACAGCCTGCCGATCGTCGTGTTCGATCTGCACACGCCAGGCAATATCGGCCGCGCGGTTCGTGGTGAGAAGATCGGTACGACGGTCTGCCCGGCCAGCTGACGCCGGCGGCCGGACCAGTTGAGAGTTTCGATCCGAAAGGGCGCGACGTGATCGACGAAACCCTCCTTGAAGCCGAGGAGAAGATGGACAAGTCCGTCACCTCCACCCGCGAGGAATTGCAGACGATCCGCACCGGGCGCGCCTCCCCGGCGATGTTCTCCAAGATCGTCGCTGACTATTACGGCGCTCCGACTCCGCTCAACCAGCTGGCGTCGTTCTCCATCCCGGAGCCGCGGATGGCCGTGATCTCCCCCTACGACAAGGGCGCGACTGCAGCCATCGAAAAGGCAATCAGGGACAGCGATCTCGGCGTCAACCCCACCAACGACGGAAACGTCATCCGCATCGTCTTCCCGCAGTTGACCGAGGAACGTCGCCGTGACCTGATCAAGGTGGCGAAGACACGCGCCGAAGAGGGCCGGGTCGCGATCCGCGCGGTCCGCAGACATGCCAAGGAAGCCCTCGACAAGCTGATGAAGAATGGCGATGCCGGTGAGGACGACGTACGCCGGGCGGAGAAGGAACTCGACGAGATGACCCACCGATTCACCGGACACGTCGACGAGCTGTTCGCGCACAAGGAGTCCGAACTACTCGAGGTCTAGTCGGTGGGTGCCCGCCCGTAATTTCCAGGAGACGCCTGCTTGACGATCGATCAACCGCCCACCATCGCGACCGCATTGGTCGTGCCAAGACCGATGAGCGTCGAGCCAGCCGGGGCATCGTTCGAAATCACCGCGAAGTCGGCGATCGTGACCTCGACCGCCGACGGCGAAACGGCGCGGATCGCCGGATACCTCGCTGCCCTGCTGAGGCGTTCAACGGGCTTCGCGCTACCAGTCGTGACCGATGATGCAGACCCAACCGGAAACATCGTTGTCGGCCTCGGCGGTGCAACGACCGGCAACGAGGGCTATGAACTGAACGTCAGCGCCGATTCCGTGACGTTGACCGCAGCCCGGGGAGCGGGGCTCTTCAACGGGGTGCAAACGCTGCGCCAGCTGCTGCCGGGACGGATCGAGAGCGCTACGGTGCAGCCGGCGCCGTGGACCGTGCCGGGTTGTCTCATCAAGGACCGGCCGCGGTTCGCCTGGCGCGGTGCGATGCTCGACGTCGCGCGGCGCTTCTTCGGCGTCGAGGCCGTCAAGCGCTACATCGATGACCTCGTGCCGTACAAGATCAACGTGTTGCACCTGCACCTCACGGACGACCAGGGCTGGCGCATCGCCATCGACAAGTGGCCGCGCCTGACCGAAGTCGGCGGCACCAGCCAGGTCGGCGGCGGCGAGGGCGGCTTCTACACCAAGGCCGACTACACCGAGATCGTGACCTATGCCGCCGACCGCTACGTGACGATCATTCCCGAGATCGACCTGCCCGGGCACACCACCGCCGCGTTGTCGTCGTACGCCGAGTTGAACGACGGCGGGGTGGCCGCGACGCCCTATACCGGCAGCAATGTGGGATTCAGTTCGCTCTCGGTCTCCCTCGACGCGACCTGGGCGTTCGTGAGCGATGTAGTGGCGGAAGTGGCCGCTCTGACTCCAGGTCCTTACCTGCACGTAGGCGGCGACGAGGTGGAAAAGCTGACACTCGCCGAGTACGCCAACTTCGTCGAGCGGGTCGAGAGGATCGTCAACGCCGCAGGAAAGCAGGTCATCGGCTGGGCGGAGATCGGCAAGGCGCAGATCTCTGCCACGACCGTCATCCAGTATTGGAACACCGGGGCTGACGACGAGGTCGTTCGCGAGGCAGTGGCGCGCGGGGCTCGGGTGCTGATGTCACCGGCGTCGAAGGTCTACCTCGACATGAAGTACGACGCCGGCACCGAACTCGGGCAGGCCTGGGCGGGAGTGATCGAGGTCCGGGACGCCTGGGACTGGGATCCGTCGACGCTGGTGCAAGGCGTGACGGCCGGGCAGATCATCGGCGTCGAGGCGCCTATTTGGACTGAAACACTCGACACCATGGAGGCGGTCGAGACCATGGCGTTCCCGCGATTGCCTGCGATCGCCGAGGTTGCGTGGTCGGCAACCCAGGGCCGTGACTGGTCGGACTTCCGGACCAGGCTGGGCGCACAGGCGACCCGCTGGGCGGCGATGGGCTTGCGTTACTACCGATCGCCGCAGGTCGACTGGCTCGATTGAGCGGGCGCGGGGTTCGGCCGGTGAGAGCGGTGGTGAGAGTATCGGTACCTCCACCCGCCCGGCTAGCGACCGAAGGAGCCCCACTGCTCGCGGCCCGGCCGGAGCAGACGAGCAACGTGACCAACGTTTCCCACCAGACTCCGAGCCCGGCCGACGTCCCCGACGTCGCCGAGGCTGCGCGACCGCGCCGCGCCGGCCGGAACCTGCCCGCCGCCATCGCCGTCGGCGTGACCCTCGGAGCGGTAGTACTGATCTCGCTCTACGCGAAACGCCCGATATTCGGGATCGGGGTCGTCGGTGTCGCGGCCGGCGTCGGGATGTGGGAACTCATCCGCGCACTGCGCGCCAACGGCGTGCCGGTGCCGATGCCGCCGCTGCTGCTGGGTGGCCCGATCATGGTCGCCGCCGCCTACCTCCACGGTGCTGACGGCCTGTCGCTGGCGCTGGTCCTCACCGTGCTGGCGGCGATGGTGTGGATGGCCGCGGCGGAGCCCTCGGACTACTTGCGCGGCCTCGGCGGCGCGACGATGGTGATCGTCTACGTGCCGCTGCTAGCGGCATTCGCGGCGCTGCTCGCCGCACCGGAGGACGGCTCGCGGCGGGTGATCGCCTTCGTCGCGACCACCGTGTGCAGCGACGTCGGCGGCTACGCCGCGGGCGTGCTCCTCGGCCGGCACCCGATGGCACCGACCGTCAGCCCGAAGAAGTCCTGGGAGGGTTTCGCGGGCAGCGCCATCGCCTGCCTCGCTTTCGGTGGCCTGGTCGTCACCCGGCTGTTCGCGCTCCCTTGGTGGCAGGGCTTGCTGTTCGGCGCGGTCGTCGTCGTCGTCGCCACCACGGGCGACCTCGGTGAGTCGCTCATCAAACGCGATCTCGGCATCAAGGACATGAGCGACCTGCTGCCTGGCCACGGCGGCCTGATGGACCGCCTCGACTCGCTGCTCTTCGTCGCGCCGTTCGTCTGGCTGATGCTGTCGGCCTGGGCGCCGGTGAACCGATGACGCAGGCGCCTGCGCAGGCACCCGGAGAGCTTGTCTTCCTCGCCCCTCGACGGGGCAAGCCGCCGGTGCATCTCGCGGATCTGGACGAGGCGGGCCGACGGGCGGTCGTCGTAGAGATGGGCGAACCCGCCTACCGCGCCGACCAGCTGAGCCGGCACTACTTCGGGCGGTACGACGCCGATGCGGCCGCGCTCACCGACGTGCCGGCGGCGCGCCGTGCCGACCTCGCGGCAAAGCTGCTCCCGCCGCTACTGAGCGTCGTCAAGCACGTCGAGTGTGACGAGGGCTGGACCCGCAAGACCCTATGGCGCGGGCTGGACGGCGCGCTCGTCGAGAGCGTCCTGATGCGCTACCCGGACCGAGCCACCGTGTGTGTCTCCAGCCAGGCCGGTTGCGGCATGAACTGCCCGTTCTGTGCCACCGGCCAGGGCGGCCTGACCCGCAACCTGTCGACGGCCGAGATCGTCGGGCAGGCTGTCTCGGCCGCCCGGGCGCTGCGCGACGGCGAGATTCCGGGTCAACCGACCCGGCTCAGCAACGTCGTCTTCATGGGCATGGGCGAGCCGCTCGCCAACTACGAGGCGGTTCTCGGCGCCGAATACCGACTCAGTGATCCGGTGCCCGGCGGCATGGGCATCTCGCAGCGCAGCATCACCGTTTCGACGGTCGGGTTGGTGCCGGCGATGCGCAAGCTCACCAAGGCCGGCCTGCAGGTCACCCTGGCGGTCTCCCTGCACGCGCCCGACGACGAGTTGCGCGACACGCTCGTACCCGTCAACACGCGCTGGCCGGTTGCCGAGGTACTGGCCGCGGCGTGGAACTACGCGCACGTGACCGGCCGCCGGGTCAGCATCGAGTACGCGCTGATCCGCGACATCAACGACCAGGCCTGGCGGGCCGACGCCCTGGGCAAGATGCTGGAGGGGAAGCTGGTGCACGTGAACCTGATCCCGCTCAACCCGACGCCGGGGTCGGTATGGACCGCCAGCCGCCGGGCCGACGAGCAGGAGTTCGTACGCCGTCTGCGTGCGCACGGTGTCGCGACCACCGTCCGCGACACCCGCGGCCGCGAAGCCGAAGCGGCCTGCGGACAACTAGTGGCGACGACCCTCGACGAGGTCAGCGACCGGAGCCGCAAAGACGGCTAAGCGGCGAGAACTCGTTCGATTTCGGCGAGCTCTTCGGGTGCGATCGCCACGTTGGCGAGAGCGCCCAGGTTCTGCTCGAGCTGAGCGACGCTGCTGGCCCCGATGAGCACCGAAGTCATGACGTCGAGGCGCAGGATCCACGCGATCGCGAGCTGGGCTAGCGACTGGCCTCGACTCTCAGCAACCGCGGTGAGTGCCCGCACCTTGGCCATCGTCGCGTCGTCGAGTTCGCTGACCGTGAGGAAGTGACCCAAGGCCGCACGCGAGTCGGACGGTACCCCGCGCAGATACCGATCAGTGAGAATCCCTTGTGACAGCGGGGAAAACGCGATAGCGCCGATGTGTTCAGCCGCAAGTACGTCGACGAGTCCGTCCTCGACCCAGCGGTTCAGCATCGAGTAGCTCGGCTGGTGGATGAGTAGCGGCGTACCCAGCTCGCGCAGGATGCGGGCCGCCTCGACGGTCTGCGCCGGCTGGTAGTTGGAGATCCCGGCGTACAGCGCCTTGCCGGACCTGACGGCGGTATCGAGAGCGCCCATCGTCTCCTCGAGTGGCGTCTGCGGATCGGGACGGTGCGAGTAGAAGATGTCGACGTAGTCCAGGCCCATCCGCTGCAGGGACTCGTCGAGAGACGAGAGCACGTACTTGCGCGAGCCCCACTCGCCGTAGGGCCCGGGCCACATGTAGTAGCCAGCCTTGGACGAGATGACCATCTCGTTGCGGTAGCCGCGGAAGTCAGCTGAGAGATGCCGTCCGAAGTTGGTCTCCGCTGCTCCGTCCGGCGGCCCGTAGTTGTTGGCGAGGTCGAAGTGCGTGACGCCGAGATCGAAGGCGCGGCGCAGGATCTCCCGCTGCACCTCGAACGGCTTGTCTTCACCGAAGTTGTGCCACAGGCCGAGCGAAACGGCGGGGAGCTGCAGCCCACTGCTGCCGCAACGCCGGTAGGACATGGTCTGGTAGCGGCTGTCGGCCGCGTTGTAGTCGGTCACGAGGCCGGAGTCTCGCACAGCGAGGACGCCGACAGCGATCCCATAGGGTGGCCCGGTGACTAAGAGCCGTGACCCGAAGACCAGTGACCCGAAGACCAGTGACGCGAAGATGCGTGACGCCAAGTCCGTGACCCCGCAGTCCGAGGACTTCTCCGCCTGGTACAACGAGCTGGTCCTGCGGGCCGAGCTCGCTGACCGCGGTCCGGTCAAGGGCACCATGGTGATCCGGCCCTACGGCTACCGGATCTGGGAGCTGCTGCAGGCCGAACTCGATGCCCGTATCAAGGCGACCGGACATCAGAACGCCTACTTCCCGTTGCTGATCCCGCAGAGCTACCTGCACAGGGAGGCCGAGCACGTCGAGGGTTTCGCGCCCGAACTCGCCGTCGTGACGCATGCCGGCGGCAAGGAACTCGAGGAGCCGTTCGTCATCCGGCCGACGTCGGAGACGGTCATCGGCGAGATGATGGCGAAGTGGATTTCGTCCCACCGCGACCTGCCGCTGCTGCTCAACCAGTGGGCCAACGTCGTTCGCTGGGAAATGCGCCCGCGGCTGTTCCTGCGCACCACGGAGTTCCTCTGGCAGGAGGGCCATACCGCCCACGTCGACGAGGCGGACGCGATGGCCGAGACGATGACGGCGCTGGAGTTCTACACCCAGGTCGCCCGTGACATCGCCGCGATACCAGTCGTGGCAGGGGAAAAGACGGCAGGCGAGCGGTTCGCGGGCGCGCAGCGGACCTTCACGATCGAGGGCATGATGCGCGACGGGCGCGCCCTTCAGTCCGGCACGTCGCACTACATGGGCACCAACTTCGCCAAGGCCTTCGAGATCCAGTACGCCGCCGAGTCCGGCCAGCTCGAGCTCTGCCACACGACGTCGTGGGGCATGAGCACCCGCATGATCGGCGCCGTGATCATGGCCCACGGCGACGACAAGGGCCTGGTGCTCCCGCCCAACCTGGCGCCGTACCAGGTCGTCATCGTGCCGATCGGCCGCGGCGACGACGGCGCGCGGGTGGCGGAGGCGGTGACGGGGCTCGCCGAACGCATCAGGTCGACGGGCATCAGGGTGCACGTCGACGACCGGCCGCAGGTCTCACCCGGCTTCAAGTTCAACGACTGGGAGCTCAAGGGGGTACCAGTCCGGCTCGAGCTCGGGCCGCGCGACCTCGACGCCGGCATAGTCACGATGGCCAAGCGGATCGGCGACGAGGGCAAGACGCCGCTGCCGCTGGACATAGCGCCCGAGTTGCTCGTCAGTGTCCTGGCGGAATTCCAGGCGACCCTGCTGGCACGCGCGACGGAGTTCCGCGACGCCAACACCGTCACGGTCAACACGTGGGACGACTTCGCTGCCGCCGTCGCCACCGGTTGGGCGCGCGCCCTGCATTGCGGAAAAGCCGACTGCGAGGACGACATCAAGGCGACGACCGGAGCGACACCGCGTTGCGTGCCGCTACATGCGGAGGCGGACGCCGGATTCTGCGTACGCTGCGGTGACCCGTCGGCCTACGGCAAGCGGGTGCTGTTCGGCCGGTCGTACTGAGCTTCGAGGCTGCGGGGGTTCGCAATGGATGACGACATCAACGTGCTCGGTGGCGCGTTGGAGCTGTGCGGCATCGACCCGGTTACCGGGTTCACCCGCTCGGGCTGCTGCAACTCCGGCCCGGAGGACATCGGCAGTCACACGGTCTGCGCGGTCGTCACCTCGGAGTTCCTCGTGCATCAGAAGCAGGTCGGCAACGATTTGTCGACGCCACGGCCCGAATATGGATTCCAGGGATTGCAGCCGGGCGACCGCTGGTGCGTGTGCGCGGCGCGCTGGCTGCAGGCCTACCAGGACGGCGTCGCGTCGCCGGTCGTGCTCGCCGCGACGCACGCCAGGGCGCTCGACGTGGTGCCGTTCGACGCGCTGACGAGGTTCGCCGTCGACGTACCGACCGACCCGAGCTCACTCGCCTAAGAGCATCAGCCGAACGCGCCGTTGGGAATGTAGGGCGACATCGGGCCGACGGCCCCCGATGTGCAGTAGCTGCCGGAGGGGCGAAGCGCCAGCCGGGCGTCGAGCACGACGTCGATCGCCCAGGGCTGGTCGTGCGCGAACCAGCCGATGTCGATCGTGGTGTCGCTCGCCTCGGCGATCGCCGTCCACAGCAGTTTCGATGCGGCTGCCTGCGTCGTCGCTGCGAGCAGGGCAGCACCCGAGCCCTGGCATACGACGTAGCCCCGGCCGGCGGCGGTGTCCGTGACAAACAGAGTGCGTTTGAGGCCGGCGTAGAAGTCGAGGTCGGGGCCGTGCGGCGCCAGCCGCTGCTTTTCGGCGATCTCCTCGATGAATGATCGGTCGTCGGAGTAGGAGCCGGTTCGGACGCCGGTAATTGCGGGGAGGAGCGCGCGGTCGAGCGGACCCTTTGCTTCGTAGCAGGGCATCAGGCGGAAGCCGGCCCGGCGATAGCGGCGCAGCGCCTTCGGGTCGTCGCTCGCGCAGATGCCGCCCGCGTCTCCGAGCGTTTGAAGTGTCGATTCGAGCAGCGCGCGCCCGATGCCCTGGGACTGCACCTGCGTGTCGACGGCTAGCAGCGACAGGAACCAGAGCGGTCCGCGCCTGGTGGCCAGCGCCACGCCGACGATGCCGCCGTCGCGCTCGGCGATGAAGCCCCCGTCTGGATCGTGTTCGAGGACGTGCTCGACCCTCCGGCGTCCCCGGTCGCGCGTGTCATCGTCGAGTTCGGGCATCTCCCAGCCGTACGCCGTGCCGGCGGTCCGCAGCGACCGGTGCGCCACTTCCCACGCAGCGCTCGCGTCGTCCGAGGTGATCGGCCGGATCGAGAAATCTGCCATCGGGCGACTGTAGCGACCGGCACCGACATGAGCGCCGGCATATCCGGCAGGCGAGCGGGCAGCCCGGCCGTGCGCCTGAGACAATGGACGCCCCGCCCGTTGTACGCCGCACAGCCGAGAGGACAGCGCGTGCGCGAGATTGTGCTTCTCGGCTCGACCGGCTCCATCGGCACCCAGGCGCTGGACGTCATCGCCCGTAACCCCGGCCGCTTCCGGGTGACCGGCCTGGCGGCCGGCGGCGGCAACGTCGAGGTCCTCGCGAGACAGGCCATCGAGTACGACGTCGACGTCGTGGCAGTCGCCCGCGCCAGTGCCGCCCAGGAGCTGCAACTCGCTTTCTACGCCGAAGCCCAGCGCCGGGGCTTCGCCGCCGGCGGCCACCGGATTCCCAAGATCCTGGCCGGGCCGGAAGCGGCGGCGGAACTGGCCACCCGGCAGTGCGACGTCGTACTTAATGGCATCACCGGCTCGGTCGGGCTCGCTCCGACGCTGGCAGCGCTGCGCGCCGGCCGCACCCTGGCGCTCGCCAACAAGGAGTCGCTGATCGTCGGCGGCTCCCTCGTCACCGACCTGGTCAATGGCCTGCGGGACAGGCTGATCCCCGTCGACTCCGAGCACTCGGCCATCGCGCAGTGCCTGCGTGCCGGGCAGCCGCACGAAGTCGGCAGGCTGGTCATCACCGCGAGCGGCGGACCGTTCCGCGGCCAGACCCGGGCGCAGCTGGGCGGCGTGACGGTCGAGGCGGCGCTCTCGCACCCGACCTGGGACATGGGCCCGGTCATCACGATCAACTCCGCGACGCTGGTCAACAAGGGTCTCGAGCTGATCGAGGCCCACCTGCTCTTCGGGGTGCCGTTCGAGAAGCTGCAGGTCGTCGTACACCCGCAGTCGCTGGTGCATTCCATGGTCGAATACGTCGACGGGTCGACCATCGCCCAGGTGTCGCCGCCGGACATGTGCCTGGCCATCTCACTTGCCCTGGGCTGGCCGGACCGGGTTCCGCAGGCGCAGCAGCCGATGGACTGGACCAAGGCGCAGACCTTGACCTTCGAACCACTCGACGAAGCTGCCTTCCCTGCCGTGCAACTCGCGCGCGAAGTCGGGATAGCCGGCGGCACCGCGCCCGGCGTCTTCAACGCCGCCAACGAGGAGGCGGTCGCGGCGTTCATCGCCGGCCGCCTGCGATTCCCCGAAATCGTCGACACGGTCGCCGCCGTCGTCGCCGAACATCAGCCGGTAAGGAACTCCCTGACGGTGGACGATGTTCTAGACGCAGAGGGCTGGGCGCGCCGCCGGGCGCGCGAGCTCACCGGACTGACAGCGGGAGTCACGTGACCACGACAGGGAGCAGGCGATGAGTGCCAGCGCACTCGGCGTACTGCTGACGATCGCCGCACTGCTCGTGTCGATCATGCTGCACGAGGCCGGCCACATGCTGACCGCGAAGTTGTTCGGCATGAAGGTCACGCAGTACTTCATCGGCTTCGGCAAGACGCTCTGGTCTTTCCGGCGCGGTGAGACGGAGTACGGCGTCAAGGCCATTCCGGCGGGCGGCTTCGTCAAGATCGTCGGGATGA
>JBDTYE010000076.1:0-13690 GCA_040005895.1 Actinomycetota bacterium | reverse complement strand
AAGCCGCGAGCGGCCGCCTCGACGAGCATCCACTCGCCGCCGCCAGGGCATCGATGCGAGCCGGCAACTACGGTCGTGCCGCCGACCTCGCCGCGATCGTCGCCGCCGAGGACCCGCTCCACGCGGATGCCTACACCGTGCGAGGTTTGGCACTGTCCAATCTTGGGCGGCACGCCGCCGCGCTGATCGATCTGCGCAAGGCGGTGTACGTGGACCCGCAGGCGGGTTTTGCGCACTTCCTGCTGGCCGGGACGCTGGCCAGGCTCGGCGACCAGCCCGCCGCCGCGCGGTCCTACCGCGCGGCTGCTGAGACGTTGGGGCATAGTGCTGATGACCACGTGGCTGCCGAACTGGGTGGCCGCAAACTCAGCGAGCTCGTCGAGATGTGCTGGCAGCTTGCCGGCGGGAAGCCGGATCAGTGACCGAGCTCGTCACGTTCGCGCTGGACGGCCAGCGCTACGCGACCCGAGTCGACGAGGTGCGCGAGGTGGTCCGCCTCGCTGCCCTGGCGATCCTGCCCGGCCTGCGGCCGCCGGTGGTCGGGATCCTCGACGTACGTGGCGCCTCTCTGCCGGTTGTCGATGTGCGCCGCACCCCGTCCGCTGACGGCACCGGCGACGTACTGGTGGTCGGCACCCGCGAGGCCGACGAGTTCGGCTTCGCCTGCGACCGCGGCACGGACGTCGCGACGCACGATTCCTTCACATCGGAGAAGCGGCCGGCCCCGGGTCCGCTGTCGGGCCTGCCGCCGTACGTCGAGTCGGTGCTGCGCGCCGACGACGTCGCGGTCTTCCTCGTCGACGTACGCCGGATGGCCCAGGAGTACGCCGACGCGCTACACGTAGCGTTCGAGGATCGAACTCTCGGCGAGCCGGGACAGGCCCTCGCGGACGCTCTTGGCTCGGGTCTCCCCGACGCCTTCGACGGCCTGCAGGTCGTCGATGTTGGCGGCCAGCAGCTTCTGCAGGCTGCCGAAGTGGTCGATCACCCGGTCGACGACAAGGCGAGGGAGCCGGGGGACCTTGGCAAGAAGCCGGTAGCCGCGCGGCGAACACGCCGCGTCAAGCGCGTCGACGCCGGTGGCGAAGCCGACGACCTTGGCAAGTGACGCCAGGTCGAGCAGGTCCGCCGGGCTCTGCGTGTCGAGGTCGCCCAGGACGTCTTCCACAGAGCGGCTCTTCCTGGTGCTAGGCGCGTAGTCGCGCACGATCAGTTCGCGGTCCTGCTCGACGCCGGCCATCAGCTCGTCGAGCTGCAGGCTGAGCAGCCGCCCGTCGGTGCCGAGCTCCACGACGTAGCCTTCGATCTCGCGGGCGATCCGGCGCACCATCTCGATCCGCTGCAGCACACTGGCCGCGTCCCTGACGGTTCCGAGGTCCTCGACCTCGAGCGCCGACAAAGTCCCGGCTACCTCGTCGAGCCGCAGCCGGTAGCGCTCGAGGGTCGCCAGCGCCTGGTTTGCGCGGGACAGGATCGCGGCGCTCTGGTCCAGGACGTAACGCCGGCCGTCGACGTACAGCGCGATGATCTGCATCGACTGGCTCACCGAGATGACCGGGTAGCCGGTCTGCTTCGCGACCCGCTCCGCGGTGCGGTGCCGGGTGCCGGACTCCTCCGTCGGGATGGAGGGATCGGGTACGAGGTGCACAGCGGCCCGCAGCACCTTGGTCGCGTCGTCGTTGATGACGATTGCGCCGTCCATCTTCGCCAGCTCGCGCAGCCGGGTCGCGGAGAAGTCGACGTCGAGGACGAAACCGCCGGTGCACAGGCTCTCGACGGTGCGGTCGTAGCCGAGAACTATCAGCCCGCCGGTGTTGCCGCGCAGGATTCGTTCGAGCCCGTCGCGCAGTGCCGTGCCGGGAGCAGCTGCGGCGAGCGTCGCCAGCAGCTGGTCGTCACGATCGGGTGTTGCCACCGGGCTCCTCGTCGACTCGACAGCGCGCAGCGACGGTGCGCCCCGCTGCACTGGAGGCGAGTCTACGAGCGGATCGGCGGTCATCATCACCTAAGACGCCCCTCGCGCTCATTTCGTTGCACCGGATGCTCATGTTTTCAAGCGTCGCTCAGCGCATTCGGGACATCCCGGTGACCGTCATGGCCTCGACGATGTTGTCGACCTCGACGGTCTCCATGCCGCGGGGCGGCCGGCCGGACTCGACCGGAACCAGTGCCTTCGTGAAACCCATCCGGGCAGCTTCAGCGAGCCGCCTCTCGAGGGCACTCACCCGGCGTACCTCACCGGCCAGCCCGACCTCACCGATGCCGATCATCCCGGCGGGCATGGGCTGGTCCCGGCCGGAACCGGCAATCGCCAGAGCTACGGCCAGGTCCGCGGACGGCTCGGCGAGGCGCACCCCGCCAACCGTCGCAGTGAACACGTCCTGGTCGCGGAGCATGATGCGGCCGCGGCGTTCGAGCACCGCGACGATCATCGAGACACGCGCCGTGTCGAGTCCGCTGCAGGCCCGCCGGGGCGAGGGCAGAGCCGTCTTCGCGACCAGCGCCTGAACCTCGACCAACAGCGGCCGGCGCCCTTCGATGGCGACGGTGACGCAGGTGCCCGCTACGTTGTCGCCGCGGCGCGAAAGGAAGAGCCCGGACGGGTCGGCCAAGCCGACGATGCCGCCGTCGCTGAGCTCGAAGCAGCCCACTTCGTCGGCCGCGCCGAACCGGTTCTTGACGGCCCGCAGCAACCGCAGGGTCGCGTGCCTGTCGCCCTCGAAATAGAGCACGACGTCGACGAGATGCTCGAGGATCCGCGGCCCGGCGATCGACCCGTCCTTGGTCACGTGGCCGACGAGAACCGTGGCGATGCCGCGTTCCTTGGCCAACTTGATCAACGCAGCCGCGCACTCGCGGACCTGAGTGACCCCGCCGGCACTTCCGTCGACGTCGGGATGCGAAACCGTCTGCACCGAGTCGACTACGAGCAGTTTGGGTTGCACCGCGTCGACGTGCGCGATCAGTGCCCCCAGGTCGGTCTCCGCGGCAATGAACAAATCCGGCGAGAGCGCGCCGATCCGCCCGGCCCGCAACCTGACCTGGGACGTGGACTCCTCTCCGGAGACGATCAGCGCCCGTGCTCCCGGCCTGGCGAAGTTCTGTGCGACTTCGAGCAGCAGCGTCGACTTGCCGACCCCGGGTTCGCCGGCCAGCAACACCACCGAGCCGGGGACCAGCCCGCCGCCGAGCACGCGGTCGAGCTCGTCGACGCCCGTCGGGAATGCGCGGCCGGCGTGCACGTCGAGCTCGCAGACGGGCAGCGCCGGGGTGCTGATGGCACCGGCCCGGAGCACCCGGATCTGCGAGGCACCGACCTCGTTGAGGGTCCCCCAGGCCTGGCACTCGGGGCAGCGGCCAAGCCACTTCGCGGACCCGCAACCGCATTCACCGCAGGTGTACGCCGGACGCTCCCGAACCTTTGCTGGCATAGCGCTGACGTTAGTGGCGGCGTACGACATCGCGGCGCGCCGCGCCCACAGGCCTTGCCCGACTGACCCGACCTTGGACCTTCAACCATCTCCCCTGACAGGACGTTTGAGGGTCCAACCTCCGCTCAGGGGTGGCGGAGGCGAGTACCGATCGATGCCCTGATGGGAGCAAGCCGGCCGAAGCGACCCCGCAATCGGCGATGATGGGGGGTCTGGCGGAAACACCTGGAGCCGATTCCTCGTTGAGAAACGGGCGTGTCGGGTGGGCGATCGGGCGGGAGGCATCCTGGATGGCAGGAATCGCGCACGCCGAGACCGAGCGGCTCGCCGGTTACGCGGCCGTCTTCGAGCCGGCTGATCCGCCGCGCGCGGGTTCCGTCGCGTTCTGGTCGGAAGGCGGCGACGTCCTGCCGGAAGGGGTCGGCCGCGCCGGGCAACTCGCGGTCGTGCTGCCGGCGGGCGATGGCGTACGCCGCCGGACCGTCCCCGCTGTCAGGCTCCAGGTCGCCGACGCGCTGCCTCTACTGACCCGCGCCCGCAGCGGCCACGCGGCGCATCCGGCCGCCGCATTCTGGGGCGCCGCCGGCCTCGTCGCGCTGCAACTCGTCGCGCGCGGCCGGCTGGTCCCCGGCCTGTCCGCCGGCGACATCGACGCCTGGCGGGTCGGCCCTCTAGATACCGCCGACATCGACCGCATCCGTGCACTGGCCGCGGCGATGCCGACCCGGGCCCGGGCCGCACCGGTCGAGGAGACATCGCCGGTCGAGTTGGCTGATGCCGAGGGGCTCGTACGCAGCTTCCTCGACGCGGTGGCCGACGGCCTGCCGCGCACCGCGGCGGCAGCAAGGCTCGCCCACGGCACGTTGTTCGCCGCGCCCGCGCCGCAGCGCGTTGCCCGGCTGCGGATGTGGGCCGACGAGATCGCGGCGGGTTTGGACTCGGGGGTGCGCATCTCGCTGCGGGTCGACGTACCCGACGGTGATTTCAAGCACGGCGCGTTCCGCGCGGTCGTCCAGGTACACAGCGCGGCCGATCCGTCGCTGATGGCCGACGCAAGCGAGATCTGGCGCGGTCACCGGGCATTCGGACCCCGGGCGCGGATCGACACCGTCGTCGCCGTACGCCGCGCCGCCAGGGTGTGGCCGCTGCTCGACCGGCTGCTGCAGAGCGCCGTTCCCGACCAGCTGATGCTCGCCGACCAGGAAATCGTCGAGCTGCTGAGTACCGCGGCCACGCACCTGGCGGCCATCGGGGTCGACGTCCACTGGCCTAAGGGCCTGACACGGCAGCTCTCCGCCACCGCGGTCATCGGCAAACGCGAGTCGCCGCCGTCCGACGTGCCCGCGTTCTTCGGTGGCGATTCCCTGCTGTCATTCGACTGGCAACTGGCGCTCGGTGGCGACCCGCTCACCGAGGAGGAGATGGACCAGCTCGCCGAGGCACACCGGCCGATCGTCCGGCTGCGTGACCAATGGCTGTTGCTCGACCCGGAACTCGCGGGCAAGGCGCGCGATCGGGCGCTGCCGCCGGTGCGGCCGGTCGACGCGCTGAGTGCAGCTCTGACCGGCACGGCCTACGTCGACGGTGCGCGAATCGACGTGGCCCCCAATGCCTGGCTGGAATCGCTGCGTGACCGGATTCGCGACCCGGACGGCGGCACCGAACCCATCGCCCAGCCCGCTTCGCTGGCGGGAACGTTGCGCGACTACCAGCTGCGCGGCCTGCGCTGGCTCGACCGGATGACCTCACTCGGCCTGGGCGCCTGCCTCGCCGACGACATGGGCCTGGGCAAGACCATCACGCTGATCGCGCTGCATCTGCACCGGGCGGCGGATGAACGGACCCCCGGCAAGCCGACCCTTGTCGTCTGTCCGGCCTCCCTGCTCGGCAACTGGGAACGCGAGATCCAGCGTTTCGCACCGGGCGCGAAGGTCCGCAGATACCACGGCTCCGCGAGGTTCATCGAGAGTGCCGAAGACGGCTTCGTCCTGACGACCTACGGGACGATGCGCCTGGACGCGGAGCGGCTCGCGCAGGTCGGCTGGGGGATCGTCGTGGCGGACGAGGCGCAGCACGTCAAGAACTCCACCTCGAGCACTGCCAGGGCCCTGAGGCGGATACGAGCCGATGCAAGGGTCGCGTTGACCGGCACACCTGTCGAGAACAATCTGTCCGAACTCTGGGCGATCCTCGACTGGACGACGCCGGGACTGCTGGGCTCGTTGCGCTCCTTCCGCGGCCGGTGGGCCAAGCCGATCGAGTCGCGCGCCGACGACGGCGCGACGGCGCAGCGACTGGCCGCTCTCGTCAAGCCCTTCCTGCTGCGCCGCAAGAAGTCCGACCCCGGTATCGCGCCGGAGTTGCCCGCCAAGACCGAGACCGATCAGCCGGTCGAGCTGACCCGCGAGCAAGCTGCGTTGTACGAGGCCGTGGTGCGCGAGGCCATGGCCGAGATCGGCGGCAGCGCGGGCATCGCGCGGCGCGGCCTCGTCGTCAAACTCCTGACCGCGCTCAAGCAGATCTGCAACCACCCGGCGCACTACCTGAAGGAGCAGGAACCCTTGCTGCGCGGGCGATCCGGCAAGTTGGAGCTGCTCGACGAACTCGTCGACACGATCATCTCCGAGGACGGTGCCGTCCTCATCTTCACGCAGTACGTCGCGATGGCGCGGCTCATCGAAAGGCACCTCGCCGACCGCGGCGTCGCAACGCAATTGCTGCACGGCGGAACTCCCGTCGCCCGCCGCGAGCAACTCGTGCGCAGCTTCCAGGACGGCGCGGTGCCGGTGTTCCTGCTGTCACTGAAGGCGGCAGGAACGGGCCTCAACCTCACCAGAGCGGACCACGTCATCCACTTCGACCGCTGGTGGAATCCCGCAGTCGAGGACCAGGCCACCGACCGCGCCTACCGCATCGGCCAGACGCGCCCGGTCCAGGTCCACCGGCTCATCGCCGAGGGCACCGTCGAGGACCGAATCGCGACAATGCTCGAGTCGAAGAAAGTCCTTGCAGAATCGGTACTTTCCTCGGGTGAAGCGGCACTCACCGAGCTGACTGACAGCGAGCTGGCTGACCTCGTTTCGTTGCGGGCAGTCCGATGAGTGCGGGCTTCGACGACCGGGTACGCGGCTTCCCCGCGTTCCCGCGCGGCGGCCGTCTCCAGCGCCGGGCCCACTCGTGGTGGGGCAACGCGTGGATCGCCGCTTTCGAGGCGAGCTCGCTCGATCGCGAGCCGCTCGTGAGAGGGCGGGCCTTGGCGTACGCCGGTCAGGTCGGTTCGTTGACAGTCAGCCCTGGACGCATCAGTGCGGTAGTCCAGGAAACCGACGGCGCGGCGTACGACGTTGCTGTCGTCCTCGACGAACTGACCGACATCGAGTGGGAGCGCGTTCTCGACGAAGTCGCCTCGAAGGGTGGTCACATCGCGGCACTTCTCGACCGCGACATGCCGCCTGACCTCGTCGACGCCGCTGACGACGCCGGCATCGCGCTGCTCCCCGGCCAGGGTGACCTCGATCCCAGATGCAGCTGCGACGAACCCGAGCTCACCTGCCTGCACGCGGCAGCGGTCTGTTATCAGGTGGCGAGGCTGCTCGACGAGGACCCATTCGTCCTGCTGTTGCTGCGCGGCCGGTCGCGCAGCGAGGTGCTCGACGAGCTGCAGGTGCGGCTGCCGACAGTCGGGGCCGACCTGCCGCCGGGCACCGACCGGCAAGAACTGGCGCCGGTCACCCTGGCCCGTGACGCCTTCCGGCGTACCGCCGAGCCGCTGCCCGAGCTGCCTCCGGTCCCGGCTTCGGAGCCGCCGCCGAAGGTGGACGTGCCCTCGGCGCTCGGCGTCGACCGGGACGGCATCTCCTGGCTGGTCGCCGACGCGGCGGCGCGGGCGCGCGAGTGGCTGGCGACCGGTGAGGCTCCCCCGGCCCTGGACGCGTGGCGCGACACCGTACGTCTGACCGCGACCTTGGCGGACCGGCGGGTTTTCAACCGCCTGCGGGAGGCGAGCGGGCGGCCGGACGAGCTGGCGCGGGCGGCACGGGCGTGGGAATACGGCGGCGCCGCAGGCCTGGACGTACTCGAGAATCCGCGCGCCCTCACCAAGCGTGAGCTCGTCAGTGCGAACGTGTCGCTGGCGGCAGCATGGGACGAGGAGGACGCGCCGGCGTTCGCGCCCTCCGGGAACAGGTGGGTGCTCGTCGGCCGCGGCCTGCAACTGCGCTACGGACGTGACGAACTCTGGTACCCCTACCACGACGAGGGCGGGGAATGGTGGCCCGCCGGCCCGCCGCAGGCCGATCCCGCAGTAGCCCTCGCCGACCTGCTCTGATCTAACTCGGCGCAGCCCCCAAAGGCACCGCCAAACCAATCCGAGCTGGGTGCCGCCGCGTCGAGCCGCGTCAGGAGAGCTGGTTGCCTCGCAACACGAGCAGACCGACGGCGAGTACGGCGGTCAGCACCGTCAGCCTGAACGCGTTCCGCGACCCGTCCGCCCGGCTTGCTGCGACGACGATCCCGGCGATTGCAGCGACCGCCAACGCGAGGAGCACGCCGGCGGTGACACCGAGGCCACCGCGCGGGCCGAATGCGAGTACGCCGCAGGCACCGGCCAGCAGCACTACCGCGACCCGGAGCGAGAAGTAGGCACCCAGCCGGTGCGGCAGGCCGCGGATGCCCGCAAGAGCGTCGAGTTCCAGGTCGGGCAGCGTGTTGGTGAAGTGCGCGCTGGCGCCGAGCAGCGCGCCTCCCGCCGTCGCCCATCCCGGCGCGAACGAATGCCCGGGTGTGGCGAGCGTGACGACCGAGGGAATCAACCCGAAGGCAACGACGTAGGGAAGCGGCGACAGCACGGTCGCCTTCGCGGCCAGGTTGTAAGTCCAGCCCGCGGTGACCCCGGCCAGGTGCGCCGCCCCCGCGCGCCAGCCGAGCGCCAGCGAGAGCGGCAGGCACAGAGCAAGCGCGATGGCGGAGGCGCGCCGCACGAGCAGGCTGGACACCGCTGCGTTGGCGAGCGGCTTGTCGGTGCGCAGGGCGACCCTGTCGCGATCACGGTCGAGGTAGTCGTTGCCCCAGCCGATCGACAGCTGGCCGGCGAGGATCGCGGCAAGCACGACCAGGCTGCGTACACCGAGGCCCGCGGCCACCGCGAGTGCAGTCGTGATCGCGGTGACGGCGACCACCGGCTCGGGATGGCACGATCCCGCCAACCCCGCGAGCGTCGTACGCCGGCTCACGGCACCTCGAGCAACCGGGGCAGGCGCGACGCCAGGTCCATGTTGGTGGGCACGCCGTCGACGATCTCGGTCACGATGCCATCCCGCCGCACCAGCACCAGAATGGCTGCTTCGCCCGGGTGGTAGACCCCGCTCAGCACGTTGTGCACATCGACCAGCGGTACGACGCCCCGCCCGGCCGCGTCGGCCAGCCGGTCGACCTGGGTGCGCCCGCTGTAGCCGACGACGTAGACGCGCACCTTGCTGCCGTCCGCTTGGGCCACCACGTGCTCGAGCCGCGCGGCGCACTCGCACGGGAACCGCACGATCATCAGCACGGCGGGCCGCAGATCGTTGATCCGGGTCCCGTGGTCACGGCCTCGCAGCGCGCCTGCCGGCAGCAGGTCACCAACCTGCCCGGTACGCCGCGCGGTCGCGTTGAGCGCCGCCGGCCTGGCGTATTCCTGGCCCGGCAGGAGCGCGGTCGCGACAGAGTCGATCGCAAGGAACCCGAGCAGCGTCGCGACCGCGACGACGACGACGGTCCGCCGCGCCCTGGGGCGGCTCGGCAGCTCGGCGGCGTGATCTGGCACCGGGCCAGTATCCCTGCCGGATCCGCGCCTGCGGGCGGTGCCGGGGCCGGTCGCACACCGGACTTTGGACTCCGGCGGGGAGGCCTTGATCGGCCGTGTATCCTGATGGTCACGGAAGGGGTACTACGCACATGACTTTTACGGTCGGTGAGACTGTCGTCTACCCACATCACGGTGCTGCGCTGATCGAGGCAATCGAGAAGCGAGTGATCAAGGGTGAAGAGCGTATCTACCTGGTTCTGAAGATCGCGCAAGGCGATTTGACCGTTCGTGTGCCTGCGGACAACGCCGAGATCGTCGGTGTCCGTGACGTAGTGGGCGAGGAAGGCCTCGCCAAGGTCTTCGACGTCCTGCGCGCCCCGCACACCGAAGAACCCACCAACTGGTCCCGCCGCTACAAGGCAAACCTCGAAAAGCTCGCCTCGGGCGACGTCAACAAGGTGGCCGAAGTGGTTCGCGACCTGTGGCGTCGTGACCGCGAGCGTGGGCTTTCGGCGGGGGAGAAGCGGATGCTGAGCAAGGCCCGGCAGATCCTCGTCAGCGAACTCGCGCTCGCTGAAGGCACCAATGAGGACAAGGCAGAGGCCGTTCTCGACGAGGTTCTCGCCTCCTAGCCCCGCTTACCCGGCGCGCCATCCGGCCGGGGTTGGTCAGGAGGTCGGCATGGCGACTCGGCGCAAGGCCGGCGGCGTCGTCGAGCTGCTGCGTCTGCTGACCGTCGTGTTCTTCGCGGGCGTCGGCTATGAGATCGCGAGGCTGATCGACAACAGCGCAGACAACGTCCTTGGCCCCTTCAACGCGATCGCGATCGGTGTCATCCTCGGCTCCGGTCTGGGATATGTGCTCGGCGGCGTACTCGGACGGACCACGGTCACGACAGTGGACCGTGTCGAGCTCGGCCTGCGCGAGACGTCTGCCGAGTCCCTCGTCGCCGGTGCCATCGGACTGGTCCTCGGTGTGATCGTCGCGGCCGGGGTCAGCCTGCCGCTGCTGTTGCTCATTCGAGAGCCGTTCATCTCCTTCTCGCTCGTCGGGTTCCTGCTGATCGTGCTGGGTCTGGTGGGTTACAAGGTCGGCAAGTCCAAACGCGAGGGTGTCCTTTCGCTGTTCGGAGACCGGGCCGGGATGGCGCCGCGTGACACCGCGCTTCCGGCCCTGCCGCGCATCGTCGACTCCTCCGTGGCGATCGACGGCCGGGTGCTGGACGTCGTACGCGCCGGTTTCCTGCACGGCACGATGCTCATCTGCCAGCCGGTGCTGGCCGAGCTGCAGGGCCTGGCCGACGCCGGCGACGACGTGCGCCGCGCGCGCGGCCGCAAAGGCCTGGCCACGCTGGAGGCACTCCGGCGCGAAGCGCACATCGACTTCGAAGTGATCGACGACGAAGTACCGGCCGTGCACGAGGTCGACGCCAAGCTCGTTCGGCTCTGCATCGACCGGGACGCGGCCCTGCTGACGCTCGACACCAACCTGGCGAAGGCGGCTTCGCTGGCCGGCGTCAGGGTGCTCAACCTGCACGCCCTCGCCCAGGCATTGCGACCACCAGTGGCGGCCGGTGACGACGTCAACGTCCTGCTTCTGAAGGCGGGCAAGGAAACTGGGCAGGCGATCGGCTACCTCGACGACGGCACGATGGTGGTCAGCGAGCGGTCCCGCGAACGGATCGGCAGTGAGGTTCTGCTGCGGGTCACCAGCGTTCTCACCACCGCCAACGGCCGGCTCGTCTTCGCTCATCCCAGTGACGAGGGCACGACCCCGGTGTCGTCATTGACGACACGGCGTCGGCACCGGGAATGACCGTCGCGGCGATAGTGCCGGCGGCCGGGCGCGGCGAGCGGCTGGGCCCCGGCGCGCCGAAGGCGATGCGACCGCTGGGCGGCACGCCGATGCTGGTGCACGCCGTCCGCGGCATGCTCGGCGCCCGGCTCGTCGATCTGGTCGTGGTCGCTGCGCCGCCGGACGACGTTGCCGCCGTGGCCTCCGTCCTGGCCAGTCACGACGTCGGCAAGGAAGTGCGGGTCGTCGCCGGCGGAGCGACCAGGCAGGAGTCGGTACGCCGCGCGCTCGAGACCCTGCCGGCGGGCGTCGACATCGTCCTCGTTCACGATGCTGCGCGGCCCTTGACCCCCAGTGAGATCGCAGACGCCGTCGTCGCCAGGGTACGGGCCGGTGCGGACGCCGTGGTGCCAGCCATCCCGGTGACCGACACCATCAAGCGGGTTGACGCCGATGGGGTCGTCACCGAAACGTTGCGGCGGACCGAACTCGTCGCCGTACAGACCCCGCAGGGATTCCGCCGCGAGCTGCTGGCCAAAGCGCATGACGCCGCGGTCATTGACGGCTTCGAGGCGGGCGACGACGCAGGTCTGGCCGAACGGGTAGGCGCTTCCGTGACGGTGGTCGCGGGCAGCGACGAGGCGTTCAAGGTCACCCGACCCGCCGACCTGGTCTTCGCCGAGGCTCTGCTGCGGGAGCGGCGTGCCCGCTGAGCTGCCGCGCGTCGGCGTCGGCGTCGACGTACACCCGTTCGATCCGGGACGTCCGCTGTGGCTGGCCGGGCTTGTCTGGCCTGGCGTGCCCGGGCTTTCCGGCCATTCCGACGGCGACGCGGCGGCGCACGCGTGCTGCGATGCCTTACTCGGCGCGGCAGGGCTCGGCGATCTGGGCTCCCAGTTCGGCACCGATGACCCGCAGTGGGCCGGCGCCTCGGGGGCTGCCCTGCTGGCCGCGACCGCGGCCCGGCTGCGTGCAGCCGGTTGGACGATTGGCAACATCGCCGTTCAGATCATCGGCGAGCAGCCCAGGCTGAGTGCCCGCCGGGCCGCAGCTGAAGCCGCGCTGACCGCGGCTGCTGGTGCACCTGTCACCGTGTCCGCGACGACGACCGACGGGTTGGGCCTGACCGGCCGCGGCGAAGGAATCGCGGCCATCGCGACCGCACTCATCGTGAGTGCCGAGGGCTAGGCGCGCACCAGATCGGCGTACTCCGGGTGTCGGTCTATCCACGCCTCGACGAACGGGCAGAGCGGTACGACGCGAAGGCCGCGCCGGCGTACGTCGTCCAGTGAGCCGCGCACCAGGATGCCCCCGAGCCCCTGTCCTTGCAGCTCTGGTGGGACCTCCGTGTGCGTGAACGTCACCGTGTCGCCGACCCGCCGGTAGTTGCTCACGCCGGCTTCCTCGCCGTCGACGCGAAGGGCGTAGTGGCCGGCTTCGGGCACGTCGACGACTTCGGTGTTCTGTGCCTGCATGCGTGCTCCCGTCCGTCAGGTGCCGACGTCATACCCGTTACCATCGGCTCGTCCCCTACCGGTCCGATATGAGGTCACCCGCGTGCCGCTCGCCCTCTACGACACGTTGTCGCGCAAGGTCAGGCCGTTCGAACCGCTGCGCGAAGGCCGCGTCGGCGTCTACGTCTGCGGCCCGACCGTGCAGTCGCCGCCACACGTCGGACATGTGCGCAGCGCGATCGTGTTCGACATCCTGCGCCGCTGGCTGACCGCCACCGGTTTCGAGGTCGACTACGTCCGCAACGTCACCGACATCGACGACAAGATCATCGCCAATGCTGCTGTCGAGAGTGTCTCGACCTGGGCGCTGGCCGAGAGCAACCACCGGGCCTTCCTTGCGGCGTACGACGCCCTGGGTGTGCTGCGTCCTACGGTCGAGCCGCGGGCGACCGGACACGTGCCGGAGATGATCACGCTGATGCAGCTGCTGATCGACCGGGGCTACGCCTACCCAGCCGGCGGCGACGTCTACTTCGACGTTTCGTCGTTCAAGCCGTACGGCACGCTGTCGGGCCAGGTGCCCGCCGACATGCGGCAGGGCGAGGCGGACGATTCGCACAAGCGCAGCCCGGTCGATTTCGCCTTGTGGAAGGCGGCGAAGCCGGGCGAGCCGTCCTGGCCGACGCCGTGGGGAGTAGGCCGGCCGGGGTGGCATCTCGAATGCTCCGCGATGGCCGTCAAGTACCTGGGCCAGCCCTTCGACATTCACGGCGGCGGCCTCGATCTCGTGTTCCCGCACCACGAGAACGAGCTCGCGCAGTCGGTGTGCGCGGGCGGCGCCGACATGGCGCGTTGGTGGATGCATCACGGCCTGGTCAACATCGACGGGGCGAAGATGAGCAAGTCGCTCGGCAACTCCTCCGTCGTCGCCGACGTTCTCGCTTCCGGTGTGCGGCCGGCAGTGCTGCGCTACTGCCTTGGTTCGGCGCACTACCGGTCCGGTATCGACTACACCGAGCTGACATTGGCAGAGGCCGCGGCGGCGTACTCGCGGCTGGAAACCTTTGTGCGCAACGGGATCGACCGTCTCGGGGGACTCGAGGCGGCGCAGGCATCCGCTCTCGACTCGGACGCGGACGAGGCGACCTGGTCGCTGTTTGCCGCCGCGATGGACGACGACCTCGGAGTTCCACGCGCCCTCGCGGTCTTGCACAACGCCGCTGGCG
>JBDTYE010000075.1:0-13702 GCA_040005895.1 Actinomycetota bacterium | reverse complement strand
TCGTAGGCGTGCCGGACGGTTTGGGCGTAGCGGTGCAGCTGCCCGGGTTCCCACAGCTCGGCGAGGGTGACGAACTGCGCCTCGGTTTCCAGTAGCCGCTGGAGTGGGATCGCGGGGAGCAGCCCGGTGATGGCGGCGGCGTGCGCGGCGCTGATCCGCCCGTCGCCGAGCGCGCTCGCCGTGAGCGGCAGGTCGCGCAGCCCGCGGGCGAGGCGGACCGCGCTGCTGGCGGCGCCCCTCGAGCTGCCGCATTGAGCGCGCAGCCAACTTGTTGTGGTGGGGTAGCCATCGGCGGCGCACGCCCGCCGGCTGTCGAAGACCGCGAGGGTGCGGGCCCGGGCGGCGTCGAGGCGGCGGGCGATCTGCTCGAACTCGATCAGGGCGTCGGCGCGCTGGCGGTCGACGAGGTCGTGCGGGTCGGTGGCGAGCAGGTCGTCGAGCACCGCCAGCAGCTGCGACACGACCACTCACCCCCCGCCTTCGACTGGCACCAATCTACTGGTGGGGTGTGACAGAACGACGGGCTGAAAAGCCTTATGTGGAAAGAACTTTTCGGTGGTCGAGCCGGACGGCACCAGGCGTCGCACCGCGCCCTATTCGATGGAACGGAAGCCCGAGCACATGATGCGGAGCCAACTGATGCGGCCATCGCGCTCGGAGAGATACGCCTGCTGCTCGACCAGGTAGAGGCCGTCGTTGTTGCGCACGCGCAGTCGATAGCCCACTCGTTGGCGGTCCGCGAAGCTGTCGCTCTCGATCGCGTCGATGTCCTCGATCAGGTCGTGTTCGTCGAACCAGAAGTGCAGGGCCGTCAGTACGTCGCCGGGTCCAGTCGCTTCCCACACACGCCCTGGCGTCATGCCACGAAAGTCGACCTCGGGATGCAACAGCTCGAGTACGCGCGCGTCGTCCTTTTCGGCGACGGCGCGGGCGAATGCTGTTCCGAGTTCTCCGGTCACGGGCGCCATCGTGCCATCCGTGGGACGCCGCGAACAGAGCGAAGCGGAGCTCCATCCGGGGCTCCAACTGTCACGCTGAAGGGCTTCGGGGTTCGCGTCCAAAGCGAGAGCTCCTTCACCGCTCCGGCCACGTCATCGATCGGCACGTCCGGATCGACCCGGTGCTTCTGGCCTGCTGTCGAGGCCGGCCTGCTTCGCGATTACCTCGCCGCCTCGGTCCTGTACGAGGCCGACGCCCTCAGTGACGCACAGGGTCTGGCCTACGCGTACCGGTGCCAGGCGGTGCCGGCGCCCGGCGCGAAGTGCACGCTGTTGATCCGCATTCGGGAGGGCTCCTCAGCCCTGGCGATGACGTCGAACCAGGCGTCGCCGGTGAGCATCTCGGCGCTGCCCTTCGTTGACGGTACCTTCGGAACGACTTCCACGGACTGCTCCATGCGGTGGGTTGCCGGCGAAGAGGTCGTCAGCTCTTGCGGGTCAGCTCCACAAGTCGAGCGCCAGCCGGGTCGCGTGTTGCGAACACCTGGGTGGGCTGGTCGACTGCGGCGACGCCGAACAGAAAAATGCGCCACACGTGCGGATCCCTACGCACGACGCCGAGCGGAGCCGATTCCGAGTCGCCGGCCACGAGATAGGCATTCAGGAAAGAAGCGCTGCTTGGAATCATGCCGAGAGCATTGCGCAGTGCGGGGGGACAGTCACTCCTTACGGATGCGGGCTTCAGAGCCGCCCTAGGGCCTGGGCCATGCCGGCCTCGGCCGCATTGCCGAGCCGAACGAAGGCCGGTCTCAGCAGCGGCGCAACCAGTCGGGCGAAGCCTTTGAAGGTGAAGTCCGCGGTGTAGGTCACCTCGGTTCCCGTGCCGACCGGGCGGAAGGTCATCGTGTCGCGAGCGACGACCGTCTGGTTCTCTCCCCTGAGGGCGATGCGCTGGTTCGGCAGCAGCTCGTAAAGCACATACGTGAGCTGCGTCTGACGGCCGGCGAAAGTCGAGGTGTTCAGGTATTTGGTTCCGACGGCCCCATTGCCGGCGACCCGGACCGTCCTGACCGTGCCCGGGTCCCATTCGGTCGTTGTGGTGAAGTCCGACAGGTAGTCGAAGACTCGGTCAACGGGCTTGTCGACGGTGACAGTCCTAACGAGTCTCATGGCCGTCCTTTCGTTTTGGGCGGGGCAACCCGGCCCCACAGGGTGGCCCAGACGCCGGCGGGTACCAGGCGGGCGGCCTTCATCAGGACAGCCATTCGGGCCGGGAACACGATCTCGGTTCGGTTGCGCTCGAGGCCATCGCAGATCGACCGGGCGGCGGCGTCGGGCTCGATCAGGAAGGGCATCGGGAATGTGTTGTCGGCCGTCAGTTCCGTGCGTACGAAGCCGGGGCAGATGGTCGTAACCCGCACGCCCGTTCCGGCGACGCTGATGCGCAGGGACTCAAGGAGGTTGATCTGCGCGGCCTTGGTGGCGCCGTAGGCTTCAGAGCCGGCGAGTCCCCGGTAGCCGGCGACCGACGCGATGCCGGCGATGACCCCGGATCCTCGGGTCAGCATTTCGGGGAGCACCGCCGCGATGGCGTTGCTCATCCCGATCAGGTTGATCTCGACAATTCGGTTGAAGGTCTCGGTGTCCCACTGCCTGGCTTGCATCTGCTTCCAGTAGCCGGCAGAGAGTACGACCAGGTCTATCGGTCCAAGTTCGCGGCGAATTCTCGATGCGGCCTCGGTCAGCGAAGCGGCGTCGGTGACGTCGGCGGGGACGGCGAGCATGGTGCCCGCGGAAACCTCGGCCAGCCGGTCCTCGCGGCGGGCGGAAACCGCCACCCTTGCCCCTCGGAGCTGGAGCTCGCGGGCGACGGCGGCGCCGATCCCGCTGGACGCCCCGACGACCCAGGTGACCTTGCCGGTCAACTCCATTGCGGCTGCCGGGTCATCTTCAGCTGGCTCACGCCAAGGTAGCCCGTGCGGAAGCCGGCCTCGCAGTAGGCGAGGTAGAACTCCCACATGCGGCGGAAAGTCTCGTCGAACCCCAGCCGGTGTATATGGGGCCACTGCTCGCAGAACCGTTCGCGCCAGAGGTGGAGGGTGCGTGCGTAGTGCGCGCCGAGCTCTCGCCGCTCGGTGACCCGCAACGTCGTGTGCGCCGCGAGAGCGTCGTCGATGGACTGGAGCGAGGGAATGATGCCGCCCGGGAAGATGTACTTCTGGATCCAACTGAACGATCGCTTGGTCGCCAGGACCCGCTCGTGCGCCATGGTGATGGCCTGAATGCTCACTTTGCCGCCCGGGGCGAGCAGTCGATCCAGCGTGGCGAAGTAAGCGGGCCAATAGGCCTCGCCGACCGCCTCGAGCATCTCCACGCTGACGATCGCGTCGAACTGGCCTTCGACATCGCGGTAATCCTGCAGGCGTAGGTCCACCCGCTCGGACAGGCCCGCACGAGCGACCCGCTCGCTGGCGAGCGCGAGCTGTTCGGCGGAGATCGTCACCGTGGTCACCACGGCCCCGCGCTGCGCGGCGCGGATGGCCAGTGCCCCCCAACCGGTTCCGATCTCCAGCACGCGAGTCCCGGATGTCACGCCCGCGAAATCCAGGATCCCGTCGATCTTGCGCAGCTGTGCCTCCTCGAGTCGATTCGCGGTGACAAGGGATTCGCTGTCGTCGAACCACGCCGCCGAATAGCTCATCGTGGGATCCAGGAAGGCCGCGAACAGTTCATTACTCAAGTCGTAGTGGGCGTGGATGTTCCTGCGTGACCCGTCCGGGGTGTTCTCCTGGCTGGGTGGAACCCGCTTGTCGACGATGGTTCGCAACCGCTGCAAGGGCTCCGGGACCAAGCTCGTCAGCCGGGTTGCGAATGGAGCGAGCAGATCGGCCAAGTCGGTGCCGGGGCCCGCTCGCCAGTCGCCGGCCATGTAGGCCTCGCCGAAACCGATCTTGGTGTCTCGGCCAAGTCGGGCAAAGAACGCGCGCGGGCGAACGATCTCGAACGCCGGGGAGTCTTCGGAGCCGGCGCCGATGCTCGCGCCGCCGGGATAAGTCGCGTGTACGCCGATCAGGCGCACCGCGCGCTCGAAGATCAGCCGCGCGACCGTCGCGGCCAGCGGTGCCCTCGGCGTACGCGCGACCGAGGGCCACCTGCCGGAAACGGCGATGTCCATGTCAGACCCCTTCTTGTACGTGCTGGTGTGGAGGACGCCGGACCGGCAGGCGGCGAAGCCAGAGCCAGCTGCCGTGCATCCGGATCAGTGCGGAAACCTGCTGCGGCATCAGGGGTTTGCGGACCAGCTGGCTCAGCAGGCTCCGGCGAGTCAGCGCCACAGGTCGACCGCGGAAGCTCGCGGTGAAGGCCACTTCTCCGGACCGTCGCAGAATCACGGCGGTCGACACGAGGTGGGGCGAGAGCTCGAAGCGCAACTCGTAGCCACCGCTCCCGTCGAAGAATGGCGAGACGTTGAACGCCTTATCCGTAGTGGCGACTCCGGTGGCATCCGGTTGCAGGAGATAGGCGTGCCGCTCGCCGTGCGTGTTGTGAACCTCCGCCACGATGCAGACCAGGTGGTCGTCCGCGCCGAAGCACCAGAAGACCGACAACGGATCGAAGACGTGGCCCAGAACGCGCGCGTTGGCGAGCATCACGATCCGGCTCGACGCGCCGAGGTCGACCCCGTTCAGGCACAAGTAGCGCTCGACGTTGTCCTTGATCGACTTGTCGGGATCGCCGAGATGGTCGACGGCGCTGAACCTGGCGAACGGCCTGAGGTACCAGGGTTGTTCCGGCAGATCGTCCAGGTCGACGAGCCACTGGTAGACGTCGTGGCGGAAGCCGTGCCGCACCGGTCCACTCCGTTGGTGCGCAACTTGTCCGGGCACCAGCGCCGGCAGCGTGGGCAGAGCGCGGGTGGTGGGCATTGATGTCAGGATTGAGTGGGAGGCGGTCACCAGGAGACTCCGAAGTGCCGAGCGGCCTCGACTCCGGAACGGCACCCGTCCTCGTGGAAACCCCATCCGTGGTACGCCCCGGCGTACACGGTTCGCTCGGTAGCGAGGCCGGCCAGCTGCGACTGCGCCGCAACCGACTCGGGCGTGAAGATGGGGTGCTCGTAGTTCATCACCGCGAGAACGGCAGCGGGGTCGATGAGCTGGCGCGCGTTGAGCGTGACCAGGTATTCCTCGGCCGACGTGAGTCCCTGCAGGCGATTCATCCAATAGGTCACGACGACGGGCTCGTCCGGCGCGCTGCAGGAGGACATCCGGTAGTTCCATGAGCTTCGCGCCGCGTTTGCCTCGGGCAGGAGTGAGGCGTCGGTGTGCAGAACCGTTTCGTTGAGGGAATAGCCGAACGCCTTGAGGGTCTGCACTTCCTGGTCGCTAGGGTCGGTCAGCAGGTTCAGCGCCTGGTCGGCGTGGGTGGCGATGACGACGCGGTCGACGCGCGCGAGCTGCCCTGCCGCATCGCGGATCTCGACCCCGTCGGGCCGCCGGGTGACGTCGGTGACGGCGTGCGACCGGCGGACGTCCGGCAGTCTGGCGGCCAGCCGCTCGACGTAGGTCCGCGAGCCGCCGACGACCGTGTACCACTGAGGAGATCCGGCGATGCTCAGCATCCCGTGGTGGTCCAGGAAGCGGAATAGATAGCGGGCCGGATAGAGCAAGACGGTTTCCCGTCCCGACGACCAGACGCAGGAGACGAGCGGCACCGCGTAGTGCGCTACGAAATGTTCGGTGAACCCTTCGCGCACCAGGAACTCGCCGTACGTCGTGAGGTCGCCTGGGTCTGCTCCTCGCAGGAAGGCGGAGGCACTGCGATGAAAACGCTTGACCTGCACGAGCATCGGGACGAATCGAGGGTCGAGCAGCCGCTGCGGCTGGGCCAGGATCCCCCGCACTCCGCGCCCGCCGGCGTACTCGAGACCGCAGCCGTCGCACCGGACGCTCATGCTCATCTCGGTGGGGCGAACCTCGACCTCGAGCTCCGCGAAGAGCTTCCGCAACCACGGGTACGTCCGGTCGTTGTGGACGATGAACCCGCTGTCGACAGCGCGCTGACTGCCGTCGGAACCGGTGAGATCGTGCGTGTGGGCGTGCCCGCCGAGGCGATCGTCGGCCTCGAACAGGGTGACGTCATGCGTGCGTGCGAGCAGGTACGCGGCCGTCAGGCCCGAGACCCCGGACCCGACGACGGCCACGGATGGGCGAGCAGAAGCCTCGACCGTGGCCGTGTGCTCAGTGCTGCTCATGATCATCTCTCGTCGAGGGTTTATTAGACAGAGATTAGACATAGCTTCATTAACTTGTCAAATGTTCGTCGAATGCTTGTAGAGTGCTGGCATGGAGCCTGAGAAGGAGTCAGCTGTCCTGCGAATCGGTGAGCTGAGCCGGCGAGTGGGCGTCAGCGAGCACGTCCTGCGCGCGTGGGAAAGCCGATACGGGCTACTGCGGCCCGCGCGGTCCGACGCCGGCTACCGCCTGTACTCCGAGCAGGACCAGCTCCGCGTACGCCGCATGCAAGCCCACTTGGCCGACGGCCTCGCGGCCGCACAGGCAGCCCGCGCCGCGATCGCCGACGAGGATCCCCACACGGTCTCCGAGGGTGGAACCGCACCCGCCCAATTGGACTTGGCCGACCGCGCCGACGCCCTCCGGCAGGCCCTGGATGCCCTCGATGAGCCGGCGGCGCAAAGGGTGCTGGATCGGATGTTCACGGAACTGAGCCTGGAGACCGTGTTGCGGGACCTGCTGGTCCCGTACCTGCACGAACTCGGTGAGCGCTGGGAGAACGGGGCGATCAGCGTCGCTCAGGAGCATTTCGCAACGCACGTGGTCCGTGGACGGCTGGCGAGCCTGGCCAAGGGATGGGGCAGCGGCCAGGGACCACATGCCCTGCTGGCCTGCCCGCCCGGTGAGCGGCATGACCTGGCACTGCTCGTCTTCGGCATCGTCCTCAACCGGCACGGGTGGCGGGTCGCTTACCTCGGCGTCGACACTCCTATGCCGGACCTGATCACGGTGACCGCTGAGGTCCGGCCGAGCCTGGTCGTCCTCGCCGCAGCGGCGCCGGGCCGATTCACCGATGTCGCGCAGGAGCTCTCACGGCTGTCCGGCATGGCGCCCCTGGTCCTCGCTGGGGCCGGTGCGACCAATGACTTCGCCCAGACGGTTGGCGCACGGTTGCTCGTGGGTGATCCGGTCACCGCGGCGACCTGGTGGGGTTCTTAGGTCGTGCCGGATCGGTTTCAGACGTTGAAGCGGAAATCGACTACGTCGCCGTCCTGCATCACGTAGTCCTTGCCTTCCATCCGCGCCTTGCCCACGGCCCGCGCGGCTGGAACAGAGCGCGTCTCTATCAGGTCGGCGAACGACACGATCTCGGCCTTGATGAAACCGCGCTGGAAGTCCGAGTGGATCACGCCGGCAGCTTCCGGTGCGGTAGCGCCCTTGCGGATGGTCCAGGCCCGCGCCTCTTTCGGCCCGGCGGTCAGGTAGGTCTGCAAGCCGAGCGTGGCGAAGCCGACCCGCGCCAGGATCGAGAGACCGCTCTCGTCCTGGCCGATCGACTGCAGCAGCTCCAGCGCTTCGTCGTCCGGCAGTTCAGCGAGATCGGCCTCGATCTTCGCGTCCAGGAAGATCGCCTCGGCCGGCGCGACGAGTGCCGACAGCTCGGCGCGCAAGTCAGTGTTCGACAACTCCTCGTCGTCGAGGTTGAAAACGTACAGAAAAGGCTTGGCCGTAAGGAGATGCAACTCGCGCAGTGGCTCCGGGTCGAGGCCTGCGCCGAAGATCGTCTGACCAGAATCCAGCAGCGCCCGGGCATGTTCGATGGCTGCGACCTGCTCGGCGCCGCCCTTCTTCAGACGTGCCTCCTTCTGCATGCGCGGCAGGACCTTGTCGATGGTCTGCAGGTCCGCCAGGACGAGTTCGGTGTTAACGGTTTCGATGTCGTCCTTCGGCGAGACGCGCCCATCGACGTGTACGACGTCGGGGTCGGTGAAAACGCGGATCACCTGGCAGATGGCGTCGGATTCACGGATGTTGGCGAGGAACTTGTTGCCGAGCCCCTGACCCTCGGATGCCCCCTTGACGATGCCTGCGATGTCGACGAACGACACCGCGGCCGGAATGATCTTCTGCGATTCGTAGATCTCGGCGAGCTGACCGAGCCGCCCATCCGGTACGCCGACGACGCCGACGTTCGGCTCGATCGTCGCGAAGGGATAGTTGGCGGCGAGGACGTTGTTCTTCGTCAACGCGTTGAACAGCGTTGATTTGCCGACGTTGGGCAGGCCGACGATCCCGATTGTGAGAGACACAACGGGCGAGTCTACGGCGTGCGGCGCGGCCCGCCGACGTACGCGAGGATGCACCCCATGCCGAAGGGGATCTATCACCACCTCGACGACCACAGCGGCGAACTCGTTGCCGTTGAGGCGTTCTCGTGCGCGCCGGGACCGCAGGGCTGGCGGTACGTCGCGGACGTGACGGACCCGGACGGCGCAGCGCTGGGCAGGGTCGACGTGACGGTCGATGCGCAGTGGCGGCCGGTGCGGGTCGAGGTGCGCAGCGGCGGCTGGCTCGTCAAGGCCGGAGCGGCCGGCGGCGAGGTGCTCTACGTGCGGCTGCCGTTCGGCGAGATCGCGCCTGGCGACGAACAGTCCGTGACAGCAGCGGCCGTCACAGGCCGTTCACCGGCATTCGCGGTCGCGACGAGCCGGCTGCTGGCACTGGCGCCGCCGCAGGACAAGAAGCGCATCAAGCTGCTGGCGGTGACCGAGCCGAGTGCTGGTGTCCGACTCGTCGACGAGGGCTGGGCGCTGGTCGACGTGTCGGACCACGAGACGCAAACCGGACCACTCGTCGTACGCCGCTACGAAGTCGCCGATCTCGCGACCGGAGACCGCGGCGCGTGGAGCATCGCGGGTGACGTCGTAGTCGAAGGCCCGCATCTCGAGCTCGTAGAACTCGAGTCACCACCCAACCAATAGGCTGCGTCGATGGTCGACTGGGTAACTGTCTCGGCGCTCGCCACCGCAGGAGGCACGCTGGTGCTCGCGGTCGCGACGTTCGCGTCCGTGCGGTCCTCCAGCAAGAACGCGCGGGTGGCCGAACGCGCGTTGATGATCGGGCTGCGTCCGTTGCTCTTGCCCAGCCGGCCGAGTGACCCGGACACGCCCGTCGGGTTCGCGGACGAGTTCTCCGTCGTGGTCCCCGGCGGAGGCGCGACGGCCGATGTCACCGACGAGGTGATCTACCTGACGCTGTCGATCCGCAACGCCGGAACCGGCTTGGCGGTCCTGCACGGCTGGCATCTCTCCACCTCGCAGACCGGTGCGCAGCACGCGCCGGCTGCCGACTTCGCCATGCATTCGCGGGACATGTACGTGGCTCCCTCCGACCTGGGCTTCTGGCAGGCCGCGGTCCGCGATCCGGACGCCGCGGAGTTCGCCCATTTGCGTGCCGCGATCGAGGTGAAAGATCGGTTCGCGGTCGAGTTGCTGTACGGCGATCTCGAGGGCGGACAGCGGACGATCAGCAGGTTCGCGTTCCTGCCGCCGGGCGGCGACGGCACCTGGACCTCGGCCGTCTCACGGCACTGGCATCTGGATTCTCCGAACCCGCGCTGACCGAACTCCGCGCGGGTCTACATTCCGCGCATGAGATCGCTTTTGCGCGACGCCTCGATCGCGGCGGCTTTCGCGCTCATCCTCGGTTCCGGGATCGGAACGGCGCCGGCCGCGGCCGCACCGCCGAAGGTCGTGCCCTGCCCGAAGGGACAGGTGCGGGTCACGATCGCCGGCAAGGCTGCCTGCGTGCTCGTCGGACGGGCGCTGCCGGTGCCGCCGCCGGCCCAGACAACCGGCTCGTTCCTGATTGGCGCGACGTTGGGCGGCCGGCTGGATCACTTTGAGAACAAGGCATTTCCGGTCCTCAGGCAGTACGCCGCAGCGCCCGGCCGGTTCTCGGCCGGCGCTTCCGCGCTGTCACCCGGCATTGAGACGATGGCGAAGCTGGCCCGCGCAGCCGCGGCTCGCCCGCGGCGCGGCGCCCCGAAACTCACCGCGCTCGCGCAGCAGAGCCCACGGCTCGGCGGCGGCTGGTCGGCCCCGCAGACTTCGACGTCGAGCAGCGGCGCCGCGACAACGACGGTCGCGACGACCTCGAACACCAGCAACGGCGTGACCGGAACGTTCACCGCGACCGGCGTCACGCCGAACCTGCCCGACGGCACACCGGATTTCAGCCGGGCAACCACGGAGATGGGGATGAAGGTAGACGCCGGCAGCGCCGGCTCGTTCACCCTGGCCGTGTCGGGCAGCCTCGGCGACAAGGTCAAGACGAACGGTCCGTGCCCGGACTCGAACGGCCGCATCGACATGTCCGCCAACACGGCCGGAGGTGTGCGGACCGACGAGCAGAAGACGATGACCGGGCTCGACTACATCCGCAGGAACACGACGACAAAGACGAGCAGCACTTTCGTTGCCACCGTCGCGCCTGACGCCTACCTGGAAAAGACCACCTTCGACATCACCATGAACGTGGACACCGCCTACGCATTGAGCGCCCTCAACGGGCTGCTGAGGCGCAACCACACGATGACGATCACCGCGCATGCGACCGGCAGCATCAATGGCCGGACCGGCGCCGTCGCGATGACGTCGCTGCAGATCGACGGCACCGGCCGCTCGCTCGGCGCCTCGAATGCGGCGGCAACCGGCGCCGTTCGCAGCGCACTGCAGGGCGACAACTCGATGTGGGCCGAGTTGATGTCGCGGCTCGCGGCGGACGGCCAGGAACGCCTGAAGGAGGCCGAGAAGATCTGGCGCAAGCCGAACGAGTGCGTCGACATGAAGTTCGCTTCCGCCTCGGGTGCGCAGTTGCCGCCCGGCGGCAAGCTCGGCGTCGACGGCAAGATCGTGGCCAAGCGCGACGGCAAGCCGGCGACCGCGTTGTGGAAGGCGCCGAAGATCACGCGCGGATCCCTGGTCGGCGCCTGGCCAGGCACGTCGTTGCCGACCAAGCCCATGCACTTCACCTCAAAAGGCGCACAGCCGAATGCCGCGGGGAAGACGTTTGCCCTTACGACTACAGCCCTGTCGCGTGCCGGCATCGGCAGCGGACCTTGGGACGGTACGACGGGTGGCTGGCGGGTGACGGTCACCGGACCTGTAAACGCGCAGCAGGGCATCAATGTCCTCGACGTCACAGTGCACAGCACGGTGAAGTCCGTGATCGACGTACGCCAGGTGATCAAGGGTGGCGTCGCGACGTACCAGGCAACGGCGCCGATCGCCTACGCCAACACGTCCTTCACCTCTGCGATTGCGGTCCCGTGCGTGGCGCCGGATCCACCCGTGCCGGTCTACGCGCTCAGTGGTGTCGCCGGCACGACCGACGTGCGGATCGTGCCAGGCACCGGTGCGACTGCGGCCACGATCAAAGTCACGCTGCTCATGCAGGACGACGTGTCAGGCACCCTCACCTGTCCCGAGGGCGTGCTACCCACCGAGACCACCCTCATCGGCACGAACTTCTTCACCTACATGACGGGGCCGACGATCACGGTGCCCGCCACAGGCATCAGCAATACGCCGTTGAAGTGGAACTCAACCTCGCCGTTCACCGCGTCGGGCTCGCTCGTCGTCAAGGTCGAATCTCTGTAGCAAGTACTACGACGGCAGCTGGAAGCCGCCGTCCGGCGGCGGTTCCGTGGACGGGACCGGAGCCGGCGCCGGCACGGGAGTAGGACCGGCAGGCACAGGCGGCCGCGGACCGTAGTAGGGGGTCTGCCCGACGCCGGGCGGGGGGCCGACACTGGTCGGCGTACCGGTAGGTGGTGCGGACGCCTGCCAGCTCGATGCGGGAGCGAGGCTGCCCCAGCCTGGCTGGGTCGGGCCCTGCCAGGAGCCCGGTTGCGACGGTTGCTGCCACGGCGGCGGCTGGCCCGCAGCGGCGCGCTGCTGGTGCAGCCGGTATTCATCGCGCCGCCGGCGTTCGGCCAGCACAGCGGCCAGGATGGCCCATGGCGGTGCGCCCGGTGGGGGAGCGGGCGAAATCGCGGCGACGACCGCGTTCGTGAGCGAGTAGCCGAGTTGGTCCCTGGCCTGGGGCGAGAGTTCGTGGGCGCGCTCGAAGTAACCGCGAATGCCGAGGGCGAGATCGTTGCCGATCCGGCTCAGGTCGAGTGTCGACGCCCAGTGCGCGAGCGGCGGCGGCATCGGTACGACGGGCATCGCCCGGGTGGGCACGCGTTCCTGGATCACGACGGTGCCGGCGGCCCGGTCCCCGAGGCGCTGGCCGCGTTCGCTCATCAGCGAGCTGATGATCGGGGCGACGAAGAAGGTGAAGCCGGGCAGCTCGACGATCGCTCCGAGCAGGCCGCGGGTGAGGGCGTGCCGGAAGCGCACCGGGCCGCCGTCGTCGCGTACGACGCGCAGGCCCATCGCCGCCTTGCCCGGAGTGCGGCCTCCCCACAGAGTCTCGAACGCGACGGGATATCCCAGCCAGACCGCGATGTAGAGGACCAGCACCAGCGCCGCGGCGGCGGCGCCGTCAAGAGAGCCCACCTGCCCGAAAAGCAGTGCCAGCCCGAACGCCGCGACGAGACGCACGACGATGTCGATGAAGAGCGCGACCGACCTCGAGCCGATGCGCGCGACCCGAAGGTTGAGCGCAACCGCTTCCCCGGTGACGATCTGGCTCACGCCGCGCCCCTTCCGAACCCGCGGGTGCGGGCTCACCTCGTACGATCGGTCCGTGCGCCGCCGCGACTGAAGGGAACCGAGTGGACATCGACGTTTTCGTCGCCGCCCACGCGGCCGAGTGGCGGCGCCTCGAAGACCTGGCCGGCCGGGCTGCCCGTCCCACCCGGCTGACCGGCTCGGAACTCGACGAACTGGTCGACCTCTATCAGCGTACGGCGACACACCTGTCCGTCGTCCGGACCAACTCGCCCGACCCGATGCTCATCGACCGGTTGTCCTCGCTCGTCGCGCGCGGCCGCAGCGCGGTGGCCGGCGCGCGTACGCCGTCCTGGCAGGTGGTGGGGACCTTCCTGCAGGTCACGTTCCCGGCCGCGGTCTACCGGATCCGCTGGTGGGTCGTCGTGACCGGCATCGCCTGCTTCGCGCTCTCGATCGCGCTCGGTTCGTGGATCGTCCTCAACCCAGACGTGCAGCACCACATTGCCTCGCCCGAACGGATAAAGCGCCTGGTGGACAAGGACTTCGAGGGCTATTACAGCGCGTCGCCGGCTGCGTCGTTCGCTGCGCACGTCTTCACCAACAACGTGTGGGTAGCGGCGGTCGCGCTGACAGCAGGCATCCTGCTCGGCATCCCTACCGTCTTCGCACTGTTCAGCAACTTCGCCAACCTCGGAGTCATGGGCGGGTTGATGATCGCCAACGGCCGGGGGCCGTTGTTCTTCGGGCTGATCATTCCGCACGGCCTCGTCGAGCTCTCCGCGGTACTGATCGCAGCATCTGCCGGCTTGAAAATCGGCTGGACCGTCGTCGACCCGGGCGCACGCACGAGGAGCGAGGCGGTGGCCGCGGAGTTCCGGTCGTTGGTCACAGTCAGCATCGGGCTGGTCATCGTGCTGGCCGTCGCGGGAACCATCGAGGCCTTCGTGACGCCCTCAGGCCTGCCGACCGCGGCGCGCATCGCCATCGGGGTCATCGCGGAGACCGGCTTGATCTATTGGATCGTGGTCTACGGCCGGCGGGCCGCCGCGGCCGGCTTCACCGGTGATCT
>JBDTYE010000074.1:0-13758 GCA_040005895.1 Actinomycetota bacterium | reverse complement strand
CGCAGCTCGGCACGGTCGCTGTTGGCATTGCGCGTAAGCCGCGCCAGGCTGCCGAAATACGCGGAGGCTTTCTTTTTTTCGCCCGCCGCCGAGCAGCATCTCCATGACGGCGAGTGCTGCCGCGATCGCCACCGGATTGCCGCCGTAGGTGCCGCCGAGACCCCCGACATGAACGCTGTCCATGAGCTCCGCCCGGCCCGTCACAGCCGCAAGTGGCAGCCCCGCCGCGAGTGACTTCGCCATGATCACCAGATCGGGTACGACGCCCGCGTGCTCGCAGGCGAAGAACTTCGACGTCCGCCCGAAACCGGACTGGATCTCGTCGGCGACCAGCAGGATTCCGTAACGGTCGCAAATCTCGCGCAGCCGCCGCAGGAAGCCCGCGGGAGCCACGTGGAAGCCGCCTTCGCCCTGCACAGGTTCGATGACGATCGCCGCGATCCGTTCGTCGCCGATCTGCGTATGGATGGCGTCTTCGAGGTAGTCGGCCGCATCGTCGCCGCACTCCTCCGCGCTGTGGCCAACTGGGCAGCGGTACGAATAAGGGAACGGCATCCGGTAAATCTCCGGCGCGGCCGGGCCGAGTCCCGCCTTGTACGGCAAGGGTTTCGCGGTCATCGTCATGCCGAGCTGCGTCCGGCCGTGGAACGCGTGGTCGAAGACGACGACGCCGGGACGGCCCGTCGCATACCGCGCGATCTTGACGGCGTTCTCCACCGCCTCGGCTCCGGAGTTGACCAGCACCGTCTTCTTCGCGTGGTCGCCCGGCGTCACCGCCGCCAGCGCTTGCGCGAGCCTCGGGTAACCGTCGTACATCGCGACGTGGAAGCAGGTATGCGTGAACCGCGCCATCTGCGCGTGCACCGCGTCCACCACCGGCGGCGGCAGGTGGCCGACATTGAGCACTCCGAGACCGCCGGTGAAGTCGAGGAAGTGGTTGCCGTCGACGTCGATCAGCACCGACCCCTCGGCCGATTCGACGAAGATCGGGTGAGTGTTGAAGACGGCGCGCGGAACGTACTCGTCGACCAGCGCGCGCATCTCGACGGACCGGGGACCTGGCACTGCAGTCACGACCTTGGCGGTCATCTGGCTCCCTACGGCTCGAGGATGACGAGCTTGTCGACGGTGAGTTCGCGGGCGGCGTACGCCGGTCCCTCCCGCGTGTTGCCCGAGGCGCCGACACCGCCGTACGGCATCTGGTCGGCCCGGAAGGTGGGCGTTTCATTGACCAGCACCGCACCGGCGCGCAGCCCGCGCGCGGCACGCAGCGCACTCGCGAGATCGGCCGTGAAGATTGCGGTGTTGATGGCGTAGGGCGACTCATTGGCCCGCTCGATCGCGGCCTCGACCGTGTCGCAGGGCTGCACGATCACGACGGGACCGAACACTTCCTCGGTGCACAGCTTCACGTCTTCGCTGCCCCCCGCGACAACCGTCGGGGCCAGCAGTACGCCCTCAGCGGAGCCCCCGGTCAAGACGGCGGCCCCGCCTTGACGCGCCTCCTGGATCCACGCGAGGACCCGGTCCCGTTCGCTGGTGCGGATCAGCGGTCCGACATCCGTGCGCTCGTCGGCGGGATCCCCCACGACCAGGGACTCGACGGCAGGCACGAGCAGGTCGAGGAACCGCTGGTAGACCGACGTCATCACGAAGATGCGCTGCACCGAGATGCACGACTGGCCGGCGTGCGAGAAGCCGCTGACCTTGACCTTCGCGACCACCCTGGCGAGGTCGGCGTCGGCAGCGACGATGAGCGGCGAGTTGGCACCCAGTTCGAGCAGCACGTGCTTGCCCGCAGCGCTCTGTTGCAACAAGTGGCCGACCCGGGTCGAGCCGGTGAAGCTGACGACTGCAACGCCGTCGTGCGTCGCGAGCGGGATCGCGACATCCTCACCGGTGCCGTTGACGAGGTTGATCCAGCCCGCCGGCACGCCGGCTGCCGCCATCGCCTGGACCAGCCGGATCGCGGACAACGGCGTCTTCTCGGCCGGCTTCAGCACGGTGGCACAGCCGGCCGCCAGCGCCGGCGCGAGTTTGTGGGAAACCAGGTTGAGCGGGAAGTTGAAAGGCGTAATGGCAGCGAGTACGCCGCGCGGCTCGCGGATAGTGAAGGCCAGCTTCCCGACACCCGCCGCCGAGGCGTCCATCGGCACTGTCTCGCCCGTCATCGTCCGCGCGGTTGCGGCCGCGAAGGTCCACGTCGAGACGGCGCGTTCGGCTTCGACCCGCGCGGTCTTGATCGGCTTGCCCGACTCCGCGCAGATCTCGCGGGCAAAACCCTCCAGGTCGTCCCGGATCAGTCCGGCGATCCCTTCGCAGAAAGCCGCGCGCTCGTGCGCCGGCAGCGGCGTACGCATGGCTTGCTGTGCGGCCGCGACCGCAAGATCGACGTGCGAGGTGTCCCCCAGCGCGCAGCGCGCCAGAACTTCACCGCTGTACGGGTTGATCACCTCAAGAGTGCGGTCGCCGGCCGGCACCCACTTGCCTGCGATGAAGTGCCCTTCAGTGCGCACGGTCCTCCTCAGCTCGTCTGTCCCGGTCAGTGGCCAAGGTAGCGACCCATCACGTGCGCCCGGCGCGACGGCCGGCCGGTGCGGGTCTCGGCCGAATCCGCGCTCGACATGACGATCCGGCCGCCGTTGATCTCCAGCCAGCGCAGCGGTTCCGGCTCCCAGCGCCGCGACCGGTGCCCGACCCACGGCAGCCTGGTGAGCTGCGAATCGCGACCCAGGATGAGGTCCCGCAGGGTGCGGCCGGCCAGATTGGCCGTCGATACGCCGTCACCGACGTAGCCACCAGCCCAGGCCAGGCCAGCGGCCCGATCCAAGCCGACCGAGCTGTGCCAGTCGCGCGGCACACCCAGCGGCCCGCCCCATTGGTGGGAGATGACCGCCGGTGCGGCGGCGGGAAAGAGGTCGACCAGCGCGGCGCGCAGCTTGGCGAAGACCGCCGGCTCGCGATCGAAGCCCGGCGAGATCCGCGAGCCGAAGTGGTAGGGCGCCCCGCGGCCGCCGAACGCGATCCGGTCATCAACGGTTCGCTGCGCGTAGACGATCAGATGCCGTCCGTCGGACACGGTCTCCCGCTCCCGCCAGCCGACGGAATCCCAGAACGCCTTCGGCAGTGGTTCGGTCGCGATCATCAGTGAGTAGACAGGAGCGATGTCGCGCCGATGGCCTGGCAGCGTCGGCGTGTAGCCCTCGGTCGCACGCACGACGGTGGCCGCGCGAACCCGGTGGCCGGCCGCGTCGACGTACCCGTTGCCGATGCCCTGGACGGGCGTTTGCTCGTATACAGCGACGCCGCGGCGTTCCACCGCGCGTGCCAGGCCGCGCACCAGCCTGGCCGGATCAATGCGTGCGCAGTGCGGGGTGTACGTCGCTCCCAGCACGTTCTCCGCGTTGACCCGCTCCCGCGTCGCGCCGGCGTCGAGCCACCGGAGGTCATCCTCGCCGAACCCCCAGGACCGCTCGGCCGCGACCTCCGCCCGCAGCCGGGACAGCTGCGCCTGCGACCTGGCCAGTACCACGGTGCCGCCCTTGGCGTAGCCGATGTCGATGCCTTCGGCAGCGGCCACCCGGCCGACCTCGTCAACTGTTTCGTTCATGGCGCGCTGATGCTCGCGCACGGCATCGCTGCTGCTCGACCGCGCCATCGCCTCTCGGCTCGCGGCGAACAAAGCCGAGCACCAGCCGCCGTTGCGTCCCGATGCGCCGAAGCCGGCGATGTTCTTTTCCAGGACCGCGATCCGCAATGCTGGTTCCGCGACGGCGAGGTAGTACGCCGTCCATAGGCCAGTGAAGCCGCCGCCGACGATCGCGATGTCGACCTCGACGTCCTGCTGGAGCCGCGGCCGGGGTTCAACGGAGTCGGGTACCTGGTCCATCCACAGTGAAACAGACCTCAAAGCGTTCACCACCGACTCCACAGGCCCTCCCCTTCGGCTGCTACCTGACAACCGATCCGATAGCCGAATTGGCTCCAGCCCACGGATTCAATTGATTCAGACTAGTCAAACGCTAGATTGGACCGCCAGGCCGCCTATCGAGGAGATCACGTGCGGGTGCTTGTCGTAGGAGCCGGGGGCGTCGGATCCGCGGTGGCCGGGATTGCGGCGGGCCGCGGCTTCATAGAAGAACTCGTCGTCGCCGACGTCGATCTGGACCGGGCCCGCCGGGTTGCCGATCGCAGCGGACCCCGAGCCCGGGCGGTTGCCGTCGACGCCTCAGATCGCGCCGCGGTCGCCGAACTGGCGGCCCACACGCGGGTGGACGTGTTGCTCAACGCCTGCGATCCACGCTTTGTCATGCCGCTGTTCGACGCGGCCTTCGAAGCCGGCTGCACCTACCTCGACATGGCGATGTCGCTGTCGAAGCCGCATCCCCAGCGCCCCTACGAACAGGTCGGCATGCTGCTCGGTGAAGAACAGTTCGCCAAGGAGCAACAGTGGCGCGACGCGGGCCGGCTCGCAATCGTCGGCATGGGTGTCGAGCCCGGGCTCTCCGATGTGTTCGCGCGGTACGCCGCCGATCACCTCTTCTCCGAGATCGCGGAGATCGGGGTGCGGGATGGCGCAGACCTCACGGTCGAGGGCTACGACTTCGCGCCGACGTTCTCGGTCTGGACCACCATCGAGGAGTGCCTCAACCCGCCCCTCGTCTACGACCGGGACCGTGGTCTGTACACCACCGAGCCGTTCAGCGATCCCGAGGTGTTCGATTTTCCCGAGGGCATCGGGCCGGTCGAGTGCGTCAACGTCGAGCACGAAGAGGTGGTGCTGATCCCGCGCTGGGTGAAGGCGGGCCGGGTGACTTTCAAATACGGGCTCGGCGACGAGTTCATCGGCGTACTCAGGACTCTGCACAAGATCGGCCTCGACTCCACGAAACCGGTCAGCGTCAGGGGTGCGCCGGTGTCACCGCGTGACGTGGTCGCGGCCTGCCTGCCCGACCCGGCCACGCTCGGCGACCGCATGCACGGCAAGACCTGCGCAGGCACCTGGGTCAAGGGAACCGGCAAGGACGGCACGCCGCGCGAGGTCTACCTCTACCACGTGGTCGACAACGACACCTGCATGCGGGAGCACGGCGCTCAGGCCGTCGTGTGGCAGACCGCGATAAACCCCATGATTGCGATGGAGCTGCTGGACAACGGCTCCTGGTCAGGCGTCGGCGTACTCGGACCTGAGGCTTTCGACGCAGTGCCGTTCCTCGACCTGCTGGCCGACTACGGCAGCCCGCACGGAATCACGGAAATGACGCCGCGCTAGATCAGCGCATCCGCTTGGACGCCTCGGTCAGAACTGTTCGCAGGATCTGTTCGATCTCCGCGAACTGCTCGGGTCCCGCTATCAGTGGTGGCGAGAGCTGAATGACCGGGTCGCCGCGGTCGTCGGCGCGGCAGACCAGGCCCGCCTCGAACAGCCTGCCGGAGAGGAAGCCGCGCAGTAGGTCCTCGCTCTCCTCCTCTGAGAACGTCTCGCGGGTATCGCGGTCCTTGACCAGTTCGATGCCGTAGAAGTAGCCGTCCCCGCGCACCTCGCCGACGATCGGCAGGTCGCTCAAGGACTCGAGCGTCGATCGGAACAGTCCCTCGTTGGCGCGGACGTTCCCCAGCAGGTCCTCGCGCTCGAAGATGTCGAGGTTGGCCATCGCGACAGCGGCGCTGACCGGGTGACCGGCGAACGTGAAGCCGTGCAGGAACGCCGTGTCGCCCTCGAGGAACGGCTCGATGAGCTTGTCGGAGGCGATCATCGCGCCGATCGGCGAGTAGCCGGAGGTCAGCCCCTTGGCGATGGTGATGATGTCGGGGACGTAGCCGTAGCGCTCGCAGCCGAACATGTAGCCGAGCCGGCCGAATGCGCAGATCACTTCGTCGGAAACCAGCAGTACGCCGTACTTGTCGCAGATGCGGCGTACCTCCTGGAAGTAGCCGGGCGGCGGCGGGAAGCAGCCGCCGGCGTTCTGCACCGGCTCGAGGAAGACGGCGGCGACCGACTCAGGTCCCTCCGCGACGATGATGTCCTCGATCGTCGCGGCACAGTCGAGGGTGCAGGCCGGCGCCAAGGCGCAGAACCGGCAGCGATAACGGTCGGTGTTTGCCGCGTGGAAGGCTCCCGGCACGAGCGGTTCGAAGGCGGCCTTCAGGGCCGGGATGCCGGTGATGGAGAGCGCGCCCATAGGCGTGCCGTGGTAGGCCACGTTGCGTGCGATCACCTTGTAGCGGCCGTGCTGCCCGATCGACCGGAAGTACTGCCGCGCCAGCTTCCAGGCGGATTCGACCGCCTCGCCGCCGCCAGTTGTGAAGAACACCCGGTTGAGGTCGCCGGGCGTCAGCGAGGCAAGCCGCGATGCGAGCTCGATCGCCTGCGGGTGCGCGTAGCTCCACACCGGGAAGAAGGCGAGCTGCTCGGCCTGCGCGGCAGCGGCCTGCGCGAGTTCGCGGCGGCCATGGCCTGCCTGCACGACGAACAGCCCGGACAGCCCGTCGAGATACTTCTTGCCGTTGACGTCCCAGACGTAGCAACCTTCGCCCCGCTCGATGATGGGGATGTCGTGATCGGCGTACGACGACATCCTGGTGAAGTGCATCCACAGGTTGCGCCGGGCCATCGCCTGCAGCTCAGCCGGGTCGCGCCGTGCCGCGGGTGTGCTGTCCGTCGTGGTCATCGGGTACCCCAGGTGTAGGTCTGCTTGCGCAGACGCAGGTAGACGAACGTCTCCGTTGCCCGCACCCCGGCGATGGAGCGGATCTTGTCGTTGAGCAGTGCCAGCAGGTGGTCGTCGTCCTCGCAGACGACCTCGACGAGCAGATCGAAGGACCCGGCGCTGATCACCACGTAGTCGACCTCCGGTGTTGCGACCAGCTGATCGGCGACGGAGTTGAGATCGCCCTCGACCCGCAGGCCGATCATCGCCTGCCGCCGGAAACCGAGGGTCAACGGATCGGTCACCGCGACGATCTGCATCACCCCGGTGTCGATGAGCCGCTGTACCCGCTGCCGCACCGCGGCTTCGGAGAGCCCGACAGCCCGCGCAATCTGGGCGTAAGGCCGCCGGCCGTCGTCCTGCAGCTGCTCGATGATCGCCTTCGAGATCTCGTCCAGCACGATCGGCACGGCCGCGTCGCGCTCAGCCCGGGCGCCACTGCCTGTCATCACGACTCCTCGCAGACGGCCGGATAGCTGGCACCGGGGGTCGAGTTGCGCACGATGGTGTCCGTGTACACACGACTTGGCAAGCGGATCCGCAGATTTAACATGGGAAGACTACCGAAACGCTTGCGAACGACGCGTGCGTCTGCGAATCTCGGCACCGCGGTCGACCCGCGCCCGAACCCACTGGAGCGCCCTGTGAACACGTCAACACGTGTCGTACGGAACTTCATTGACGGGGACTACCGGGATGCGCGCGACGCGGCGGCGGCCGAACTCGTCGACCCCAGCACGGGCGCGGTGTTCGCAACCGCTCCGCTCTCGGCTGCGATCGACGTCGACCAGGCGTGCCAGGCGGCGGCTGCGGCCTTCGAGGGGTGGTCGCAGACGACGCCGGCAGTGCGCAGCCTGGCCCTGCTCAAGATCGCCGACGCGATCGAGGCCCGCGCCGAGGAACTCGTCGCCGCCGAATGCGAGAACACCGGCAAGCCGGTGGCGCTGACGATGTCCGAAGAGGTCCCGCCGATGGTGGACCAGATCCGGTTCTTCGCAGGCGCCGCGCGGATGCTTGAAGGTAAGTCGGCCGGCGAGTACATGGCCGGCTTCACCTCCTTCGTACGCCGCGAGCCCATCGGTGTGTGCGCGGCCGTGACGCCGTGGAACTACCCGATGATGATGGCCGTCTGGAAGTGGGCGCCGGCGATAGCTGCCGGCAACACGATGGTTCTCAAACCTTCCGACACCACGCCGATCAGCTCCGTGCTGATGGCCTCGCTCATGGCCGAGTTCCTGCCGCCGGGCGTCATCAACGTGGTGTGCGGCGGCCGGGAGACCGGCCGCGCCCTGGTCGCACACGGCGTACCGCGGATGGTCTCGATCACGGGGAGCGTCCGTGCCGGCAAGGAGGTCGCGCAGGCGGCCGCCGCCGACCTCAAGAAGGTGCACCTCGAACTCGGCGGCAAGGCGCCTGTCATCGTCTTCGACGACGCCGACCTGGAGAGCACCGCGGCCGGTATCGCCGGAGCCGGCTACTTCAACGCCGGTCAGGACTGCACGGCGGCGACGCGCGTCCTCGCCGCGCCAGGCATTCACGACGACCTGGTCGCGGCACTCACCCAGGCCGCAAAGGGCATGACGGTCGGCGGTCCCGACGTCGAGGGCGCCGACTACGGACCGCTCAACAGCCGCCACCAACTTGACCGGGTTCGCGGGTTCATAGACCGGCTGCCGGCGCACGCAGAGCTGCTGACCGGTGGCCTGCAGATGGGTGAGCGTGGCTTCCTGTTCGAGCCGACGGTCGTCGCCGGTTTGCAGCAGGCCGACGAGATCGTCCAGGACGAGGTGTTCGGCCCGGTCATCACCATCCAGCGGTTCACCGATGAAGCCCAAGCTCTTCGCTGGGCCAATGACATCGAGTACGGGTTGGCGTCGAGCGTGTGGACCAAGGACCACGGACGGGCCATGCGCATGGCGAAGTCTCTCGACTTCGGATGCGTGTGGATCAACACCCACATCCCGCTGGTCGCCGAGATGCCGCACGGCGGCTTCAAGCATTCGGGCTACGGTAAGGACCTGTCGGCGTACAGCCTGGAGGACTACACGCGCATCAAGCACGTCATGACGGCGCTCGATGCCTGACCCGGATACCGGTGGCGGATCCGGGCAGGTCGAGGTCGGACTGTTCGGTGTCAGGAAGAAGTTCGGCGACTACGTCGCGGTCGACGGGATCGATCTCGAGGTGAAGCGCGGCGAGTTCTTCTCGCTGCTCGGCCCGTCGGGCTGCGGCAAGACCACCACACTGCGCATGATCGCCGGCTTCGAGGAACCCGATGAGGGCAAGCTCGTGCTTTCCGGCGCCGACATTGCAGGCACCCCGCCCAACAAGCGCAACGTCAACACGGTCTTCCAGTCCTACGCCTTGTTCCCACATCTCACTATTGCTGACAACGTGGCTTTCGGCCTGCGCCGCAAGGGAATTGGCAAGCGCGATGCACAGCGGCAAGTACACCGCTACCTCGATCTGGTGCAGCTGCCGGGCTACGAAAAGCGCCGTCCTGGACAGCTCTCCGGCGGGCAGCAACAGCGGGTTGCGCTGGCCCGCGCCCTCATCAACGAACCCGCCGTGCTGCTGCTCGACGAGCCGCTCGGCGCGCTCGACATGAAGCTGCGCAAGCAGATGCAGCTCGAGCTCGTCAGGATCCAGCGCGAGGTCGGGATCACATTCATCTACGTGACGCACGACCAGGAGGAAGCGCTGATCATGAGCGACCGGATCGCTGTGATGAGCGCCGGGCACGTCGAGCAGATCGGCGCGCCGGAGGAGATCTACGAGCGGCCGGCGACCCGGTTCGTCGCGGGCTTCATCGGCACCTCCAACATCATCGACACCACCGTCTCCTCAACCTCCGGCGACCACCTGGTTCTCGAATCAGCGCCGCACGACAAGCTGATGGTGCGCGCGGCTGCCGCCTCCGTCGTTGCCTCTGGTGACGCGATCTGCCTCACCGTGCGGCCGGAGAAGATCCGGCTGGCCGGACTCGACGCCCCGGTTCCGGACGGCTTCTGCGTGTTGACCGGCCGGGTCGAGGACGTGGTGTACCAGGGCGTTTCGACGCAGTATGTCGTCAGGACCCGCGAGGGCGCGACGCTCGTTGCGTTCCGGCAGAACTCCGAAACCGTGACCGATGTCGGGACCCCGGGCGACGACGTACGGCTGCTCTGGAACGCTGATCACAACGTCATCCTGAACGACGGGCCGGCGCGGCGACCGGAGCCGGCAGTGCCAGTTCCCTGAGCCGGCCAGCAGTCGCCCAGCCTGCCGCCCCGACCCGCATCAACCTGATGGAGGAACGCGATGGAGATCGACCCGGCCCTGCTGCGGGGGCTCACCGAGCATCGTTACTCGCGGCGCGACGTCATGCGCGGCGCCGGTCTCGGCGCCGGTCTCGTCGGCATGGACGTCCTGCTCGCTGCGTGCGGGGTCAAGGCCAAGAATGCACAACCCAGCGGGACAAGTTCGGCCGCAGCGACATCGTCAAGCGCCTCGGGCGCCGGCTCGAGCGCCGCAGGCTCGAGCGCGGGCGAGTCGGCGTCGGCGTCGGCGTCCGCGTCGACTTCCGTTTCCGCCTCGGAATCCGCATCCGCCACTGCGCCGGCCATGTCCGCCTTCTGGCAGGAGCAGAAGCTGGCCCACCAGCTGAACTTCGCCAACTGGCCGCTCTACATCGACCAGCAGACCGTCAACGGCAAGACCGTGCGGCCCTCGATAGAGGCTTTCACGAAAGAGACCGGCATCAAGGTGACGTACAAGGAGGTAATCCAGGACACGGGTGACTTCTTCGGCATACAGCAGCCGGTCTTCGCGGCCCACAAGGACATCGGGTACGACCTGATGGTCATGACCAACGGCATCTACATGACCAAGCTGATCTCGCTCGGCTACCTCACCGAACTCGAACCATCGTTGATGCCCAACTTCCATGCGAACGCCGACAAGAGCGTGCAGAACCCGAGCTACGACCCCGGCAACAAGTACACGATGGCCTGGCAGTCGGGGCTGACCGGAATCGCCTACGACCCGAAGAAGACCAAGCGCGAGATCACCAGCTTCGCCGACCTGTTCGACCCTGCCTTCAAAGGCAAGGTCGGGATGTTCGCTGACAACCTCGACCTGCCCAACTTCTCCCTAGCCGGTCTCGGCATCAACCCGGAGACCTCGACACCGGACGACTGGCGCAAGGCCGCAGCCAAGCTCATGCAGCAGCGCTCGGCCGGACTCGTGCGCAAGTACTACACACAGGACTACGTCGATCCCCTGCTCAAGGGCGACATCTGGATCTCGATGGCCTTTTCGGGCGACATCTTCCAGGCCAACGCCGGCAGCGATCAGCTCAAGTTCGTCGTGCCGCAGGAGGGCGGCGTGATCTGGACCGACAACATGTGCATTCCCGCGAAGGCGAAACACCCGCTCGACGCGATCACCTACATGGACTACGTCTACCAGCCGGAGGTCGCAGCGGTGATGGCCGAGTCGATCAACTACATCACCCCGGTGGACGGCGCTCGCGACGGGATCAAAGCCCATGCGGCGAAGGCTGCGAAGCCGGCCGACAAGACGGCTCTCGAGGCTCTCGCGGACAGCCCGTTGATCTTCCCGAGCGCCGACGACCTGGCGCGTGTGCACCACTACCGATCGCTGACTCCGGCGGAAGAGAAGGAATGGAACAAGATCTTCCAGCCGATCTACCAGTCGTAGCGAAGCGGCGCAGGAGCGCGCGGCGTCGCAAGACGCTGACGCCGTACGCCCTGATCTTTCCGGGCTGGCTGTGGCTCGTCCTGTTCTTCGTCGTCCCGACGTTCGTGATGTTGTCGTTGTCGCTGCAGACCGGGTCGCTGGAGGAGGGCTACAGCCAGACGTTTCACTGGTCGACGTACTCGGACGCCCTGACGACGTACCGCCCACAGCTGACCAGATCCCTGATGTACGCCGTTCTGGTCACCGTGATCGCGCTTGCCGTGTCCTACCCGATGTCCTACTGGATCGCGTTCCACGGCGGCCGGCGCAAGTCGAGCTACCTGCTGCTCGTTCTGCTGCCGTTCTTCGTCTCGTTCGTCATCCGGACGCTGTCCTGGCAGTTCCTGCTCTCGGACGACGGAATTCTGCTCGGGCCGCTCAAGCGGCACGGGCTGCTCTCGCAGGACTTCCACCTGCTCGCGACGTCGGCTGCAGTCGTCGGCGGGCTGGTCTACAACTTCCTGCCGTTCATGGCGCTGCCGCTCTTCGTCGCGCTGGAGCGGATAGACCCGCGCCTGCTGGAGGCGGCGGGTGATCTCTACGCGACGAAGTTCGAGGCGTTCCGCCGGGTTGTCCTGCCGCTGTCGCTTCCCGGCGTATTCGCCGGCGTACTGCTGACGTTCGTGCCCGCCGCGGCCGACTACGTCAACGCGTCGATTCTCGGCGGCACCAACACGACGATGATCGGCACGATCATCCAGTCTCGCTTCCTGATCAACAACGACTACCCGCTGGCAGCGGCACTGTCCTTCATCCTCATGGCGGTCCTGCTCGCCGGCGTACTTCTATACGCCCGGATCCTGGGCACCGAGGAAGTCATGGAAGCGGCAGCCGGATGAAGCGGCGGCGCTGGACCAGCTACGTCCTCCCGGGCTACACCGGACTGGTCATGACCTACCTGTTCCTGCCGATCATCGTGATGATCGCGTTCGGCTTCAACGACACCAAGAGCAAGCTCAACGTCACCTGGCAGGGCTTCACGCTCAAGTGGTACCGCAACCTCTTCGACATCCCCGACCTGACCAACGCGTTGCGTAACTCGCTCACCATCGCGCTCCTCAGCGCCGGCATCGCCACCGTGCTCGGCACGATGATCGGGATGGCGCTGGCGCGCACCAAGTTCCGCGGCAAGGGATCCATCGACCTGCTGCTGTTCGCCAGCATCGCGGCCCCGGAGATAGTCCTCGGCGCAGCCTTGCTCTCGCTGTTCATCACGCTCGGCATCTCGCGCGGCTACGTCACGATCCTGGTCGCTCACGTGATGTTCAACATCGGCTACGTCGCGGTGACGGTGCGGGCGCGGTTGGCCGGGTTCGACGAATCAGTGGTCGAGGCGGCCCGCGATCTCGGCGCCGACGCCTGGACCGCGTTCAGGACCGTCACGCTGCCGCTGATCTACCCGGGGATCCTGGCCGGCTTCCTGCTGGCGTTCGCGCTGTCGATCGACGACTACATCATCACCAGCTTCAACGCCGGCCAGACGCTGACTTTCCCGTTGTGGGTGTTCGGAGCCAGCCGGGTCGGCGTACCGCCTCAGGTCAACGTGATGGGGACGATCATCTTCCTGGTCGGGGTGACCGCAGCGGTAGCCAATCTCGTCACGCTGCGCCGCAGCCGGCCGGCGGCAGCCGCGCAGGCGTAGCCCCAAGATCGACTGTGCGGGAAACGCCGGTTCCCGCGAACCACCCCGGCGGTTCGCGCACACTTGATCATGCATCGGGCGCGCGGGCAGCCAGGGTTTCGGCAATCCGGTCGGCGACCCAGCGCGGCTCGTCCACGATCTGTTCGTAGAGGAAGCGCAGCACTAACCATCCGGCGGCGCTCAGTCGAACGTCCCGGCGGATGTCCGCGGACCGCTGCTCGGCGCAGAAGTGCCATCGGCGACCGTCCACCTCAATCGCGACACGCTGCGGCTCGAAGGCCAGGTCGAGGTAGGCGGACCGGCTCCCGATTCGCACGCGCAGTTGCCGCACCGGCTCGGGCAGGCCAGCGGCACGCACGACTTCGAGCAGGCGCAACTCGGCTTCGCTGTGACTCCCGCCGGCGACGTGCCCGAGCAGAGCGAGCAAAGCAGGACGCGACCTCGTTCCCGGGACGGCGGCAACAAGCAGCCTGCCGGCCGAAATTCGCCGTTGCCCAAGGGCCGTGAACAGCAGATTCCGTGCCGCGATCGCATCGAGGCAGCCGAACGCTTCGACCACCGCGGTCGCCAGCTTGCTGATCGGAACGTCGCCCTTGAGGACCGACTCCGAGCGGTGGCTGCGATGCGGCACCAGCAACGTTGCTGGCCGAACCTGACGCCTCTGGG
>JBDTYE010000073.1:0-13790 GCA_040005895.1 Actinomycetota bacterium | reverse complement strand
CGGGCAGCCGAAGATCGCACTCATCGTCTCGTTGAACTGGCGGATGCTGGCGAACCCGGCCGCGAACGCGACCTCGGTGATGCTGAGTCCGGTCGAGTCCAGCAGGAGCCGGGCGCTCTGCGCGCGGCGAGCCCTGGCGTACGCCGACGGGCCCACTCCGAGCTCGGACGTCATCAACCGGTGCAGGTGCCTTTCACTGACGCCGAGGCGCGCCGCGACACCCGCAACGCCGACATCGTCGGCCACCCCGTCGCTGATCAGGCGCAGCGCCCGGTCGACGACACCGGCGCGGACGTTCCAGTCCACCGAGCCGGGGCTCGCCTCCGGACGGCACCGCTTGCAGGCGCGGAAACCGGCGGCCTGGGCCTCGGCCGCCGTGGGGTAGAACGTGACGTTCTCGGCGTAAGGCGTCCTGGCCGGGCAGCTCGGCCGGCAGTAGATCCCGGTGCTGCTGACAGCGGTGAAGAAGCGCCCGTCGAAGCGGGGATCGCGACTGCTCACCGCGGCGTACCGGGCGTCGAAGGTCTCGGTCATGCCCCCTATCGTGCGCCGCGTCCGTCAGGGCTCGCTGGCGGATTTCGGACACGGATGCCGGCGGCCGTGGTCAGGCGGGCTGGGTGCGGTGCCCCAGGAATGTCAGCTCGCCGGGGTCGGGGACCGTCAGTTCGTAGAAACCGAGCCTGTCGTAGAAGGCGCGGGCCGGCTCATTGGACGTCAGCATCGCCACGTAAACCGCCGGGACACCTGCTTCCGCGAGTGCCGCGAACATGGTGTCGATCATCAGCTTGCCGAGACCGCGGCGCTGGTATTCGGGCAGGAGGTCGATGTGCAGGTGCGCGGGATGGTCGGCCAGCACCGGCCTGACCATGCCCTCCGGGTGGTAGTGGATCTCGATCATCTGCTCTGTCTCGGTGGCCGCCGGACCGTCCAGCGGCGGGTAGCGGTCCGCCAGTCGGGGGATCCACGTTTCCCGGTACGCGGCCGCGAACCGCTCCGTGTCGGCGGCCGCGAGCACGTACCCGACGACGTGACCATCGTCCTCGAGTACGAAGGACAAACCTGGTTCCAGATAGAGATAGGGACCCGCGAAAAGGTCGCCCATCAGGTCGTCGGTGTCGTACCGGCCCCGCGCATCGCCGCCGGAGTAGGCGGTGCGGACGCACACGTCGTAGACCTCGGCCAGATCGGACGGCTCGTAGCGCCGGAGCCGAAGGCCGCCCGGCAGGTCGGCGGCGGCTGCCGCGAGCATCGGGGTCCCCTCGTCGATTTCGGTCCTGACATCTTGCCGGATTCGGGTAAGGGCGCGCGGCTTGCTGCCGATGAGAGGAATGCGCACACCGCTGCGCTGCGACGGAGGTGCCACGTGGTTGCCGGGCTGCTCGACCTCGGCTCGCTCGCCGAGTCGGTGCTACGAGTCACCGAGGCGTTCGTCGTCCTCGCCGACAGTTCGGAAACAATCCTCGTCGCCAATCCGACGGTTATGGCCGCCACCGGCAAGACGGAAGCGGACCTGACCGGAGAAGATGCGGTGTCCACCCTGGTGGTCCCGCGCGACGCTCCCGGCTTCCGGCAGGCGCTGCGGCTGGCCGCCCGGCGCTCGCTGCCCACCGCCCAGGAATTCGAGTTCCCGGCGGTCGATGACGTTGGCCGCCGGGCCATCGCCTGGTCGGTATCGATTGTCGGATCGGCGCCCACCGTGGTGGCCTGCATCGGCGTGGACGTGACCGCGACCCGCAACGAGTTCGAGGTGCTGCGCGGGCGTGCCGTCACCGACGAGCTCACCGGTCTGCCGAACCGCGCCGGACTGCTCGAGCAGCTGGCAACCCATGCCGGAACCGGCGCCGCAGTCGTCTTCTGCGATCTCAACGGCTTCAAGGCGGTCAACGACACGCTCGGGCACGATGCGGGCGACGCCGTCTTGGTGCAGGTCGCCCGGCGGCTGAAGCAGACCGTCCGTGGTGAGGACTTCGTCGCGCGGCTCGGCGGCGACGAGTTCGTGATCGTCGTGCCGCCGGATCCCAACTCGAACTTCGAGGCGTTCGGCCGCCGGTTGCTGCGCGCCATGCGCCAGCCGATGATGCTGCCGGGCGGGCTTGCCGCCAACGTCGGCATGTCGATCGGTTCCGCGGTCCTCGGGGCGGGGGAGGACCCGGCGCTCGTGCTGAGCCAGGCCGACCACAACATGTATTTGATGAAGTCCAGCCAGCCGTCCCGCGCGCTCGGCGGCCCGGCCCCCGCAGTCTGACCCTAGGCTCGGCCCGGCTGCGTGTTCGGGTTATGGTCGCCCTCCGTAGATCGCGCAGGTGGAGGTCGGTCAGTGCCTGGTTCGAGCAGTGCACCTTTCAGATGGGGCTTCATCGGGGCAGGGCACATCGCCTCAACCCAGCTGGCGCCCGCGGTCCATGCTTCCACCGAATGCGTGTTGTACGCCGCGGCGGCACGAGACATCGAACGGGCGCGGGCGCTCGAACCGGTCGGGCCGGCGTACGCCGACTATGCCGGCCTGTGCGCTGACCCGGACGTCGACGGCGTCTACATCTCGCTGCACAACACGGCTCACCTGGAGTGGATCAAGCACGCGCTGGCGGCCGGCAAGCACGTGCTCTGCGAGAAGCCGCTGTGCCTCACCGAAGCCGAGACTGCGGAAGCGTTCGACGCGGCGGCCGCCGCCGGGCGGACGCTGGTCGAGGCATTCTGGTACCGCTGGCACCCCCGCACCCGACGCGCGGAGCAGCTCGTCACCGCCGGTGAACTCGGCGACATCGTCGAGGTCGAAGCCGCGTTCTGCTTCGGCGGTTTGCAGCCGGACAACATCAGGCTGGCCGCCGATCTCGGCGGCGGAGCTCTCTACGACGTCGGCTGCTACACCGTTTCCGCCGCACAGTGGGCGCTCGGGGATCTGTCTGTGATGGACGCGTCGGCGCGCTACAGCACTGGTGGCGTAGATCTGCAGACGCACGCGACCTTGGCCGGCCGGACCGGGAGAGCTCGGGTCGAGTGCTCCATCGACTCGGAGCCGCGGGACGCGATCGTGCTGCGCGGCTCGGCTGGAACGCTGGAGTTCACCGGGGGGAAGGGCTTCGCGGCCCGCCGGGCGGACGCCGTTTCGCTGCACATCGTTGATGCTGACGGGGTCGGGCGGGACGAACCATTCCCGGCCGCCGACGCCTACCGGCTGATGACTGAGTCGTTCGCGCGGCTGGTGCGTGGGGGCGATGAGTTCGTCATGACCCCGGCGGAGTCGCTCGCGCTCGCGCGCACAACCGACGCGATCCGGTCGCAGGCTCGTGCGGGTTCCGAAGCTGGAGCCGGCTGACAGTGTCACTTCGCTGGATCACAGCGGTCATCGTCCGACCCGCAGAATTGTTTGCGGAGTCCGTCCAATTCTGGACACAGGTCACTGAAACCCACGCCGCAGCGCCGGATCAAGTGGACCCCGCCGGCCTGGTCGAGTTGGTTCCGAGCGCGGGAGACTCCTGCCTGAACCTGCAGCAGGTCCACGGCCAACCCGGCGTCCGTCTCGACTTGGAGTTCGACGACGCCGACGAAGCAGTCATCGCAGCAGCGTCGCTCGGTGCCGTCGTTTCCGAAGGCCACGCCGGCACCGAATTGCGCTCGCCCGGTGGCCTCCAGTTCCGCGTGGGGGGTTGGCGGGGATCCGCCGCGCGCCCTGCCGTCGTCACCGGGACCGATGGCACGACGTTGCTCGACCAGGTCTGCATCGATATCGGCCCGGCGGCGTACGACGCCGAGGTCGCGTTCTTCCACGCCGTCACCGGGTGGGACTTGCACCGCGGTTCGCTGCCCGAGTTCAGCGTGTTGAGGTCACCAGCGCGTGGGCCGATGCGCATTCTCTTGCAGCGACTAGAGGCGGAGAGGGAAGCCTCGGTTCACCTTGACTTCGCCTGCTCCGATCCGACCGCCGCCCGCAGGCGACACGAAGGGCTCGGCGCTCAATACGTGGCGCGGGGGCTGCGGTGGAGCGTGATGCGCGATTCGTCAGGCGCCCGCTACTGCCTGACCGAGCGCGACCCCCAGACGGGTTTGCTGCCCGGCTGATGCTTCCTCCGGGCTCCGCCGCCGGAAACTTTCCTGGCACCGCCCACATGGGCACACATTTGTGTCTTGTCCGACCGGATCCAGCGGGCTAGCGTCCGGCGTATTAGCCGGGCTGGCGCCGGGGCTAGCTCGGACCATGAGCAGGGGGGTCGGGCATGAAACGTGCTGTGAGGCGTATTGCTGTCGCGGGCGCGATCGGAGCGCTTGCCGTGTTGGGGGCGGCCGGTTCTGGACCGATGACCGCGCAGGCGAAAGTGACGAACTACAAGGGACTTACGCCGATGCAGAAGCGGCTGACGTCCGGCGCCTTTGCAACGGCGCTGGGCTCGCGCAGCGCCTCGGGCCTCAAGTCGCCCGCCTTCGTCGCTGCCGGCGGCGATGACGAGAACTCCGGTGTCGAGGACCCCACCACCGTACCTGCCTTCCTTTCGCCGGCCGGCAGCCCGTCCAACTACCAGCCCGCACCGAGCGGCGCGCAGGCGTGCGCAACGAAGTTCGGCAGCAACGTCAAGGTCAACCAGAACTGCGAGAACCTGACGGACGGCGACCTGCAGGGCCGGGCCCAGGCTCAGAACGAGACGTCGATCGCCTACGACCCGCACAACCGTGAGCACCTGGTCGCGAGCTACAACGACTATCGCCGCGGTGACGGCAACTGCTACGGGGCCTACTCGCTCGATGGCGGCCGGTCGTGGAACGACACCACGATCCCGATGGGATTCACCCGAGGTGGCGCTTTCGGCGGCGGCAAGGCACGCGAATACTGGCAGGCCGGCGGCGACACCTCCGTCGCCTATGACACCAAGGGCAACGCCTACCTCAGCTGCCAGGTGTTCAACCGCGGCAGTGCCGTTTCGCCCAACCCCGACCAGTCGAGCGCCTTCTACGTTTTCCGCTCGACCGGCAACGCCGGCGCATCCTGGAACTTCCCGGGGCGACCGGTCGCCGAGATGGACGACACTGCCGGCTCGGGCGCCGCACTCTTGGACAAGCAATTGCTGACCGTCGACAACCACGAAGGCAGCCCGTTCCAGGATCGGGTGTACGTCAGCTGGACGACCTTTGCGGCAGACGGCACCGCCATCATCTACGAGGCCTACAGCGCGGACTACGGCGAGACGTTCAGCGCCCCCGTGGTGGTGAGCTCGAAGACGGTGTTGTGCAACCCGAACTCGTTCGGCGTGCCGACTGACGTCACCAACTGCAACGAGAACCAGTTCTCGCAGCCGTTCACCGGCGCCGACGGCATGCTCTACGTCGCGTGGGCAAATTACAACAACCAGAACCCCGACCCGACCGGTGACCACCTCGACAACCGCTACCAGATGTTGCTCGCGCGGTCGTCGGACGGTGGCAAGACCTTCAGCGAACCGACCAAGGTAGCCGACTTCTACGACCTGCCGGACTGCGCGACGTACCAGGGCAAGGACGCGGGCCGGGCGTGCGTGCCGGAGAAGGGCGACACGACGAACTCCTTCTTCCGGGCCACCAACTACCCGTCCGGAGTGGTCGACCCGAAGGACCCGACGCATGTCGCGGTCACCTTCGGCTCATACATCAACCGCAACTCCAACGAGCACAACGGGTGCGTCCCGGCGGGCTTCTCGCCGTTCGGCAACCCGATGTACACCGGGGTGAAGACCGCGGGCGCATGCAACAACGACATCCTGGTCAGCGATTCGCGCAACGGGGGCGCATCCTTCTCAGGTGCGGCGACCGACCCGCGCGAGCAGGTGTCCCTCACTGATGCCGCGGCGCAGCGGACGACGGATCAGTGGTGGCAGTGGGCTGACTACTCCGTCGACGGCGTACTCACGGCCAGCTACTACGACCGGCAGTACGGTGACGACGAGCTCACCGGCTACTCGGACGTCAGCGTCACCGCGGCCGGCCATTCGATGCGGGCCACGACGGCGTCCATGCCACCGCCGACACAGTTCGGCGGGGTGTTCTACGGTGACTACACCGGCTTGACCGTCACGGGTCACACGGCGCACCCGCTGTGGAGCGACACCCGCAATGCCGAGTTGTTCCTCTGCCCAGGTACCGGAGTTCCCGGGACACCGCCTGACGTCTGCACGGGCTCGGCTGCCAACGCGCCGCGTGCGAACGACCAGGACGCGTTCACGACGCGCGTCAACCTGCCAACGGGATAGCCAAGGGTGGGGAGCGCGGTGCCATGAAGTTCGGTACCGCGCTCCCCACCAGCTTCCGGCCAATCGGCGGCGCTGCGGGCCGCCAGTCTGGCTCCGCGCTCATCAGTGAGGTGCTGAGCACACGGATCGCGTTGAGCGGGTTGCCGTCCTGAGCTCGGGCGGTGCACGAAGTAGTTCTCCAGTACCAGCACCATGTTGTTGAAGAACACCGGTTCGAAGTCCTGCATACATTCAGCGAACGATGTGTCGCCGGCAGCCTCGGCAGCTTTGGCGCCGGCGGCTGACATGTCGCGGGGTGTGCCGGTGAATGTCGTCACAGGGATGACGGAATGCAGCCGCGGGGTGTGACGGCCGGTCGGAGGCCTCGATAGTTGTACGGTTCGTCGAGCCAGGCGAATCAGCGGACTTGGATCGATGCAATGCCGGTGGGGACGGATGGGCGCAGCACGGGACGCGATCGACAAGGTCGACAAAGCGTTCGGCAACACCATCGAGAAGCTCGAACGCGACCATCATGCACGCCGATTGCGCCGGCTCGGCCACGCGGCATCACTCGAGCCGCCCGCGGGAGCAGGCCTATGGGCGGCCGCCGATCCCCCGCCCCGCGAGGGTAACGATCTGCAAGTCCTGATAGACGGACAGCACGTATTCAGCGAAATCGTGAAGGCGCTCAAGGGTGCGAAGTCCTACGTGCACATCGCCGGCTGGCACCTCGAACCCGACTTTCAGCTGGCGCGCGACGGCGAGCGCACCAGCGTGCGCGAGATTCTTGCCGACCTCGCGGAGCGCGTTGACGTTCGGGTACTGCTGTGGGCAGGTCCGCCCGTGCCGGCCTTCCGGCCGACGCGCGCCATGATTCGGGCGGTACGGGATGAGCTCACCGCCGGCACGCGGATCCGGTGCGTGCTCGACTCCCGCGAACGGACGATGCACTGCCATCACGAGAAGCTCGTCATAGTCGACGGCGACGTCGCTTTCGTCGGAGGCGTCGACCTGACGTCATTGTCGGGTGATCGATGGGACACCAACAGGCACGAGCCGCGGAGCGGGATCGGGTGGCACGACGCCGCGACGCAGATGCACGGTCCGATAGTCGCCGATGTGGCGCAACATTTCCGGCAACGCTGGCAGGAAGCAGCGGGTGAGCCGCTACCAACACCGGTCGCTCCGCCGCCGGCGGGCGAGATCCAGGTACAGCTGTTGCGAACCGTCCCGGAGCGGGTCTACAAATTCTCTCCCCGCGGCGAGTTCGGCATCCTCGAGGGCTACCTGCGCGCACTGCGTTCCGCACAGCACTTCGTCTACCTGGAGAACCAGTTCCTGTGGTCGACCGAGATCGCGGGCGTCATCATGGAGAAGCTGCGCAATCCGCCGTCTGACACGTTCCGGGTGCTGTTGATGCTGCCCGCGAAGCCGAACGACGGCGCGGACACGACGCGCGGGCAGCTTGGCGCTCTGATCGAGGCGGACAACCACGCCGGCCGGCTGCTCGCGGTGACGACCCATAGCCACAGCGGTGACCGGACCGGACCCGTGTACGTGCACGCCAAAATAGGAATCGTTGACGACAAGTGGCTGACGGTCGGTTCCGCCAACCTGAATGAGCATTCGCTGCTCAACGACACGGAGATCAACGTCGCGACGTGCGACGCGGAGCTGGCTCGCGGCACTCGGCGCAGGCTCTGGTCGGAGCATCTCGTGCTGCCGGTCGAGGAGGTAGCCGGCGACCCGACGACCGTCATCGACGAACTGTGGAGGCCGATAGCCGAGGAACAGCTGGCTCGACGCAAACAGGGGCTGCAGCAGACGCACCGGCTGATGGAGCTGCCCGCGGTTTCGCGGCGGGCTAAACGGCTGATCGGTCCGATGAAGGGCCTGCTCGTCGACGGTTGAGCAGCACGGTGCCCCTACTCAAGCGGAACCGGCACCCTATTCGCCGATGACTACGACGGAGTTGTGGCCGCCCATCCCGAGCGAGGACTTCACGGTGGGTCCGGGCCGTCGCTTCGTCAGGCCGTCGAGGAGTTGCGGATGCGCCGAAGCGACGACCGGCGCTGCCGGAATTACGCCCCGTTCGTAGGAAAGCGCGGCGACTGCGATCTCGACAGCGGAAGCCGCTGCCTGGCAGTGCCCGGCAAGCGGTTTGACCGAGTACACCTGAGTTGCGGGTGAGAACAGCTGTTCGAGCATTGCGGTCTCCGCGCTGTCGCACTGCGCGGTTCCAGGCCCGTGCGCATTGAGGTAGGCAATTTCGTCGCCTCGTAGCCCGGCCGAACGGAGCGCAAGCTCGAAACATGATCGAACGTGGACGAGCGCCGGGTCGATCGAGGTGACGTGGAACGCGTCGTGCGAGAGTGCGCCGCCGAGGTAGCGGGCATACGGACCTTCGACCGCATTGGACAACACGAAACCCACAGATGCTTCACCCATGATGAATCCGGAGCTGCCTTGCTGGAACGGCCGGCATGCCTGCTGCGGCTCCTGGTCGATGATTGCCACCCCGAGGTTGCGGAAGTGGCTCACGTTTTCGGGGGTGAGTGAAAGGTCGGTCGCCACAAGGAGAACGTCGGTGACGATGCCGGCGTCGATCCAGGCCTGAGAGGTCACGAAACCGGCGTTGCCGGATGCGCACATGGCTGAGACGTTCATCGCCGGCCCGTGGAACCCGAACTCCTGCATCAGCATCGACATCGGAGTGGACGGCATCAGGGCGAGGTAATCCCGGCCGCGCCGGCGGCCGCCGTCAACAAGGTAGAAGTCACGCCACGAGTCGACTTCGCCCAGCACCACAGCGTGCAGCAGGCCGACACGGGGTCCGGGCTTCCAGCCACGTCCGAGGGCGTCGGCGACTGCCTCCCGGGCCGCCGCACGCATTGCTTTCATGAAGCGGGTCGGACCGTCCTTGGGATCGCCCCCCGGCGGCACCGTCGCGACCCAGGCGAGACCAAGGTCGTCGCCGTAGTCGGTCAACCGGGCAGCGCTCTTGCCGGTGACCAACCCGTCCCACAACGGCTCGCGTCCCCACCCGTAGCCCGACACCGCACCGATGCCAGCAATCCCAACAGTTCCCATGGAAATCCCCGCCTCTTCACGAGGCGCGACTTACGTCTCGTCCCTCCCAACGGTCGGCACGAGCCGCTGCGCCGCTGATACCTGGGCCTGGGGCGCGTTCGTGTTGGCGAGCAACTCGCCATTCATAGCGAGCGCCGCATGTCGCCAAACACCGGGGTGGCCGGCCGCCTGGCCAGCCGCGTACACCGCCCGCACGCCCTCTGCGGGTGAGGTGGCGAACTGACCGAGCGCCCGGACGACGGCGCGCCAGACCCCCCGCCAGCGACGGAGCCAGCCGCGGACCGTCGAGGCGGGCCGGCCGACCGCCCGGGCTATCCGGCGGTATCCCACCGATTGCGAGTGCGCCACAAGAGCAGCGCCAATGACCTCGACGGCATCGGCGCGGCGTACCAGCAACCAGGCCGGGAGAAGCACATGGGTGCGGTGGCATGCGACGCACCTGCTACGCCGCGGTCGCAGGTGAACTGTGCCGCCGAAGGTGCGGATGGTCCGGGGCCGTGCCCATCCCCATTTCGCCAGCCTGCCGGTGCAGGCGGGGCACAGGAGCAGACCTCGTTCAAGATCGGCTTCCATCCTGGGTTGGTGGTCGTTGACAGACTTCATCGCAGCCCCGTTTCCTGAACCACCGCTCCCGCGGCGTGCAGCTTGGTCAAACCCGTGCGATTGCGAGTGCTGACTCGACCTTCTTCGTCCGGTTGGCTCATCAGCGGCGCGCACATGCCGATGAGGTCATGGTGCGGGTGATGCCAGACAGGACATCAACGGGAGCGGCATGGTCGACATGACCGTCGACGAACCTCAGGGAACGGCGACTCGAGGGACGTTATCAACGGCCGGCAACGCTGCCGCGCTCGACCTCGCGCTCTCGGTTGGCCGAATGGCAACCTTCGAGTACGACATGACTATTGGACCGCTGTGGTGGTCAGGCCCGCTCGCGCAGATACTCTGCGTCGAAACCGACCGCGTGATGACCGAGGCGGCGCTGGTCGATCTACTGCGGCCCATCATTGCGTTGCCGGTGACGGCATTGTGGGACCAGTACGTGCTCGAACAGGAACTCGGCGAGCGTCGGGTGCGGATCCATGTCCAGCCTTCGGCGCCCGATCGACTCGTCGGAGCCATCGTCGACATCACGGACCAGCACGCTTCCCATCGCGACCTCGACGACCTGGTCGAGCGCTACCGGCTCCTCGTGGATTTCAGCCCGGACGGCATCGTCGTCCATCAGGCCGGTCATGTCGTCTACTGCAACCCGGCTGCGCTTCGCTTCATCAAGTCCAGTAAGACAATCGACCTCGTCGGCTCACCGATCACCGACTTCGTTCATCCGGACTTCCGGCCGGCGATGATGGCCCGCATCGCCGGGTTGACGTCAACGGGCTCCGTGACGGATGCCGCCGAGGTGCTGCTCATCTGCCGGGACGGCAGCACCCTGGTCGTCGAGACGACCTCCGTCCGGACAACGTGGCTCGGCGCACCGGCATACCAGGTGATCCTGCGTGATGTGTCCGAACGCAAGGCGGCTGCGTCAGCACTCGCCTTCCAGGCCACGCTCGTCCACCACGTTTCCGATGCCATTGTGGCCATTGCCGCAGACGGCACAGTCACCAGTTGGAATCCGGCCGCGGAGGCAATCTACGGGTGGCCTCGGGAGCAGGTGCTGGGCCGCCCGATCTCCGACATCTTCGAGCAATCGCTCCCGGCCGACGGCAAGCGAGCCGAACTCGTACACCGACGGCAAGACGGGCAGACCGTCGATGTCGCCATCTCTGTCGGCCGTCTCGTCGACGGTTCCGGCGCAGGCGTGGGATCGGTGATCGTCTGCTCCGACATCACTGAACGAAAGCGTGCGCTCGCCGCCCTGTGGCACGAGTCGCGGCAGGACGGACTGACCGGTTTGGCGAATCGCACGTTGGTACTCGAGAAACTCGAGGCGACGTTGCTCGATTGTCAGCGATCCGGGAAGCATGCGACCGTCGTCTTCCTTGACCTTGATCACTTCAAGATCGTGAACGACTCGCTGGGGCACGGCGCAGGCGATGACGTGCTGCGTGTGGTCGCCACGCGTCTGTCGGCCTCGGTCGCCGAGGGTGACACGGTGGCCCGCCTGGGCGGTGACGAATTCGTCGTCATCGCGCGCCGGCGCGCGGGGGAGTCGGCCGACCAACTAGCTTCCCGCCTGCGCACCGTCGTCGCCCAACCGATGCAACTCGGTTCGCGGCGCGTTGTCGTGAACGCGAGTGCCGGCATCGTCGTGACGAACGGTAGTTCTGCGCCGACCACGGCAGCTGAGGTGCTGCGCGACGCGGACGTGGCGATGTACCAGGCGAAGGCGCATGGCCGTGACCGGCACGAGGTTTTCGACTCCGAGCTCCGCCAGCAAGCGCTGCGCAGATTGCAGATGGAGGACGAACTGCGAAGTGCCATCCATACGGCAGAACTGTGGCTGGCGTTCCAGCCGGTGTTCTCCCTGCGCAGCGGCCGCGCGACCAGCACCGAAGCTCTGCTCCGCTGGACCTCTCAGACTTTTGGCAACGTCACCCCGGCAGAGTTCATCCCGATCGCCGAGGAGAGCGGGCTCATCGTCGTTCTAGGGAGGCGGGTCTTGGAGCTCGCGTGCGCGCAAACCGCGGCTTGGCGTGCATCCCACGTGGACCTCGCGGACCTGCAAGTGGCAGTCAACCTGTCCGCGCGCCAGCTCACCGACCCCGAGATCGTGAACGACGTGTCGGCGACCCTGGCTGCACACGGGCTTCCAGCAGCCGCGCTGCGGCTCGAGATCACGGAAAGCATGCTGATGGACGACGCCGAGGCGGCCGCCCGCACGCTCGCTAGCCTCAGCGAGCTCGGCGTCCGGCTGTCGATCGACGACTTCGGCACCGGGTACTCCTCCCTCGCGTACCTGACCCGATTCCGCGTTCACGAGCTCAAGATCGACCGTTCATTCGTCGACGGCATGGGCCGCAGCCAGAATGACGCCGCGGTGGTCGCGAGCGTCATCTCGTTGGCGCACACCCTCGGCCTCGACGTGGTCGCCGAAGGCGTGGAGACGTCCGAGCAGCTGAGGGCACTCCGCTTGCTGAACTGCGACGCGGTTCAGGGCTACTACCTCGCCAGACCGACGGCTCCTGCCGACACCTTCCCCGTGCTGCTCGAGCGCTCACCAATGGCCTAGCGCGGGTCGACTCGCGCCAGTTCCGGGGTTCTACGCAAGACTGTTGACTGTGGCGAAGAAGACGGACACGCACTCGCGTGCGCTGCACGGTGCCGACAGCCACGACCTGATCCGTGTGCATGGCGCGCGCGTCAACAACCTCAGGGACGTCAGCATCGAGATCCCTAAGCGTCGACTGACGGTGTTCACCGGCGTTTCCGGGTCGGGCAAGAGCTCGCTGGTGTTCGGCACGATCGCCGCGGAGTCGCAGCGGCTGATCAACGAGACGTACAGCGCCTTCGTGCAGGGCTTCATGCCGACGCTGGCGCGGCCGGACGTCGACGTGCTCGACGGGCTGACGACGGCGATCATCGTCGACCAGGAGCGGATGGGTGCCAACGTCCGATCCACGGTCGGCACCGCCACCGACGCCAACGCGATGCTGCGCATCCTGTTCAGCCGGCTCGGGCAGCCGCACATCGGCTCGCCGCAGGCGTATTCGTTCAATGTCGCCTCGATCAGCGGAGCGGGTGCAGTCTCCATCGAGCGCGGCGGACAGACCGTCAAGGAGCGTCGTAGCTTCAGCATCACCGGCGGCATGTGTCCGCGCTGCGAGGGGCGGGGCTCGGTCACCGACTTCGACCTGTCTGCGCTGTACGACGACGGCAAGTCGCTCAACGAGGGTGCGCTCACGATCCCCGGCTACAGCATGGACGGCTGGTTCGGCCGGATCTTCACGGGCTGCGGGTTCTTCGACCCGGACAAACCGATCAAGAAGTTCACGAAGAGAGAACTCAACGACCTCCTGTACAAGGAGCCGACGAAGATCGAGGTCGCCGGCATCAACCTGACGTACGAGGGTCTGATCCCCAGGATCCAGAAGTCGATGCTGTCCAAGGACGTCGGCGCGCTCCAGCCGCATATCCGCGCTTTCGTGGAGCGGGCGGTGACGTTCACCGTCTGCCCCGAATGCGGCGGCACCCGGCTCAGCGAGGCGGCTCGATCGTCGAAGATCAAGGGGATCAATATCGCCGACGCGTGTGCGATGCAGATCAGCGACCTCGCCGAATGGGTCCGCGCCCTCGACCAGGCGTCCGTTACACCACTGCTGGCCGCGCTGGGGGAGACCCTCGACTCGTTCGTCGAGATCGGGCTGGGCTACCTTTCGCTTGACCGGCCGTCGGGGACGGTGTCGGGCGGCGAGGCGCAGCGCGTCAAGATGATCCGCCACCTCGGCTCCTCCCTCACCGACGTCACCTACGTCTTCGACGAGCCCACCACGGGCCTGCACCCACACGACATCCAGCGGATGAACGACCTGCTGCTGCGGCTGCGGGACAAGGGCAACA
>JBDTYE010000072.1:0-13839 GCA_040005895.1 Actinomycetota bacterium | reverse complement strand
ACCTCCCGCAGGTTGTGCGGCGGGATGTTGGTGGCCATGCCGACCGCGATGCCGGAGCTGCCGTTGACCAGCAGGTTGGGGATGCGGCTCGGCAGGATGAGCGGTTCCTGCGACCGGCCGTCGTAGTTGGGGACGAAATCGACGGTCTCCTCGTCGATCTCGCGGAGCATCTCCATCGCCAGCGGCGCGAGCCGCGACTCGGTGTAGCGCATCGCCGCGGCGGGGTCGTTTCCCGGTGAGCCGAAGTTGCCGTTGCCGTCGACCAGCGGCGCCCGCAGTGACCACGGCTGCGCCAGTCGTACCAGGGTGTCGTAGATCGCCGTGTCGCCGTGCGGGTGGTAGTTGCCCATCACGTCGCCGACGACGCGCGCGCATTTCACGTAGCCGCGGTCGGGCCGGTAGCCGCCTTCGTACATCGCGTAGAGCACCCGGCGGTGCACCGGCTTGAGGCCGTCCCTGACGTCCGGCAGAGCGCGTCCCACGATGACGGACATCGCATAGTCCATGTAGGACCGGTGCATCTCGACTTCGATGCCGACCGGTTCGACGCGATCTCCGGGTGGTGCCCCAATGGTCTGGTCAGTCACGAGCAAGTCCTTTCAAGACTCATCTTCCGTGCGCAATTCGTGCGGTCGCGTTTGCCCGTCAGCCTTTAGATATCGAGGAAACGCACGTCTTTGGCATTGCGGGTGATGAACGCGCGCCGGCTCTCGACGTCTTCGCCCATCAGGATCGAGAAGAGTTCGTCAGCAGTGGCCGCGTCATCGAGGGTCACCTGCAGCAGCAACCGCTTCGCCGGGTCCATCGTGGTGTCCCACAACTCGTTGGCGTTCATCTCGCCCAGTCCCTTGAAGCGCTGGATCTCTGGCTGCTTGGTCTTGCCCGCGTCGATCCGCGCTTGCAGGAGACCGTCGCGCTCGCGGTCGGAGTAGGCGTACTGGAAGTCGTCGCGCCCGTACTTGAGCTTGTACAGCGGGGGTTGCGCGAGGTAGCAGTGACCGGCTTCGATCAGCGGGCGCATGAAGCGAAAGAGCAACGTGAGCAGCAGGGTGCGGATGTGCTGGCCGTCGACGTCGGCGTCGGCCATCAGGACAACCTTGTGGTAGCGCAGTTTCGTGATGTCGAACTCTTCGTGGATGCCGGTGCCGAGGGCGGTGATCATCGCCTGCACCTCGGTGTTTTGCAGCACCCGGTCGATACGGGCCTTCTCGACGTTGATGATTTTGCCGCGGATCGGCAGGATCGCCTGGAACTGGCTGTTGCGGCCGCCCTTGGCGCTGCCGCCGGCGGAGTCGCCCTCGACGACGTAGATCTCGGACTCGCGCGGGTCGTTGGACTGGCAGTCGGCCAGCTTGCCCGGCAGCGAGCTCGATTCGAGCAGACTCTTGCGCCGGGTCAGGTCGCGCGCCTGGCGGGCGGCCAGCCGGGCCCGCGCGGCCATCAGCGACTTGTTGATGACGTCGCGGCTCTCGGCCGGATGCGCGTTGAGCCAGTCGAGCAGGTGCTCGTTGCAGGCCTTCTGCACGAAGGACTTCGCCTCCGTGTTGCCGAGCTTGGTCTTGGTCTGGCCTTCGAACTGCGGCTGGCTGATCTTGAGGCTGACGATCGCGGTGAGTCCCTCGCGGACGTCGTCGCCGGTGAGGTTGTCGTCCTTGTCCTTGAGGAGCTTCTGGTCACGGGCGTAGCGGTTGACGACGCTGGTCATTGCGGCCCGGAAGCCCTCTTCGTGGGTGCCGCCCTCGTGCGTGTTGATCGTGTTAGCGAAGGTGTAGATCGACTCGCTGTAGGAGGCGTTCCACTGCATCGCGATCTCGACCTCGATGCCCTCGCCCTTGACGTCGAACGCCACGATCGTCTTGTGGATCGGCTCCTTGGACACGTTGAGGTGCTTGACGAAGTCGACGATGCCGCCGGCGTACTGGTAGACGATTTCGTTGGGGACCTCGCCGCGCTCGTCCCGCACGGTGATCCGCAGGCCCTTGTTGAGGAACGCCATTTCCTGCATCCGGCGGGTGATCGTCTCGAACGTGTACTCCAGCGTCTCGAAGATCGATCCGTCGGCCCAGAAGGTGATCATCGTGCCGGTCTTCGTGCTCGGCGGGCCCTGCTTGATCGGTTCGGAAGGTCTGCTGTCGATGTAGGTCTGCGTCCAGACGTAGCCGTCCCGGTGGATCTCGACCTCGAGTCGCGTCGACAGCGCGTTGACGACCGAGACGCCGACCCCGTGCAGACCTCCCGACACGGCGTACGAGCCGGCATCGAACTTGCCGCCTGCATGAAGTGTCGTAAGCACGATCTCGAGGGTCGGCTTCTTCTCGATCGGATGCATCGCCACCGGGATGCCACGTCCGTTGTCCTTGACGCGTACGCCGCCGTCGGCGAGCAGGGTCAGGTGGATGTCGTCGCAGCAGCCGGCGAGAGCCTCGTCGACCGAGTTGTCGACGACCTCGTAGACCAGGTGGTGCAAACCGCGCTCACCGGTTGACCCGATGTACATGCCCGGGCGCTTACGAACGGCTTCGAGACCCTCGAGGACCTTGATACTGGCGGCGTCGTAGGACACATCTCTCCTGGTTCCGGCCGCGACATCGGGTGTCAGAACCGCCCCGGGCACACGGGGGCAGCGGGACTGACGGGTCGGGCCAACTGTGACTTCCATTCTAACCGACCGCGGACGCTCAAACGGGCATTGGACCGGCCTGTGGACGCTCGTGGTGCTTGATCGGGGCCGGGGTGATGTCCCCCCACGCGAGCCCTGGTTCAGGAGCGGCTGCTGAGGCGCACAAACGCAGGTGAGTTTCGACCACCGCGCCGGGTACGGTGCCCAGCGTGACAACGACCCCCCTGAGTGTGGACGACGCCGCTGCGACCCCGGATAGCCGTCCCGGCGGCGTACCTCCTCGGGACGGCGCGGTCGCGCCGAAACGCGACGAGCGGCCGCTGGCGAGGCTCTGGCACTACACGCGGGCGCATCGCCGGCGGGTGTGGGCAGCGACGGTCTTCGCGTCGCTCAACAAGGTCTTCGACGTCGCCCCCGAACTGCTGATCGGCGCGGCCGTCGACGTGGTCGTCCAGGGCAACCGGTCGTTCGTAGGGCGGATCTTCGGCACCGGCGACCGGAGATCGCAGATCGTCATCATCGCGGTCATCAACCTGGTCGTGTGGCTCCTCGAGTCGCTCACGGAGTACATCTCGAGTCTGCTCTGGCGCAATCTGGCCCAGACGATCGAGCACGAGGCGCGGATGGACGCCTACGCACACGTGCAGAAACTCGAGATGGCCTACTTCGAAGACCGCTCGACCGGCGGCCTGCTCTCGGTGCTCAACGACGACGTCAACCAGCTGGAGCGGTTTCTCGACATCGGCGCGGTGGAGATCATCCGTACGACGCTCAACGTCATCCTCGTCGGCATCGTCTTCTTCGTCACGTCGTGGGAACTGGCGATCTACGCGTTCGTGCCGATCCCGATCATCATCTTGGGCTCGGTCCGATACCAGCGCCGGCTCGAACCGCGCTACACCGCGGTGCGCGAGAAGGTCGGCGAACTCTCCGGTTCGCTCACCAACAACCTCGGCGGTATCGCGACCATCAAGGCCTTCACTGCGGAGGACCGGGAGATCGCGCGCATCGGCGCGCAGTCGGAGGCCTACCGGCAGGCCAACGCCGACGCCATCCGTTATTCGTCGGCCTTCGTGCCGATCATCCGGATGGCGATCCTCGCCGGCTTCACCGCGACGCTGCTCATCGGCGGCTTCGCGGCTCTGGACGGCCGGCTCGAGGTCGGTCTCTACTCGGTGCTCGTCTTCATGACGCAGCGGCTGCTCTGGCCACTGACCCGGCTGGGTGAGACCTTCGACCTTTACCAGCGGGCAATGGCCTCGACCCGCCGCATCCTCGACCTGCTGGCGGTGCCGCCCGCAGTTCTGCCTGGCACAGCGGCACTTCCGGCACCTGTTGTAGGAGCGGTGCGGTTCGAGGACGTCCACTTCGGCTACGGCCCACCGGGCGGCGCCGAGGTGCTCCGCGGCCTCACCGTCGACGTACCCGCCGGCGAGACGCACGCGATCGTCGGGTCGACCGGCGCTGGCAAGTCAACGATCGTCAAGCTTCTGTTGCGCCTCTACGAGCCCTCCGGCGGCCGCATCACCGTCGACGGAAACGACATCCGCGACCTGACCTTCGGCAGCCTGCGCGGCGCGATCGGCTTCGTGAGCCAGGACGTCTTCCTCTTCCACGGCAGCGTTGCGGAGAACATCGCCTATGGCCGGCCGGATGCGACGCCGGACGAGATCGCCAACGCCGCGCGCCTCGCGGAAGCTCACGACTTCGTCACCGAGATGCCCCTCGGCTACGACACGGTGGTCGGCGAACGCGGCCAGAAGCTGTCCGGAGGACAGCGCCAGCGGCTCTCGATCGCCCGCGCTCTGGTCCGCGATCCGGCGATTCTCGTCCTCGACGAGGCGACTTCAGCGGTCGACAACGAGACCGAGGCGGCGATCCAGCGTTCGCTCGACCGGGTCTCCGCCGGCCGGACGATGCTGGTGATCGCGCACCGGCTCTCGACCGTGCGGCACGCCGACCGGATCCATGTGCTCGAGCGCGGCGAGGTCGTCGAAGCCGGCACGCACGACGAGCTGGTTGCCAGCGGTGGCTTGTACGCCGCGTTGTGGCGCGTGCAGACCGGTGAAGCCGTTACGCACTAGGCGCAAACACGCAGAACTCGTTGCCTTCGGGATCTACGAGGACATCCCAGGCATTCGCGGGGTCGACCGGGCCGGCGTACCTGGTCGCCCCCACGGCAAGGAACTCCGCGGTGACCCCGAGCACGTCCCAGTGCACGCGGTTCTTGACCGCCTTGGGTTCCGGCACCCGGTGGAAGACCATCTCCCACGGCATCCGCGGGACGTCCTCGAGCCACCGGAACCCACCGTGGTCGGACTGCCGCGGCGTAACACCGAAGCGGTCAGCCCACCACCGGGCGATCGCTCCCGGGTCGGCGGAGTCGACCACGAGTTCCAACAACCGGTAGCTGTTCAGCTCTTCCGGCGGCCGTACGAATGCGCAGAACTCACCCCCCTCCCGATCCGCCAGCACGGTCCACTTCGGCAGTTCGTCGATCACTCTTGCGCCGAGGGCCACCAGATCGGCGACAGCCCCCGTGATCACGTCGAGGTGGACCCTGTTCTTCACCGTTGGAGGCTCAGGCACTGTGTTGATCCATAGGGTGTGCTCGTCGACGTCGTCGGTGAGGACACAGTCGTCGCCCTTGCGTTCGGCCCGCAATCCGAGCGCCGGCGCCCAGAAGCCTGCGGCGTTCTTAGCTGAATTCGCATCAAGACAAAGGTCCTTGAATGCGCAGTGACCCGGCTCGAGATCAGTCATCGCGGCGCGCCTCAGCCGTAGGTGTCGCGCGGGCCGCGGCTGTCCGGCGTACGCCATTGCCCGGCCGGCCGGCTCGGGCCACTGGGACCATGAATGCGCAGCGACGCAACGGTTTCAGCGCCGACCTCGGCTTGGATGCGAGTGAGCAGCGACCGCGACAACAGCCGCAGTTGCGTCGCCCAAGCGGTGGATTCTGCTTGCACAACAAGGACTTTTTCGTTGAGGGACACCGGCGTGGCGTGCGCGGCTACGTCTGCTCCGACCAGCTGATCCCACCGGCTGATCACCGACGCGGACTTGACCTCCGCCTTCCAGCCGCGCGAGGCGAGCAGTGCTTCGATCGCTGCCGCGAAGCCGACCGGATCGGCACTGTCGCCCGGCCGCCGCTTGCGGGTGCGGCGCAGCTCCGCTCGCTTGTCCGATGCCATCCGCCGGGCGGCCGGGGAGGCGGCCCGGCGGCGTTCGGCCTCGGCCTTCACTTCGGCCAGGATCGACCGCGCCAGATCTGGACCGGTCGGCGGAGCCAGCGGGACGCCGCTCGCGTCGGCGCCCTCGTCGTCGCTCTCAGCGGACACGTGTCACCTCGCCGCCCATCACGTCGTACCTCGCGCCGATCAGCTGCGCCGGCACGTCGTCGACCACTGCCGCCGTCACCAGAACCTGCTCGCAACCGGCCACCAGATCGGCGAGCCGGTCACGGCGTCGGGTGTCGAGCTCGGCGAACACGTCGTCGAGGATCAGCACCGGCTCGCCGCCGTCGGCGGTGAGCAGATCGTGCGAGCCGAGTCGCAGCGCGAGGGCGAGCGACCACGATTCGCCGTGACTTGCATAGCCCTTCGCGGTGAAATCGCCGATCGAGAGCACCAGGTCGTCGCGGTGCGGTCCCACCAGTGACACGCCGCGTTCGAGTTCCTGCGGCCGCAACCGGGACACCTCCGCCGTGATCGCCGCCGCGAGCAGATCCCGGTCCGGCACCAGCGGCGTGTCCGGTCCGAGCGATGACTTGTAGTCGAGCCGGGTCGGGCCGGCGCCACCGGACACCGCGTCGTACGCCTTGTCCACCAGGGGCCGCAACGTCTCCACGATTTCGATCCGGCCGGCGAGCAGCTCGGCGCCATGCCGGGCCAGGTGCTCGTCCCAGGCGTCCAGGGTGCGCAGATCGCCGCTCCCGCCGCGCTGCGCGCGCACCGCGGCGCCTGATGTCTTGAGCAGTGTGTTGCGCTGTTTGAGGACCCGCTCGTAGTCCGCCCGTACCCCGTGGTAGCGCGGCGTGCGGGCGATGAGCAGTTCGTCCAGGAATCGGCGGCGCGCCTCCGGATCACCCTTGACCAGCTGTAGGTCCTCGGGGGCGAACAACACTGTCCGCAGTACGCCGAGGACCTCGCGTGGGCGCGGTACCGGCGACTTGTTCAGCCGCGCCCGGTTGGCCCGGCCGGGATTGAGTTCGATCTCGACGAGGGTGGCCCGGCCGTCCCGCTGCACCTCAGCGCGGATCACCGCCCGCTCCGCACCCTGGCGCACCAGCGGCGCGTCGCCCGACACGCGGTGGCTGTCGAGCGTCGCGGCGTAGCCGATGGCCTCGACAAGATTGGTCTTGCCTTGCCCGTTGGGGCCGATGAACGCACTCGGGCCGGGCTCGAGCTCGACGTAGGCCTGCGCATAGCTGCGGAAGTCGGTCACGGCGAGCTTGGAAACGTACATGAGTTACGCCGGAGCCTCGCCCTGCGCCGCCTCGCGCGCCTCGGATTCCGCCCCGGTCTCGTGCTCGGTCTCGAGCTTGACCGCGTGGCCGCCGAACTGGTTGCGCAGCGTCGCGATCACTTTCATCGCCTCGGAGTCCTCCTGGCGCGAAGCGAATCGTGCGAACAGCGACGCGGAGATGACGTTGAGCGGCACCGACAGCCTGATCGCCTCCTGCACGGTCCAGCGGCCCTCGCCCGAATCCGCCGAGTAGCCGCTGACCTTCTTCAGGCCTGGGTCCTCGCTCAGGCCCTTCGCAAGCAGGTCGAGCAGCCAGGACCGCACGACCGTGCCGTGCCGCCACGACTCGATGACCGCTTGGATCGGAATGTCGAACTCGCACTTGGCGAGCAGCTCGAACCCCTCCGCGTAGGAGTGCATGAGGCCGTACTCGATGCCGTTATGGACCATCTTCGTGTAGTGCCCGGCGCCGACCTTGCCGGCGTGCACGAAGCCGTCTTCGGCAGGCTTCAGGGAATCGAAAATGGGCTGGACCTTGGCGACGTCCTCGGGCGCACCGCCGACCATGAGCGCATATCCCTCGGTCAAGCCCCAGATGCCGCCGCTGACGCCCGCGTCGACGAAACCGATGCCGCGCTCGGCCGCTGCCGAGCCGCGGCGTACGGAATCGACGTAGTAGGAGTTGCCGCCGTCGATGATCACGTCACCCGCCCCGAGCAGACCGAGCAGGTCGGTGACGGTCTGCTCGGTGGGATCGCCGGCCGGGACCATCACCCACACCGCCCGGGGCGCGCTGAGCGCAGCGACCAGCGCCTCCAGAGAATCGACGTCGCGGCTGCCGGGATTGCGGTCGAAGCCGACCACCTCGTGCCCCGCGCCGCGCAGGCGCGTGACCATGTTGCCGCCCATCTTGCCCAGACCGATCATGCCGAGCTGCACGTGCGCCCCTTAGCTATGGCGGGTGTCGGAAAGGTGGATCAGCCGGAGAGCCGGACCGGCATCAGCATGTAGCGGTAGTCGGCTTCGGTCTCCTTGCCGGTGATGACGGCGGGTTTGACCGCACCGTTGAATGACATGTGCGCCAGGTCCGAGTCGACCGCGCCGAGCCCGTCGAGCAGGTAGGCCGGGTTGAACGCAATCGTCATCCCCTCGCCGTCGTAGGCCGTCTCGATCGCTTCGGACGCCTGTGCCTCGCCACCAGTGCCGGCCTCCAGGACGAGCTCGTCTGCCGCGAACGTAAGCCGGATCGGGGTGTTGCGTGCCGCGACGAGCGACACCCGCTTGACGGCCTCGACGAGCTGCGAAGTCGTGACTCGGGCCGATGACCCGAACTCATTGGGAAGCAACGAGCGGTATTTCGGGAACTCGCCCTCGAGCAACCGCGTCGTCGTACGCCGCGTGCCCCCGGAAAAGCCCGCCATGCCTTCGCCCTGGGCGCCTGTGCCCAGGGCGATGGACACCTCGGCGCCAGTGCCGGCCAGCGTCTTCGCCGCTTCGGCCAGGGTGCGCGCCGGGATCAGCGCGGTCGTCGCCGCAGTGAGGTTTTCCGGCCGCCATTTGATGTCGCGGATCGCCAGCCTGTAGCGATCCGTGGCTGCGAGCGTCAACTGCTCGCCGTCTACCTCGACCCGGATGCCGGTCAGCACCGGCAGTGTGTCGTCCTTGCCGGCCGCAACGAATACCTGCGCGACCGCGGCTGCGAATGCGTCACTCGCGATGCGGCCGGCCAATTCCGGCATTGGTGGCAGCGTCGGGTAGTCCTCGACCGGCAGCGTCGGCAGCGTGAAACGCGCCGACCCACACGTGAGCACGACACTCGATCGGCTGGTCTCGACGTCGACCGCAGCAGCCGGGAGGCTGCGCGTGATCTCCGCCAGCAGCCGGCCGGACACGAGCACCTTGCCTCCGTCGGTGGCCTGGCAGTCCAGCAGTGCCTCCGCCGAAACCTCGTAGTCGAACCCGGAGAGGCGCAATTCGTGGCCAGTCACGTCGATCAGCAAGCCGGCCAGCACCGGAACTGCCGGTCGCGCCGGCAGCGTCCGTGCGGTCCATGCGACGGCGTCAGCGAAGTCGTCACGCTCGACCCGAAACTTCACCGGTGACCGCCTTCCCTGCGGTTGTCGTCCCCAGTTGGGACGGGTTCCTGTAACTGCTCTTGATGCCGTGTAAGAGAAATACTGTTCGTCACCATAGGTGGCTCGGATCTGTGGGTAAGAGGCGTAACTGCTGGTCAAGGCCTTGCCCCCGGGTGGACGACCGTGTGGAGGAGCCGGCCAGCCGACCGACCGACCCGGCGCCCACTATGCCGGTCCCCAGCGACAAGGCGACCGCCCCCACGCTGTCCACATTCTTGTCCACAAGGTGTGCACTAGGTGATCTTGTTACACAGTGCGACATAACGGTCACGCCGGCCGGGCCCGGATCTTGATCCGGTTGGTGAGTTCGGTGACCTGGTTGTAGATCGACCGGCGCTCGGCCATCAGCGACCTGATCTTGCGGTCGGCGTGCATGACCGTCGTATGGTCCCGGCCGCCGAACGTCTGGCCGATCTTCGGCAGCGACAGGTCGGTGAGCTCGCGGCACAGGTACATCGCGATCTGGCGTGCGGTGACCAGCACACGTGAGCGTGAGGAGCCGCAGAGGTCCTCCATCGACAACCCGAAGTACGCCGCCGTGGCAGCCATGATCGTGGCTGCGGTGATCTCCGGGCCGCTCTGGTCGGAGATCAGGTCCTTGAGCACGATGACGGCGAGATCCAGCGAGACGACCTGGCGGTTGAGGCTCGCGAAGGCCGTGACGCGGATCAACGCGCCCTCGAGTTCGCGGATGTTGCTCTGGATCTTGCTCGCGATGTATTCGAGCACCTCCGGCGGCGCGGCCAGCCGCTCCTGAGCAGCTTTCTTGCGCAAGATGGCGATGCGGGTCTCCAGGTCGGGTGGCTGTACGTCGGTGATCAAGCCCCACTCGAACCGGTTACGCAGCCGGTCTTCGAGAGTGGACAACTGCTTGGGCGGCCGGTCGGAGCTGATCACGATCTGTTTGTTGGCGTTGTGCAACGTGTTGAACGTGTGGAAGAACTCCTCCTGCGTCCGCTCCTTGTTCTCCAAGAACTGGATGTCGTCGACCAGCAGGATGTCGACGTCGCGGTAGCGGCGCTGGAACGCGCCGGCCTTGTCGTCACGGATCGAGTTGATGAAATCGTTGGTGAACTCCTCGGAGCTCACATAGCGCACCCGCTGGCCGCTGAACAAGCTCGTCGCGTAGTGGCCGATCGCGTGCAGCAGGTGGGTTTTGCCGAGCCCGCTCTCGCCGTAGATGAACAGCGGGTTGTATGCCTTGGCGGGCGCTTCCGCGACAGCAACCGCGGCGGCGTGCGCGAACCGGTTGCTCGACCCGATGACGAAGGTCTCGAAGGTGTACTTCGGGTTGAGCCGCGCCGGCTCGGCCGGTCGGTGTCCTGACGTGTCACGCCCCATTCCAGGTGCTGGGGGTTCGGGCGCCGGCAGCGCTGCCGGGCTGTGGTCGTCCAGCCTGACGGGGATGTCGAGCGCGGGGGAAACGGTGACCGCCACCCGGATCTCGCGGCCCAACTCGGCGGAGAGCGCGCTGGCGATCATCGGCCGGAAGCGCGTCTCGAGTAATTCCTTCGTGAATTCGTTTGGCGCGGCGAGCAGCGCGGTGTCCTCGACCAGGCCGAGCGGGCGCGTCAGCGAGATCCAAGCCCGGTTCTGGGCATTGAGTACGCCGTCGGAGAGCCCATCGAGCGAGCGTTCCCATACGGCAACCAGATCGATGGTGTCTTCAGCAGCCACGGCGGGCGTCCTCTCGGTCGGTCATGTCCACAGCCCGCTGAGTGCGGCCGACCGTGCTGATTCACGCCCACGACGTGCGGTTTTGCGTGTCGTCCACCCAGTCGTCCACACCGTCATCCACATCCTGTGCACGCGCATTGCTGCACGTAGCTTCCAGCCGTTGTCCGGTCTGGGCGCACCACACATGGTGGAACGTCGCCAGTGGTGAAGCACCGGCGCAGTTCGGACGTCAGAAAGCCATCCGGCCCGCCGAAGCAGGTGGACTATCACTGACGTCATGCAGCAGGCGGACCTGCGGGGGAAGTCACGGCGCGGCGCGACGATAACGCGTGCCGGGAACCCCAGTCCAGCAGTTGTCCACAAGCAACGAAAACGACACGCTGTCCGGAGCCTCGCGGTGTTTGACCGGCTTGGATCGCCTGCGTATCGTGGGGCAATCGTATGCCGGTAGACCGGTGCGATACTCACGTGGCCGCTCTTCCGGCTGCAACCCGACGTCATCCCGAGTGGAGCTTTTCGTGAGCAAGCGCACGTACCAGCCGAACAATCGCCGTCGTGCCAAGACGCACGGCTTTCGGCTGCGCATGCGCACCCGAGCGGGTCGCGCCATTCTCGCTACCCGGCGCGCCAAGGGCCGCCGGGAGCTGTCGGCCTGACGTGCTGCCCGCCGCCTCGCGCGTGCGGCGTAGCGACGACTTCACCGCCGTGTTGCGATCGGGCCGCCGGGCCGGTCGCGGACCACTCGTCGTACACCTGCTGCCAGGCCCGCTCGAGGGCCCTGCGATTCCGCTGCCGCCGCGCGCCGGCGTCGTCGTCGGCCGGGCCGTCGGCAACGCCGTGATCCGCAATCGCACCCGGCGCAGGCTCCGCAACCTCGTTCGCAACCGCCTCACGACGCTGCCCAGCAGCTCGATGCTCGTGATCCGGGCGCTGCCCGGCGCGGCCGAACTGTCGTCAGAGCAGCTTGCCGCACACGTCGACGCGGGCTTGCGCCGGCTTTCCCGGACGTCCGCATGACGGCGATCCTGTTGCTGCTCGTGCGCGGTTATCGCCGAGCACTCAGCCCGCTGCTCGGGAAGCGCTGCCGCTTCCACCCGACGTGCAGCGCGTACGCCGAAACGGCACTGCGCGAATACGGCCCGGTCCGCGGCAGTTGGCTCGCGGTTCGCCGCATCGGGCGCTGCCACCCGTTCAACCCGGGGGGCTACGACCCCGTGCCCGGCACGCAGACGCCTTCGCCGGTTGCGGCGAGTACCGTGACGCGGGCACACCGCCCCGCGGCCGGCTGACAGACCAGGAGTTCCTCTCGTGCTGACCGGAATACTTGATCCGCTGTATAGCGGCATCGCCTACTACCTCGTCGCGATCCACAAGGTGACCAAGTACGCCGGCGGCGCCAGCAGCGGATTGTCCTGGGCACTGGCCATCGTGCTGCTCACGGCCACAGTGCGGCTCCTGCTCTTCCCGCTGTTCGTCAAGCAGATCCGGTCCCAGCGCAAGATGACGGTGTTGCAGCCGCTCATCAAGGAATTGCAGGTCAAGCACAAGGGCGATCGCGAGACGCTCAACACCGAGATGATGAAGCTCTACAAGGAGAACGGCGCCAACCCGGTCGCCGGCTGCCTGCCACTCATCCTGCAGATGCCGATCTTCATCTCGCTCTTCCGGGTGCTGCGGGCATTCCAGCCGCGCCTGATCGACGGCGCCTACAAGTTCCACGAGTTCCACGGCATTACCGCAAAGACCGTTGAGCAGGCCGGGAAAGCGAAGGTTTTCGGGGCACCGATCGCCGCCGGATTCAACTCCAAGCCCGAAGTGCTCAAAGCTCTCGGGGCCCAACTCGGCTCGGTGCGGATCGTCACGATCGTCCTGATCCTGTTGATGGCCGTGACGACGTTCATCACACAGAAGCAGTTGATGGCCAAGAACGCACCCACGGACAACGCGGCCGCCACCCAGCAGAAGGTTCTGCTCTACGTCATGCCGGTGATGATGGGGGTCTTCGGCATCAACGTCGCACTCGGCGTACTCATCTACTGGACGACGACGAACCTCTGGTCGATGGCGCAGCAGCGCGTCGTCATCAAGGCCATGGATGCCGGTGCGCCCCCGGAAGCGGTCCGGCCGCCGGTGAGCCAGCCGCTCCCACCCGGCTTCAAGCCCGCACGCGGACCCAAGGCGTCGGCGAACGGCAAGGCGCCCGATGCCGCGGCGAGTGCCCAGGACGCCGACCCGATCGGCGCCAACGGCGCTTCCGGTACCGCCGGCGACAAGCTTCCGACCGAACCGGCCAAGCCGCCGGCCACCGGTGCCAACCGCAACAACCGTAAGAAAGGGCAGCGACGTGGTGGACGACGCTGAGCAGACTGTCATCGAGGCGCCGGAAGGCGCCGCGGCGACGGGTGGTCGAGTGGCCGAGCTCGAGCACGAGGGCGAGATCGCGGCCGACTATCTGGAGACGCTGCTGGACATTCTCGACATCGACGGAGACCTCGATCTCGACGTCGAAGGCAATCGCGCCATCGTCGAGATCGTCGGGCGCGACCTCGATTCCCTGGTGGGGCCGCGCGGAACGACGCTCGAGGCGCTGCAAGAGCTGACCCGGCTGGCGGTGCTGCAGCAGACCGGCGAACGCAGCCGACTGATGCTCGACGTCGGTGGCTTCCGCGCCCGGCGTCGCGCGGAGCTCACCAAGCTCGGCACCGAGGTGGCCAAGCGGGTTGCCGAAACCGGCGAACGCGAGCAGCTGGCGGTAATGACCCCCTTCGAGCGCAAGGTGGTGCACGACGCGGTAGCAGCCGTCGACGGGGTCGTCAGCGAGTCGGAGGGCGAGGAGCCGCAGCGACGGGTTGTCGTCCTGCCGGCGTAGCGCGTGATCCTGGGGCCTGGTGTGTCCGCGGCTGCCGCCCGAATTCCAGCCGGCGCCGAGGCTGTCTTCGGTGC
>JBDTYE010000071.1:0-13864 GCA_040005895.1 Actinomycetota bacterium | reverse complement strand
CACTGGCAAGCCGGAGCCGCTCGACCGCGACGAACCGCGCCGGGTTGCAGGCTCGGTCCAGACGATGGGCCTGCGCTACGCGACCATCACGGGCGTCGCGCGCGACGACCTCGAGGACGGCGGCGCCTGGTTGTACGCCGAGACGGTGCGGCAGATCCACGCGGTCAACCCCGGCTGCGGCGTAGAGCTGCTCGCGCCGGACTTCAACGGCGAGCCGGACCTCCTGGCCCAGGTCTTCGACGCCGCACCCGAGGTGTTCGCGCACAACCTGGAGACGGTGCCCCGCATCTTCCGGCGGATCCGGCCGGCGTTCAGCTACGGACGCTCGCTCGACGTCCTCGTGCAGGCGCACGAAGCCGGCCTGATCACCAAGAGCAACCTCATCCTCGGCATGGGCGAGGATGCCGACGAGATCGGTCAGGCGTTGCGCGACCTGCGCGAAGCGCACTGCGACCTGATCACGATCACCCAGTATCTGCGACCGACCCCGCGTCACCACCCGGTGACGCGCTTCGTCCATCCGGACGAGTTCGCGGCATTCGGTGGGCAGGCCGAAGAACTCGGCTTCCTCGGCGTCCAGTCAGGTCCGCTGGTGCGGTCGTCGTACCGGGCCGGGCGCATGTACGCCGCCGCACTGGCAACGCGCGTCTAGAAAGCCGTGCGGCCGTCACAGCCTGCTCAGCCGCCGCCGATGTCCACCTGGTAGGCCTCGTTGATCAGATCTGCGCCGCGTTGACGGTGCCTGACGATGCGCCCGAGCAACGACGTGATCTGTTCGCGCAAGGCTCCCATCGCCACCGGGTCGGCCGGCTCTTCCGCCAGCTTGGCGAGCATCTCGTCGATCTCGACCTGGAACCGCTCGTGTTCGGAGTGCAGCCGCTGCACGGCGCCGGAGAGTCTGGCGGAGTCGGTCTGGATCTGTTCGAAAAGCCCGCCAGGGCCTTCCGTGACCGTGATGTGGCGGTTGACCGAGTCGCGCAGTCGCATCATCGCCGGCTCGAGCTCGGCCGCCCACTCGACGACCCGGCCGGCCAGCGCCGACGAGAGTGCGGCCTCGACACCGTTCATCGCTGCGCGCAGCTGAGCGCGCTGTTCGTGTACGCCTGTCAGCTCGCCCGGCGCCGCTTGCTCCGTCGTTGCCTGCCAGGTCGTTGACATGCGAAGCCTCTCGTCGCCCTGGCTGCAGCATGGCCCTATGACGACCGCCGCGCCAGGGCCGTTCAGGCGACACTGCCGACGACCTATGCCTTCACGAAGGCCAACCTGACCGCCAGAGCTAGCAGGACGACAGCAAAGGCCCGGCGCATCACCAATTCCGACGTCCCGAGGCCGATCCGCGCACCGCCGAGAGCACCGACGAAGATTCCGGCCGCCATGACGAGACCGAAACGGACGTTGACGTCACCAGCGCGCGCATACGCGATCACTGCAAGCAGCCCAACCGGCAGCACCAGCGCCATCAATGACGTGCCCGTCGCCTCGCGTTGGGAGAAGCCCATCACCAGCACCAGGGCGGGCACGATGACGACTCCCCCGCCGATCCCGAACATTCCGGACAGGACGCCGGCGGCGGCGCCGAGGAGCAAGGCGGTCAACAGTTCGGGCAATGTGCTCACCTCGTGTGTCGCGGCGTGGTCACCGGCACGCTACCGGCTCCGGTAACGTCCCCAGCCATGTCGGACTTCACGTATCCCGTCATCGTCGGGTTCGCCAAGACACTCAGCCGCTGCTTCGGCATCCGGGTGCGCGTCGACGGCGCGAAGAACCTGCCCACAACCGGTGGCGCCGTCGTGGCAATCAACCACATCGGCTACCTCGACTTCGTCTACGCCGGCTGGGCCGCCGACTCGATGCGACCCAAGCGGCTGATCAGGTTCGCGGCGAAGAAAGAGGTGTTCGACCACAGGCTGGCCGGCCCGCTGATGCGCGGAATGCACCACATCCCGGTCGATCGCGCGTCGGGAGCGGCCTCGTACCGCGACTGCCTTGCGGTTCTCAAGTCCGGCGAGCTGGTCGGGATGTTCCCCGAGGCGACGATCAGCCGCTCGTTCGAGCTCAAGGAGTTCAAGACCGGTTCGACGCGGATGGCCGCGGCTGCCGGCGTGCCACTGGTCCCGACGGTCGTGTGGGGTACGCAGCGGATCATGACCAAAGGCCGCAAGCCGGATCTGCAGCGCGGCGCGACCGTGCTGGTCTTCATCGGCGAGCCCCTGCACCCGGTCCGTTCCGACGACGCTACTGCCGTCACCGCCGAACTCAAGTCCCGGATGCAGACACTGCTCGACCGGGCGCAGGCCGACTACCCCCCGACCTCCGACAAGGCCGGCAAGTGGTGGCTGCCGCGCCGGCTCGGCGGAACCGCTCCGACCTTCGAAGAAGCATCCGAGCTCGATCGAGTCGACACCGAGCGCCGGGCCGCAAAACACCAAGACTCGCCCGAGAGCTGACACGCAAAGGGCTTGCCCCTCCTACAGACTTGACGCAATAGTAAGCGCGCATATAGTCTGCGCGCAGAGCAGTCCCTACACTGATGGGAGCAGGACGATGTGGCAATTCGAGCACACCGAGAACACCACGGCGACGGCACAACAGATCTGGACCCTTTACGCCGACCCGGCCCGCTGGCACGAATGGGACGAAGGCATCACGCACGTCTCGCTGGAAGGGCCCTTCGCCCCGGGTACGACCGGGCGGATCAAGCCCAAGGGCGGGCCGAGCCTGAGGTTCGTGCTCGCGGAGGTCACCCCTGGCAAGTCCTTCACGGACGCAACCACGTTGCCGCTGGCGCGCGTCCGGTTCGCACACCACATCGCTGCCACACCGACCGGAAACGCTGTCACGCAACGGGTGTGGTTCACCGGTCCGCTCGCAGCGATGTTCGCCCGGTGGATGGGCCGCTCGATGGTGGCTGACATGCCCGCGACGATGCGCCGGCTGCTGCAGGTGGCGGAGTCGGCGGATCAGGCGTCCGTATGACACCCCCTGGCACATCCGGCCCGGACGCGAGTCCCGGCTTCCTGCTCTGGCGTACGACGTTGAGATGGCAGCGCGAGATGACGTCGACCCTCAAGCCGCTGGCGCTGACGCACGTGCAGTTCGTCCTCCTCGCCTCGGTCTGGTGGCTGGCGACCGAGGCCGGGCAGGGAGGCCAATTGCCGAGCCAACGAGAGGTCGCCGACCACGCGGGCACCGACGTGATGATGACCAGTCAGGTGCTGCGAACGCTGGAGAAGCAGGGGTTGGTGACACGCGTGGCAGATAGCACGGATGCGCGCATCAAGCGTCTCGCTGTCACTCGCAAGGGGGCGGCCTTGGCCGAAAGCGCCGTCGCGCAGGTGGAGGCAGCGGACGCCGCCTTCTTTTCGGGTGTCGACAACAAACGGCTGCTGTCAACCCTGCGCAAACTCGCCGGCTGGAGGCCGCGTTGAACCCGACATCGAGTGATCAGGTGGAGCTGCGCGTGTCGGGCCGGTTCGCTCTCGAGGCAGCGGGCCGGTTCCTGTCAGGGTGGCCGCCGGCGACCCACCGGGGCATGAGTGCGGATGGCGCCTTGCGGCTGGCGTTCGTCACGGACGACCTGGCGGGGACAAGGGGCGTGACCCTGCGACCTCGGGCACCAGACACTCTCGACGCGACCTTCACGAGCTCCTCGACCCCCGAGCTCATTGCCCAGGTACGCCGCTTGCTCTCGCTCGACCTCGACGGCAACGCCTTCGAGGCACTCGGCCAGACAGACAAGGCGCTGGGCGCGTTGCAGTCCCGCTCCCCCGGCGCCCGGCCGGTGCTGTTCCCCAACCCGTACGAAGCGACGGTCTGGGCAGTTCTGTCCGCCCGCGTGCCGGCAGCGAGAGGCGCCGTCCTGCGGCGGGCACTGATGGCGGAGCACGGTCGCAGCATCGACGTGGGGGGCGACCGGATGACTGTCCTGCCCACGCCCGATCGCCTGCTCGAGGTGGAGGAGTTGCCGGGCACGCCGGCCGAAAAGATCAGGAGGCTGCACGGCGTTGCGCAAGCCGCGCTGGACGGCGTACTCGATGCTTCAACGCTGGCGAAACTGCCGCCGCAAGATGCACTCGCGCAGCTGAAGTCGATCCGCGGGATCGGCGATTTCTACGCCATGCTGATTCTCGTCAGGGCGCTAGGCGTGGACTTCCTTCCTGTCGGCGAGCCGCGGCTGCTGGCCGCCGCAGGAGGCCTGCTGGGCCGGAACGAGCCGCTGTCCGAGACCGAATTCGAGCAGCTGGCCGCGGATTGGCAGCCGTTCCGCGCCTGGGCCGCGTTCCTGCTGCGCACCACTTGATCGGTCCGTGCCGGGAGTACGACATGGACGCCCTATCCTTACGCGCATGACTGCGAAGACCCCCGGCAAGCCGACCCGCCGCGAACGCCTCGGCCAGATCCGCGACGCGCTGTCCGTGACGGCCAAGGGCGACCCGAAATTCATCCCGATCGTGGTCGGGGTGTTCCTCGGAACCCTCGCGGTGATGATTGCGATCGGCTTCCTGCTGGGGCACCCGGTGATCATCGGCATCCTCGGTATCAGCATCGCCGCGCTCGCCGCGATGAGCATCGCCGGCCGCCGGGCCAGCAAGATGGCGTTCTCGCGGATCGAGGGCCAGCCGGGAGCGGCGTTCGCCGTCATGGGCTCCATGCGCGGTGATTGGCGGGTCACCCAGGCGGTCGAGTTCACCCGTAACTACGACCTCGTGCACCGGGTGGTCGGGCGGCCGGGCGTGATCCTGGTCGCCGAGGGCAGCGGCGCCAAGCCGCGCGAACTCATCGGCATGCAGGCCCGCAAGGTACGCCGCCTGGTCGGCGACAAACCGATCTACGACGTCGTCGTCGGCGAGGAGGAGGGGCAGGTGCCCCTGCGCAAGCTGCAATCGCACCTGATGAAACTGCCCCGCAACCTCAAGCCGAAGGAAGTCAACGAACTGGAGTCCCGGCTCAAGGCGATCGGTGGGGCCAACGTGCCGATTCCCAAAGGCCCGATGCCGCGCGGCGGCAAGATCCGCTAGAACTTCCTGCCCGCGCTCGCCTGCCCGAGCAGGACGAGCAACTCGTCGACCAGCGGCGACCGGCGCCGTCGCACGGTTACCGCGCTGATCCGCCGGAACGGGCGGGCACCCGACAACGGCACTGCGACCACTCCTTTGATGTCGCGGGCGAGCGCCGTCTCCGGCACCAGCGCGATGCCGATTCCGGCAGCGACCATCGCCTGGATGAACTGGTAGTTGCTGCTCGTGCAAGAGACCTTCAGCTCGAAGCCGGCGCGCGCCGCCAATTGCTCGAGCACCTCGCCGGAATCGGCGAGGCCCTGCACCCACGGATCGTCCGCCAGGTCGGCGATGTCGACCCGGCGCGCCCTGGCCCGCGGGTGGTCGATCGGCAGGACCGCGTGCAGCGTGTCATCGAGCAGCGTGGTCCAGCGCAGCCGCGAATCGCGCTTCGCCGGCGGCCGGAGGCGGCTATCGGGAAACGCGTAGACAACTGCTACGTCCGCCTGGCCGGCCAGCAGCATCGGCACACTGTCGGGCGGCTCGGCTTCTACGACGAGCAGTTCCGCATCGGGGTGCGCGCGGGTCATCCGGGCGAGGGCCGGCGGCAGCAGTCGCTGGCTCGCGGTTGCAAACGTGGCCACCCTGAGCCGTCCTGCGTTGCCGCTCGCCAGAGCAACCAACTGGTTTTCGGCGTGGCGCACCTCGGCCGCAATCGTGTCGGCCGCGGCGACCAGGATCTCGCCCGCCTCGGTCAGCCTGACGCCCCGCGTGCTGCGTTCGACCAGCGCGAAGCCCGTCGAGCGCTCCAGCGCCGCGACCTGCTGCGAAACAGCCGACGGCGTGAGCAGCAGCGCGGCGGCGGCCTTGGAGAAGCTGCCGTATGCCGCGGCCGCCCGCAGGACGTGCAACCGCCGCACATCGATCATCAGTTTTCCTTAAAGCAGGGTCCCATCTTCGATACTTCTCCTATCACTATCCGCCAGGCAACATGAGTGTATGAACCGCCGCGCCTACCTCATCCTCGCCGCCCTGGCAGCCATCTGGGGTGCCTCGTACCTCTTCATCAAAATCGCCCTCCGCGATTTCGGCCCGTTCGCCGTCGTCGGTGTGCGCGTGACCCTCGGCGGGCTGGTCCTGCTCGCCCTTCCGGTGACGCGTACGACGCTGCGCTCGCTGCGCGGCCGCTACCACCTGCTCCTCGGGCTCGCCCTCGCGCAGGTCGTGCTGCCGTTCATGCTGATCACCCTCGCCGAGAGGCATGTCGCTTCGTCACTGGCCGGCATCCTGATCGCCACCCAGCCGGTGCTGGTCGCCGTACTCGCGCCGTTGTTCGGCCACGACCGCAGAGTCGGCTGGCGCATCTGGAGTGGTCTCGGCATGGGTTTGATCGGGGTGGTCGCGCTGCTCGGACTCGACCTCTCCAGCGACAGCAGTGCGCTGCTAGCGGCCGGCATGATCCTGGTCGCCGCCCTGAGCTACGCCGTCGCGATCTTCCTGCTCCGCCGCTGGATGCCCGACGTGAGCCCGATCGGAGCGAGCGGGGCGATGCTCGTCATGTCGTCACTGCTGCTGCTCCCCGCCACCCTGGCGACGCTGCCCGCCCACGTGCCGAGCGTCCGGGCGGCGATCTCACTCGTGTTACTCGGCGTAGTCGGCACCGGCGTCGCCTTCCTGCTCTATTTCGTCCTGCTGACGGACGCTGGCACCGGACCGGCCGCCCTGGTGTCCTATCTCACACCACCGTTCTCGCTGGTTTACGGCGCCGTGCTGCTGCACGAACACATCACCGCTGCCGCCATGGCGGGGCTCGCCCTGATCCTCGTGGGAGCGTGGCTCTCCACCCGGCGAGCACGGGTGTGTTCGCAGGACGCCACGGCCAACTCTGGACCCGACGCCGCTGCCGGCACGCCTGCCCGGCCGCGTGAATCGGCCGACTGCGCCGCCTGAATCCTGCAACTCTGTGGGCGATGGAGGCCGGGCCTGCTTGCCGACGCAAGCTGCGGCGCACGCAGTTCGTCATCCGGACGCGCTGCGCTAGCCTGCAGTCCGCCACGCGGGACGGCTCCCGCCAGGTGCTCGCGACCGAATCAATCCCCGTAACGTCCGCGAAACACGGCGGATATGAGCGGGAAATCCGCCCCCGCTAGCGTCCCACCAGCGCGACCGGCCGAGTGCCTCTGCCGTTCGCCCCGGTCCAGAACTTCCGCCGCAACGGCGGGCCCAAGGAGGATGGATGTTCACCAGCGCCGACGAAGTCCTGAGCTACATCAAGGACGAGGGCGTCGAATTCGTCGATATCCGGTTCTGCGACCTGCCGGGCATCATGCAGCACTTCACCATGCCGGCCGAGAACTTCGGACCCGAGATCTTTACCGACGGCCGGATGTTCGACGGCTCGTCGATCCGCGGGTTCCAGGAGATCCACGAGTCCGACATGCTGCTGCTCCCGGACCCCACGACGGCGTACGTCGACCCGTTCCGTGTGCGCAAGACGCTCAACATGACCTTCTCGATCCACGACCCGCTGACCGGTGAGGCCTACAGCCGTGACCCGCGCAACATCGCGGCGAAGGCGGAGGCCTACCTCAAGGGTTCGGGCATCGCCGACACGTCGTACTTCGGTCCCGAGGCGGAGTTCTACATCTTCGACTCGATCCGCTACGACACCAACCAGCACTCCAGTTACCACTACATCGACTCGGTCGAGGCCGCGTGGAACACCGGTCGCGAGGAGCCCAACGGCAACCTCGGCTACAAGCCGCGCTACAAGGGCGGCTACTTCCCGGTCCCGCCGACCGACCACTACGCGGACCTGCGCTCCGAGATGGTCCGCGCATTGCTCGATGTCGGCATCGACGTCGAATTGCAGCACCACGAGGTCGGCACCGCCGGCCAGTCCGAGATCGGCTTCAAGTTCGGCTCGTTGCTGAAGACCGCTGACAACCTGCTGACGTTCAAGTACGTCGTCAAGAGCGTCGCGCGCGCGGCCGGCAAGACGGTGACCTTCATGCCGAAGCCGATCTTCATGGACAACGGCTCGGGCATGCACTGTCACCAGTCCCTGTGGAAGGACGGGGAGCCGCTCTTCTACGACGAAGTCGGCTACGCCGGCCTGTCCGACATCGCGCGCTACTACATCGGCGGCCTGCTCAAGCACGCGCCGTCGCTGCTGGCGTTCACCAACCCGACGACGAACTCCTACCGCCGCCTCGTGCCCGGGTACGAAGCTCCGGTCAACCTGGTCTACTCCCAGCGCAACCGCTCGGCTTGCTGCCGTATCCCGATCACCGGCAACAACCCGAAGGCCAAGCGCATCGAGTTCCGGGTGCCCGACCCGTCCTGCAACCCGTACATGGCGTTCGCCGCGATGCTGATGGCCGGCCTCGACGGCATCCGCAACAAGATCGAGCCGCCGGAGCCGGTCGACAAGGACCTCTACGAGCTGCCGCCGGACCAGCTCGCGCAGGTGCCGCAGGTGCCCGGCTCGCTGGACGCCGTACTCGATGCTCTTGAACTCGACCACGAGTACCTGCTCGAGGGTGGCGTCTTCACGCAGGACGTCATCGACACCTGGATCGAGTACAAGCGCAAGAACGAGGTCGACGCCGTCCGCCTTCGTCCGCACCCGTACGAGTTCGCCATGTACTACGACATCTAGGCAAACCTGTACAACGCGAAGGGCCGGTCACCGCAAGGTGACCGGCCCTTCCGCTGCTCGGGCCCCCTTTGCGTGTGCGGCGCACTTGCCTGTACGACGACAGAGCGGGAGGCCAACGCGCACGGTAGCCGCCCCGGAGGGGGCGCGTTACCTTTCGTCGGCGCTAAAGCGCCATCCTGGGATCCGGCACTATACGCCGACTCGATGACCCACTGTTTCCACTGTTCGAAGCTCATCCATGGGCACGTCTGGGCCGGTCGGCCAACATGCGTTCTGCGGCAAAGGCTGCATCTGCCGGCACATGAACCACCGGCCAAGGTCAGCAAGTCAGGAAAGTGTGAGCCGACCTGCGCGGAGTGTCGCGGCCCAGTTGTTGGCAAGACGATCCGCTCTCGACCGTGAACCGGAGCGCGCTACAGATCAGGCGCCGAGGCGCGTGGCATCCGTCGACCTATAGACCGCCGTTTGTCACAGACCTGCTTCACGCCGGCGACGCTGCCCGCGTGATCAACAAGACTCGAAGCAACTCGATGGCGACGCTGACGTCAGGCGGGGAGCTTCTCCGCCAGAACGTCCGCCGGCAAGATCTCGGGCGCGACCGCGAGTAGCGCCTCGGCGTTCTGCATCAGGGCCGTAGCGATCGGCCCAGTCAAGTGCGCCTGGCGCTCGACGTCACCCGGGAACGCGTCCACGATCCAGAACGTCGAACTGTCGGTGCGCAGAGCGAACCAGACGGAGGTACCCGGCTCAGCGTTGGCGAGTTCGAGGGCGCCAGTCAGGAACTCCGCAACCGTGTCCTCCTGTCCCGGCTTGGCGACGAGCTTGACAACCAGGGCAACGGTGTTCATGGCGCTCCTTAATAGGTCAATGGCCCGAACGTAACCCATGACTGTCGTCCAGCTGGAACTCCGACGGGCTGACTTCCCCTGGTTGGGATCAACCGAATGGGAATGGTCGGCTGGGTCGCCGCTCGACGGCCGAGTTCTCGTGAACATGAACGGCCAAGAGTTGCTGGTCACGAACGGGCAATGAGCCTGGCCGTTGGTGCCGTTCCAAACGCTGGGATGCGTCGCTAGCCTCAGCCGCCGAAGCCCGAAGAGGCGGCGGTCTCCGCCATTGACGCATGGTCAGGGCGCAGGGATCGTCTCGTCACGAGGGGGGTACCGACGTGAGGAGAACAGCCCTGGCTTTGGCGCTCGTGGCGTGCTCGACAGTCGGCTGTGGGTCGAGCGGCAACGGCGCCCCATCGGTCCCCTCCGCAAAGGCGCTCGCATCTTCCACTCCGGCGACCAGCACCCCGCGATCGAGCGGCGACGGCGCCCCATCGGACTCCTCCGCAAAGGCGCTTGCATCTTCTACGCCAGCGACCAGCGCCCCTGCATCGGTCGGGCTCGTGGGACGATGGGAGCTCGACAGGACTTGTGAGGCCATGGTGCGCGCCTTGCATGACGCCGGACTTGAAGCCCTCGCACCCGGGGTGGTCGGCGACTACTTTCCCGGCGCCAGTCCGAAGGAGCTCGCGCAAAAGAAGAACGTGTGCCAGGGCGCGGCGCCGCAACGCCACTCGCACTTCTTCACAGCGGACGGCCAGTTCGGCTCGCTAGACCAGAACGCACATCAGGTAGACGACGGTCCCTACCGCGTTTCCGGCACCGGGACGTTCAAGCTGGGTGAGCATCAAGAGGAGACTTTTACCTACCGGATCGACGGTGGCGACCGACTCACGATGAACCCGGTCATCTCGGCGGACGCGAAGCGGGCGGCGTTGGCCCATCCGCTGGAGTACAGCGTCGCGAGTCATCAGGTTGCCGTGGCCCTGGCGGGCGACACATGGAAGCGGGTCCCCTGCGACATCTGGTGCTGAACCCCAGGATCCACTCCACCCTGTCGGCGGCGGCATCGATGGCCGGCCAGGCGCACCGCGGGGCGCGAGGCGGCTGGTCGACCACCACGCCGGCACTGCGTGCGTTACAATCCGACCGCTTCTAGCACCAGTGCGGCAACGGAACCGGCCGACGCCGGGTTCTGACCGGTGACGAGATTTCCGTCGCGCACGGCGTTGTCCGCCCACAGCGGCGCCGCTACAACTGATGCTCCGAGTTCTCGGAAGCGCGACTCGAGAAGGAACGGCACCACTTCGGTCAATCCAGCGGCAGCCTCCTCCGCATCGGTGAAGACCGCGACCCGCCGGCCGGACACGACGGGGCTGCCGTCACTTCGCGTCGCGCCCACCAGTCCCGCGGGTCCGTGGCAGACCGCCGAGACGACGCCGGCCGCGGCATCGATCGCAGCAACAACGCGCGCGAGATCCGCATCGAACGGCAGATCCCACATCGCGCCGTGCCCGCCCGCGACGAAGACGGCGGCGTACGCCGACGGGTCGACATCCGCAAGCCTGCCGGTCGAGGCCATCAGGTCTTGCGCGTCCTCGTCCGCGCGGAATCGCGCCGCGGGGCTCGTCGGATCGTCCGCGGCGGACAGGCTGCCAGGATCAACAGGTGCCGCGCCACCGAGTGGCGAAGCGAAGTCGACGTCGAAGCCCTTCTCGATGAACGCGTAGTAAGGGATGGCCACCTCGTCGAGGTAGTAGCCGGTCGGCCGGCCCGTCGAACCGAGTTCAGAGTGGCTCGTGACCACAACAAGGATGCGTTGCATGTCAATCTCCAGATTGTTTCGAGGGTGTCTTGACCCAGACTGTGCCGGTTACCGACCCGACCCCAAGTAGCATCAGTTCTTCTTATGTGAAACATAAGTGATTGGGATGTCATGTCGGACATCGATGCTATTCGGGCGTTCGTCGCTGTGTACCGGTCCGGCACTGTGACCGCGGGAGCAGCGACATCTGGCGTTTCACAGCCCGCTATGTCGATGCAATTGGCGCGGCTCGAGAGTCGACTCGGCGTTCGGCTTTTCGACCGAACCGCAAGGGGGATGTCTCCGACGAGCGCCGGTCACGAACTCGCCCGCCAGGCTGCCGCCCCGCTCGCCGCAATCGACCGAATACTGAGCCCGCCGCAGCCGTCCGATCCGCTGACCGGTCTGGTGCGCATCGCCGGCCCGGCCGATCTGATTGCCGAACGGCTGGTGCCGGCGCTGGCAAATCTCGCACAACGCGGCGTACGTCTCGAGTTCCTGCCTGAGCTCGGCACCGGACCACTCGACCTGCTCGTTGCGGGCTCGGCGGACATGGCGATCTCGACCTCGCGGCCGGCCGATCGCGCTGTCGAGTTCCAGCCGCTGTACGACGAGAAGTTCCTGCTGGTGGCAGCGCCGCGGTGGGCACTGCCGCGGGCGGCTGCCGCCGAGGTGGTCCGACAGCGGCTCGCGGATGTGCCGATCGTCGCGTTCGCACCGGACCTACCTCTGATTCGGCGATTCTGGCGCGTCGCCTTCAGGGCGCGTATCAGCCGAACCGCGGCGATCGTCGTACCCGACCTGCGCGCAGTCCGGGCGGCAGTCGTCGCGGGCCTGGGCATGACGGTCCTGCCCGACTACCTGTGCGCCGAAGCGCTCGCTACCCGCTCTCTCATCGAGTTGGTCCGGCCCACTGGACACCCGTTCAATACGGCGTACCTCGCCTGGACTGCCGGCGCCGCACCGGTCGCCCGCATCGATGCGGTCCGCGGCACCCTCGCGAAGGCCGCGCAAGGCTGGAGCCAATAGTCCGGTCGCGAAACGCTTGCGTACGCCGCGTGGAGGCGCACGATGGTGGCATGCAGGTACCCGAATGGCAGACAGCGGCCAACGAGGCGATGGACGACCTGACCAGGCGCTACCTGCAATTCCAGCCACGCACCAGCGACCGAGACCTGCCGGACAACGTCCGGCGGGTGCAGAGGATCACCGCGTTCCGGCGCGAAGAAGACAACTACTGGAAGCGCGGCGAGCTCGTCCTCGGCACACCGATCGGCGAGCACATCGTCTGGCAGCCGTTCCCGCAAGGATCGCCGCTCATATTCGATGCACCCTTGCGTGTGTCGGACGCCCGAACGCCGCCCAGCCCGGCACACCGCGCGGCCGCGGTCGAGATCGAGCTCGATACCGGGAGCGGTGAAGTGCACCTCCGGCTGATGCCCGACGACCTCAAGAAGTTGCTGGCCGCAATCGCCGGATAGCAATCCGAGCGGATTGTCGGCCGCGCATGGAATCATGCGCCCATGTCGACGGCACCGGATGCGTCAGGACCGGCGCACCGAGACCGGTCGCCCGCACATCACCCGAGGAATGCGCCGGGGCGATGGGGACTGCTGCCGAGCCGCTGGCGGATGCGGCGATCGCCCAAGTGGTGGCAGGAGATCGCATTCATCGTCATCAGCTACCTGCTCTACTCGCGCGTCCGCAACACCGTCGGCGGCACCGTCGCGGCCGACTGCCGGCTGACCGGTACGCTGAGCCCGCTGCAGCGGATCGCCTGCGGTCGCGCCCTCGACCTGTGGCACTTCGAGCGGGCAATCGGCACCGGTTTCGAACTCGGCTTCAACAAGGCCCTCGCGCGCGTCCCGTGGCTCGCGAGCCTCGCCAACTACTGGTACGCGATTGCGCACTTTGTCGTCGCGGTCGGCGTCCTCATCTGGATCTACCGCAGGCACCCCCTTCAGTACCGCGGTTTGCGCACTGTCCTCTACAGCACCAATCTCATGGCGCTATTCGGCTACGCGTTCTACGAGCTGGCGCCGCCGCGGATGCTCACGCAGGTCGGGTTCGTCGACACGGTTGTGAAGTTCCACACGTGGGGCTCCTGGGGGTCGGGCGGGGTGGCCTCGGTCAGCAACCAGTTCGCGGCAATGCCCTCGATGCACGTCGGCTGGTCGGTCTGGTCGGCCATTGCTCTCGCCCAGCTGTCATCGAAGAATTGGGTGAAGGTACTCGGCTGCCTCTACCCGGTCGTCACTTTCTTCGTCATCGTGGGCACCGCCAACCACTTCTGGCTCGACGCTCTCGGCGGCCTGATCGCGCTCTGGCTCGGCTTCCTGATCCAGCGGGTGCTCTCCGGCCAGCCAGCGGTCGACATGCAGCTCGAGCATCAGGAACAGTCGGCTACGGCTCTCTGACGAACGCGGCGATGGCCGGTACGACGACGTCCGGCGCTTCCTCGACGGCGAAGTGCCCGATCCCCGGCAGTGTCACCATCGTGGCGTTCGAACCCAGGTCGCGTTGCACAGATTCGCCCACCGACACGGGCAGGACCGGGTCGGCTGCACCCCAC
>JBDTYE010000070.1:0-13879 GCA_040005895.1 Actinomycetota bacterium | reverse complement strand
TAGCCGCGCAGGCCGATCTGCAGGAACCGGTCGCCGCGGACCGCGCCGGACTCGATCAGCCGGCGCATCGGGGTGCCGTGGCCGTGCAGTGATCCGAACTGTCCGTCGCCGGTGTCGGCATGTGCGTCGAAGTGCACGACGGACACCCGGCCCTTGCCGTGGATCCGCGCAACACCGGTCACGTCGGGCAGCGCAATGGTGTGGTCGCCGCCCAGTACGACGGGGATTGCTCCGGCGGCGGCGACGGTCGCGACAGCCTCTTCGAGTCGCTGGAGTGAGAGCGCGACGTCGCCGGGCGGCATTTCGACGTCACCGGCGTCGACGACCCGCAGATCGCGTAGGGGATCAACCCGCAGCGCCAGGTGCGGACGGCTCGCGTCGTGCGGCAGGTAGTCGGCCGCCCGGATCGCCTGCGGGCCGAACCTGGCGCCGGGGCGGTGCGACGTGCCGCTGTCGAAGGGCCCGCCGAGGATCACGACGTCGGCGCCGGCGTACGACGCGGGGTCGGCGAGGTCCGCGGCTGGGACGCCGAGAAACGTGAAGTCGGGACCGAACATGTTGCCGAGCCGCGCCATCTTGCCGACCTTAGGGCATCATTGCGGGGCCCGCGATGGAAATCGGGGCCCGAGGTGAGGAGTACGCGTGGCGGAAGACGCCTGGATCGACGTCGAGCTGCGGGGCACCCTCACCAAGGCGTTCGTCTACTTGCGCGGCGGATCGGTGAGCAGCGTCTGGGACGTCGCGAGCCGCCGTGAGGTCGAGGACGTGGCAGCGCAGTACGCGATCGCGCGTTCGCAGATCAGGTACGCCGAGGGGTCGTTCGACCAGCCGCTCGAAGCGAGCTGACTGGCCTCCCTGCTTGCCGTTCTGCCTGCAGGCCTCAGAACGCCATTGCGGCGGTCCGGTGGTGGAACGGGTCCGGCGGCGGCGGGGGCGCCAACCGGACTCGGGGGCACGAAGCCAGGGTCAGGCCCGCCCAGGCGAGAGCGTCGTCGCACAGCCGCTCGACCGACCAGCCGGCCTCCAACGCCGGGGCCGCCAGCGTGACCTTGTAAATAGTGATCTCGTTGCGGACCGGGCTGTCGTAGACGACGGCGATGGAGCCGACGAGCTCAGCGCTGCCGCGGCCCCCGGCGAAACCGTTCCACGCCTTGTCGTAGCGCTGCCACAGCGAGCAGGAAGCGTTCCAGACGCCGCCCTGCGAGACGTCACCGCGTTCGAGGGCCGTCACGATGACGGCTGCCGCTTTGGTGCTGAGGACGGCTGCCGGCCGCAGGATACGCTCGAGTTCCGGTGCTACCGCAAGCATGTCGGCCCCTCGCGTTGACTGCTGGTACTAGATCATCGGGACCAGGCCGGAGCATTCTGAATCCCCCATCCGGGTGAGCGGCGCCGCCTACGCCGTTCGCTGCAGTTCCCGGGCGTTGCGCTTTGGCAGCAGGAGCGCGCTGTCGCCGAATTCGTGCCAGAGGTAGCGCTGTTCGAGCGCAGCGTCGTACGCCTCCTGGACCAGTGCCGGACCCGCAACCGCCTCGAGCAGCAGCAGGTGTGAAGCCTGCGGCGCGTGCCAGCCGGTGATCAAGCCATCCACCACTTGGGCGGGCCGCTGTGGACCAAGCACCAGGTCGGTCCAGCCGGCGTCGGCTTGGATCACCCCGTCCGGACTGACAGCACTTTCCAGCGCCCGGGTGACCGTTGTGCCGACCGCGATCACCCGCCCGCCGGCCGCCTGAGTGAGCCGGACGAGGCGCGCCGTCTGGGCCGGCACTTCGTACCGCTCGGCCTGCGGCGCCTCACCGGCCTCCAGCGAGGAAACCCCGGTGTGGAGAAGGACCGGTGCTATGAGTACGCCGTGCGAGACCAGATCGGTGACGAGCGCGTCGGTGAACGGTCGCCCGGCACTCGGCATCTCTGCGCTGCCGGACTCCAGGGCAAAGACCGTCTGGTAGTCGGTCAGCGGCCATTGCCGCCGCAGGTAGGCGTAGCTGATCGGTCGGCCGTTGCGGTGCAGGTAGCTGCGCACCGGCAGCCGGGCGGCGACCCGTGTCCGCCAGAGCCGGCTTCCGGTGCGGCGGCCGGCGTCGGGGTGAGCGGCCAGCAGGGTGAGTAACACGCCGTCGGGCAGCTCGATCACCTCACCCCGCGACGCGTCGGCGAGGGGTCCCATGCCGTCCGGATTGCGCAACTCCACGATCCAGGCGCCGTCCTCGAGCTCCGCGGAGAAGTGCACGGGTACGACGCTCCCGTCGGCCCGCCTGCCGTCGACCGCAGCCGGCAGGGTTGCCGACGTGTTGACCACCACGAGGTCGCCGGGCGCGAGGAAAGCAGTGAGATCGGCGAACCTGGCGTGCGTGATCCCCTCCGGCCTCGCGACCAGCAGCCGTACGCCGGCCCGGTCCAGTCCGCGGTGTTCGGGCGGCTCGGCAGCGGACAGTTCGGCGGGCAGCTCGAACGTCGTGTGCGCGGCTTGCAGCGCGTTCGTCATGCGAGGCTCCCCGCGGCAGTCAGGAGATCCGCCGCGCGGTAGCGACCGCTGCTCGGTCGGGTTTCCAGGAGCCGCAGCAGCGCGGGTACGACGACCGCCGGCTCAGGCCGGTCGCTGATGTCCTCACCGGGGAAGGCGTCCTGGTGCATCTGGGTCCGCATGTCACCTGGATCGAAGGCGTAGACGCGCAGCTGAGGTAGCTCGACGCCGAGTACTGCGGTGAGCTGGTCGAGGGCCGCCTTCGACGATCCGTACCCGCCCCAACCCTCGTACGGCTCGACGGCGGCGTCTGACGTCACATTGATGACTATCGCGTCGGTGCGCAGGTGTGGCAGCACGGCCTGCAGGAGCGCCAGCGGCGCGAGGACGTTCGTGTCGAAGACCTCCGACAAGCGGTCAACCGGGTATTCCGCAAGCGCCGGGAGCGGCGTCGCCCCGAGATCACTCGCGTTGTTGACGAGAAGGTCGAGACCGCCGAGCGCCGCGACGGCCTCGGCGAGTGTGTGCCGGTGTCCGGCGTCGCGGACGTCGCCGGCGACACTGATGATCCGGCGGTTCGTCCTTATTCCGTCGGCTGATCGCTGTAAAGCCCGAGCGTCCCGGGCGGTGCTGACGAGATCCCAGTCCCGCCGGACGAGCGCTCCTGCGAGCGCCGCGCCGAGGCCTCTGGAAGCGCCGGTGACAAGTGCGGTAGGCATGTCTGCCCTTCTGATCGATTGCTGTCTCCTGTAGGCTAGAAGTTGAAGTCAACTTCAAGTCAAGGGATCGAGATCGGTGAGGTCGGTGAGCGAGGAACTGCTGACAGTCGGAGAGGTGGCGAGACGCAGCGGATTCGCTACCTCAGCCATTCGCTTCTACGAGCGGAGCGGGTTGTTGTCGGCCCAGCGGACAGGCGGCGGGCAACGCCGGTTCGATCGCGGTGTACTGCGCCGGCTCGCGTTCATCAGGGCCGCGAGCAACGTCGGGCTGACGCTGGACGAGGTCCGCGCCGAACTCGAATCGCTTCCCTCCGCCAGGACTCCGACGAAGGCCGACTGGACGAAGCTGTCCCGGCACTGGCGGACCCGGCTCGACGACGAGATAGCCGCGCTGATTGCGCTGCGGGACGGACTGGATTCGTGCATCGGCTGCGGCTGCCTCTCTCTCCAACGCTGCCGGATATCCAACCCTGGCGACGTGGCGGCGAACTTCGGGACCGGCGCCGTCTACCTGCCGGACTGGCTGACCGAGCCGCACCCGGAATCCTGACGGCGATTTCCGGCGATTTCCGCGGCGTTCACGCTCCCGTCACCTCCTGAACGCCTGTTGGTCCCCTCCTCGACGTGTCAGACCGATCTGATCGGGTAGTGCCGGTCTTTCGACCGGTCCAACGACACGGAGGTTACGGATGCCTGCACGGAAGATGCGCACGGCCGCCGCACTTGCTGGTGGCCTCGTCGGTGCCACGATGCTCGCGACGTCAAGCGGCGCGGCGGGAACGCTGCTCGACCTGACGCACGTCCCTGCTCCCAACCCCAAGGCGGCCGGCGTCTCCTCGCCGAACGCCCTCAGCCCTGAACTCGCGGAGATCGAGGCCGCCCGCGGCTCGATCCCGCTCGAGAACGGAACTGCCCTCATCTCGCACTACGGGTACAACGGTGACGGCCCGATGCTGCCTACACCCGGCGACGTACAGGCGGTCGGCCACAACGTCGAGGCGTCGAAGAGCGAGCCCGACAAGAACGTCTACCTGGTGCTCGAGCACCAGCGCGGCGCCGACCCGCTCTACGACTACGGCACGCACTTCCTGTTCCAGGGCCACGAGATCGGTAAGCAGGGTTACGTCACCCGCATCAACCTCGATGCCGACACGGCGCACCGGGTGACCTTGATCGCGACGAACGACGAGAACGGCCCGCTGCCGACGTACGACGGCATTACCTGGGACCCGTTCCGCCACAAGCTCCTCCTCGCCTCGGAACACGGCAACTCGCCGACCGGCGGTGTCTGGGCGATCAGCGCCGAGCTACCGGCAAGCGGCCTCGCTGTCGGCCACCAGCTCCCCGGTTTCGGCTTCGGCGGCTACGAGGGAATCCAGAACGATGCGCAGGGCAACGTGCTTGTCGTCGAGGACATCGGTGGCACGACCGTCCCGACCAAGGCGAGGCAGCCGAACAGCTTCGTGTACAAGTTCGTGCCGCGAGAGCGCGGCTCGCTCGAGGCGGGCGCCCTGTATGCGCTGCAGGTGACCTCGGCGCGCAGCGGTCAGCCGATCACCTTCCACGCCGCCGATGCGGTGGGCGACACGTTCTCGCCTGACGTCGCCGACCTGCACACCTACGGCAAGTCCTTCGGCACGATGTGGGTGCTCGTCCACGACACGGCAAGCGACGGCGCCGCGTCGTTCGACGCCAACCTGGCCGCCAAGGCAGCCGGAGCGACGCCGTTCAAGCGGCCTGAGAACGGTGTCTTCCGGCCTGGCACCGGTTTCCGCGAGTACTACTTCACCGAGACCGGCGACACGAACACGACCAGCACGGCCAACGACGGGTTCGGCGGTTGGGGCGCAGTCTTCAGGCTGGTGCTCGACGAGCCTGGTTCGATGACCGGCACGCTGAGTCCGTTTGCGCTCGGCGACCAGGCACACACGGGATTCGACAACATTGCGTTCGCATCGAAGAACGCGCTGGCTGTCGTCGAGGACGCCAGTGACGGCGTACACACGTCACGCAATGCTCTCGACTCCGGCTACCTGTACGACGCCAGCCGCAACTACGCGGACGGTACGGCGCCGCTGCGGTTCCTGGCCGAAGGCAGGGACCCGTCGGCGACTATCGACTCGGCTCTGTCCGGCAGTCCCGGCTTCCAGAACGACGGCGACAACGAAATCACCGGCATCCACTTCTCTGACGGTGACGCGAGTGTGGGCGGCATCCTCGGCGCGAAGGTGCCGCACACGTTCCGTGCCGGGTGGCGGGCGTTCTACACCGCCCAGCACGGCGACAACATCACCTGGGAACTCATCAAGCCGGGCCTGAAGCGCCGGTCGTAAACCACCTGGGCCGACGGTAATCGAACCGCACGGCTGGTCCACGGCAGGTGATCATGGTGCAGGCCATGATCACCTGCCGTGCGTCGTCGAGGAGCCCGCGCAGTGCGCGAGGCGGCTAGCGCAGGCCCAGATGTGCGGCCGCGTCGCGCAGTTCCGCTCGGGCGTCCGGATGCGCGACGTACTCGATGAGTGCGTGCGCCTGCTCCCGCTGGTCACGACCCCAGATCGGCGCCACGCCGTACTCGGTCACGATCGCGGTGGCCTGGAACGAGGTCGCCGGTTCGCCGAGGAGTCCGACGACGGTCGAGACATTCGCCTTCGGGTGCCACGATCGCAGCGCGATGAATGCCTGGCCGCCGGGGGAGTGCAGCGCCCCGATCAGGAAGTCGGTCTGGCCTCCGAAACCGGAGTAGATACGCGCGCCGATGCGGGAAGCGTTCGCCTGCGCGAAGAGGTCGACCTGCAGAGCCGAGTTGATCGACGTCAGCTGCGGCTGCTTCGCGATGAGTGACGGGTTGTTCGTTGTTTCCGTTCGCATCAGCCGGACCCGCGGGTTGCGGTCGACCCATGCGTACAGTTCCGGCGATCCGAAGACGAACGACGCGACGATCGGCGTATTGCCGTCGAGAGCGCCGGCCGCGTCGAGCAGCAGAATGCCGTCGCTGAACATCTCCGTCCACACCCGTAGCCGGCGCCGTTGTGACAGTTCGGGGAGAGTCGCGTCGGGCACCGCGCCGATGCCGAGCTGCATGGTGGCTCCGTCGCGGACCCGCGCTGCGACCCGTTCGCCGATCACGGCGGACGCCGCGTCGGGGAGTCGGGGTGTCGGGCTAGGGAGGATGGAGTCGATCTCGACGGCGTAGTCGATCACCTCGAGCGGCAGCTCGGCGTCGCCGTACGTGTAGGGCATGTTCGGGTTGATCTGCGCGATGACGCAGCCGCCACGGGCCCGCGCCGCTTCGATGGCGGCGGGCAGGACATTGACCTCGAGGCCGAGCGATACCGAGCCGTTGTGCGGCATCGACGTATGCAGGACGACAAGATCGGGCGGTAGCGGACCGCCGAACAGCAGCGGCAGCATCGACAGCCGGCACGGCACATAGGAGAGTCGCTCGGAACGACGCATTGCCGGACCGACGAAGGCGGTCTCGGGTACGACGCCGGGGCGGTCAGGGATGCCGGCCTGCGCGTTGAGCAGGTGCAGCCGGAATTCGGGCAGTGCTGCGTCGACCGCCTTCAAGAGCCCGAGGGGGGTCGCGAAGTTACCGCTCGCGACGACCCGGGGAACCGCCGGGGGAGAAGGCACGAGAGAGGGAAGGAGGGACGCCAACGTATCGATTTCGACGGTTTTCACTTGCCCATCGTGCACCCGATCCCGCCGACGCCGACGCGGGCTGCGCGTGATTCAGTACGTCGCGCGCCCACCGCTGATGTCGTAGACCGCGCCCGTCGAGAAGCTGCATCGGTCGCTCGCCAGCCAGGCGACGAGTTCCGCGACCTCTTCGGCGCGGCCGACGCGGAGCATCGGGATGAGACTGGTGATGTGGGCCAGGACCTCTGGCGCCGTCTTGGCGTTCATCGGCGTCTCGATGACCGCCGGTGCGATGACGTTGACGAGGACGCCGCTGGTCGCGAGTTCCTTGCCGAGTGACTTCGTCATTGCGATGACCGCGCCTTTGGAGGCGGAATACGCCGACAGCCTCGGGTTGCCATCCTTGCCGGCCATGCTCGCGAAATTGACGATGCGGCCCCAGCCGCGTTGTTGCATACCCGGGATGAAGGCCCGGCAGAGATTGAAGGTTCCGGTCACGTTGACGGCGAAGGTCTTCGCCCAGTCATCGTCGGCGATGTTCCACAACTCGGTGTTGGGACCGACGATGCCGGCGCTATTGATGAGGATGTCGATCGGCCCGATGTCGGCTGCTGCTGCGTTGACCGCGCGCGAATCGGAGACGTCAACCACGATGTCGGCGTCGGGTGAGAGATCCATCGTGACGACGGTGACGCCGTCCTTCGACAGGCGCTGCGCGCTGGCTTGACCGAGGCCGCTCGCCCCTCCGGTCACCAGCGCGATTCGGCTCACGCGTCGACTCTATCCGTCGCGGTTTGAGATCATGCGCGACATGAGGGCTTTCGTCGTGACCGGGCCGTTCCGTTCGCAGGTCGAGGACGTTCCCGAGCCGATCCCGGCCGCCGGCCAGGTAGTGGTGGACATCGAGCGGGTCGGTGTATGCGGTACCGATGTCGAGCTCTACACCGGCGAGATGGCCTACCTGACACAGGGCCACGCGGCGTACCCGCTCCGGCCCGGGCACGAGTGGAGCGGCACCGTGTCGGCCGTCGGCGAAGGCGTCGACCCTGACTGGGTCGGGCGGCGTACGACTGGTGACACGATGCTCGGGTGCGGTCAGTGTCGGCGTTGCCACGGCGGCCGGCAGAACGTGTGCGCGGACCGGTACGAGGTAGGCATCCGCGGCGGCTTCGCGGGCGCGCTCGCGGAGCGGATGGCGGTGCCGGTCAGCTCGCTGCATCCGCTGCCCGACAATGTCGACGAAGCGGCCGGCGCGCTGGTCGAACCGGGCGGCAACTCGCTGCGCGCGGTCCGGGCGGCTCAGCTCGAAGCCGGCGACCGCCTGCTGATTCTCGGGCCCGGCACGATCGGCCTGCTCGCCGCGCTGTTCGCGCTCGCGCAGGGCGTCGAGGTGCATGTCCTCGGACTGACCGAGGAGTCGCTGGTCTTCGCGCGCAGCCTCGGCGTACACGGCGCGTGGCCCTCGGATCGGCTGCCGGCATTGGCATTCGACGCGGTCATCGACGCGTCCTTCTCACCTGATCTGCCCTCGCTCGCTCTCGAGTTGGTCGAGCCAGGAAAGCGCGTGGTGTACGTCGGCCTGGCCGGCAGCCCGAGCCCGATCGACACTCGCGCGCTGGTGTTGAAGGACGTGACAGCGGTGGGAGTCCTCGGCGCGTCGCACGGTCTGGACGGGACGATCGAGCGGTACGCCGCCGGGTCCGTCGATCCGCGGCCGTTGGTCGCCGCAACTGTCGGCCTCGACGGAGTGGGCGACGTACTGGCCGGCTCGCGACCTTCCGGTGCGGGGCCTGGCCCCAAGATCCATGTCGATCCGCGCCGATGACAATCCTGGACCTGAACTCACTGCGACAGGAGTAATCGCGGCTGTGGCACCGAGGGTGCACTCGCGCCGACATGGCCGTTGCCGCTGACTACCCGTCTTCGGCGTTCTTGCCGGCAGGCACGCGTCGTAGCCGGCGATGAGCACGTCAACATCGGCGAGCACAGACACCCGGTCACACCCCCAAATCGAGTCGCGACAACGGACTGCGATGAGTGGGGAAGGCGTATCGCGTAAGAGGAACCTACCGGCCTGGTCCGACAGAAAACCGGCCGGAAACCCATCTGTGGAAAGAGATTGTGAATCCTAGGCGGCTTCCTTGAGAGTGGCGCAGAGACGGGATACGGCACCGGTGAAGGCGTGTTGAGGCGGAGTGGCGTAACCGACGACGAGCCCGGCACCGTGCCGTCCGCGGTCGGCGTAATAGGGGGCAAGGCCTTCGAGGGCGAGACCGCGGGCAGCAGCTCGCCCGACGATGTCGTTCTCATCCCAACCGGCCGGCAGCTCGAGGAGGGCGTGCAGGCCTGCTGAGATCCCCGTGACGCGGACCTGGGGTGCCTGCCGCGAAAGCGCGGCGAGCAACTGATCGCGGCGGCGGCGATACGCGAGCCGCGAGCTGCGTAGATGCCGGTCGTAGGAGCTGGTGCTGATGAACTCGGCCAGTGTCAGCTGCTCGAACACACCGGTCTGCCGGTCCGCCATCGTCTTCGCGCTGACGACGTCGTCCAGGAGTGCGGCGGGCAACACCAGCCAGCCGAGCCGCAGTCCCGGCGCGAGGCTCTTGCTGGTGCTGCCGGCGTACACGACATGTTCCGGTGCCAGCGCCTGCATCGCGCCGATCGCCTTGCGGTCGTAGCGGAACTCGCCGTCGTAGTCGTCCTCGATGATGACGCCGCCCGACTCGGCAGCCCATTGCACCGCTCGGGTACGCCGCCCGGATGCGAGCGCGACGCCCAGCGGCCACTGGTGAGCCGGCGTGAGGAGCACTGCGTCGTCGCGACCCAGCGCACTCACGTCCGCGCCGTCCGAGTCGACGGACAACGACCGCAACCCCAGTCCAGCCGCGGTGACGAGTTGGCGATGACTCTCGTGGCCGCACGACTCCACCGCCAGCGACGTCGCACCGCGCGCCGCAAGTACCTGGCAGAGCAATCCGAGCCCTTGCGTGAAGCCGGAGCAGACGACAATGCGCTCCGGGGTGACACGTACGCCTCGGGCACGCGCCAGGTAGGCGGCCAGTGCTACGCGCAGCTGTTCGGTGCCACGCGGATCGCCGTACCCGAGCACGTCGTACGACGCCGAGTCGAGTGCGCGACGGCCGGCCGAGAGCCACGCAGATCGTGGGAAGGCAGCCAGGTCGGGAGAGCCTGGCCGCAGGTCGTAACGGACGCGGCGTACCGTCGACTCGACGCGCACCGCAGCGGCCACTGACCCCGCAAACCTTTCGGCGACCCGAGTGCCCGAGCCCGGCTGCGCGGTCAGCCACCCTTCGGCGACGAGTTGGCCATATGCGTCGGCAACGGTGTTGCGTGCGATTTCGAGGTCGACTGCGAGAGTCCGCGAGGATGGCAACCGCGATCCCGGTGCCAACCGCCCGGCCTGCACCGCGTCCCGCAACGCATCCTCGAGGCCTGCGCGCACGCGAATTCCGGTCCGGTCGAGGTGCAGATCGAATCCGAAAGTGGCCCACGACTTTGGCACAGATGTGGACCTTACTCACGGGCAGGTGGCTGTCTACGGTGAAGTCATGACAATCACAGAAAGCACCCCTCAGATCCATGTCCGCCTCGACTTCGACACCCATGCAACGGTGTTCTCGCGAGCCATGAGCCACCTGGACAAGGCGGCCACCAAACAGCTCGACGCCGTCCAATTCGACCCGCAGCTGCGCGAGCTCGTCCGCATCCGCGCCTCGCAGCTCAACGGCTGCGCCTACTGCATCGACATGCACACCAAAGATGCGCGGGCGATCGGCGAGTCCGAGCAGCGGTTGTATGCGCTGCCCGCATGGCGCGAGACCGGCTACTTCAACGACCGCGAACGCGCCGCTCTGGCGTTCACGGAATCCGTGACGCTGCTAGCCCAGGACCACGTGCCCACTGCGGCGTACGACGCCGTGGCAGCGGTGTTCTCCGAAGAAGAGATCGGCGCGCTGGTGTCCCTGATCGTCACCATCAACGCGTGGAACGCGATCGGCGTCAGCACCCGCGCATGGGAGCCCGGTTCCTACCAGCCCTGACCTCAGCCGGCGGGATCCTTCTGATGACCGAAGAACGACCTGCGGATGATCAGTTCGGCGACGGCGGGCGGCACCATCGACTCCCACTCGCTCTCGCCGGTCGGGATGCGCCGGAGCACGTCGCGGCTCAGGATCGGCAGGTAGTCGGACTTGTAGTTGTCGAGGTGCACGAAGCTGCCGCGTCGCGCCAGGTAGTCGAAAAGGGGCTGGAGCGAAGGCTCGACGGTCATGTCCTCAACGGTGACGACCTCACGGGTGTCGAGGTCGAGCATGGGATAGACGTACAGCTTCAGATCGTTCTTGAACAGCCGGCCGAAGCTCTCCAAAATGCCGCCCTGCAGCTGCGTGTGGTTCGACTCGTCGAAGAGGTCCTGCAGGCTGGGTACGCCCATCACCATGCCGATCCGCTCGTGCGTGCGCTCGCCCAGGTACGCCGCCAGCCGGTTGTACTCGAAGTAGTCCGAGATCAGCGTCGTCATGCCACAGGCGGCGAGCAGGTCGGCTCGCGCGAGGAAGTCGCGTCGGTCGACCTCCGCCTGCCCGTCGAGCAGGTTGCGCATCGTGAGTTCGGTCAGCACGAGCAGCGGCCGCCCCTCGACGGCCGGATCCAGCTCGAACTTCGTCCGCGCGCATTCGAGCATGTCGATGTTGACGACGGTCGGCGGCCGGAAGCTGCCGCGCTCGACGAGCACGGCGTGCTTGCGCAGGGTCTCGCTCGGTTGGAGCACCTCCCGGTCCGGGCCGAACATCGCGACGCCGCTGAGGCCGAGCTGGACCAGCTTCAGCGCCATCAGCCGGTTGTCGACACTGCGGAACTCGATACCGCGGAACTGGATCATGTCGATCTCGATGCGCCCGGTCGTCAAACGGTCGAGCAGGCTTGCTACCACCTGGTCGGGTTCATGCCGCTCGAAGAACGCCGCGTGCAGCAGGTTGACCCCGACAACGCCGAGCGCTTCCTGCTGCAGCTTCGTGTCTTCATCCAGCATGCGCACGTGCAGCACGATCTGACTCGGCTCGTCCATCGGCTGGGCCTGGAATCGCACGCCCATCCAGCCATGGCACTCATTGCCGCCGCCGTAGCTACGGGCGACCACCGTGTCCGCGAACGCGAAGAACGACGTATGTGGGCCGCGGCTCTCGCCGAGCCTTTCGATGTTGAGGTCAAGCTCCCGGTCGAGCATTGCCTGCAGCCGCCCGAGCGAGACGTAGCGCTGCGATTTGCCGTAGACGGCGTCGCTGACCGCCATGTCGTACGCCGACATGGTCTTCGCGATGGAGCCGGCGGCGCCGCCGGCGCGAAAGAACCAGCGGGCGACCTCCTGGCCGGCACCGATCTCGGCGACCGTTCCGTACCAGCGCGGATCCAGGTTGATCCGCAGCGCCTTCTGCAGAGTGTCCGCGGCGACGTCCATGTGCTCCGACTCCAATCAGTTCCCCGAACCTGGAGCATGCACGTAGTCGCGCGTGTCGAAAAGGAGTCCGCGGCAGATGGCGCCGATCAGCCAGTGGTTCGCGTGCGGGCTGCGGCCGCAGCGGCGGCCGTGATGGCGAGGTGGGCAGCGAACAGAACCCACGCCGCCAGGGCGAGTCCATGTCGTGCCTCCTTTAGCTGATGCCGCGCCTCGACGACGTCCAGCACCGCGAAACCGGCACCGAACAGGGCTGCTGCCACCAAGGCCGGCCCGCTCGGCTTGATCCAGACGAGTGCGCCGAGTGCGACCGACAGCGTGGCGCCGAGAACGATGAAGCCGATTGCCTCGAGGTTGATTCCGATGAACGTGAGATCGCCCTCCGATTGTCTTTCGGCGGAGGTCTCAACATGCGCGGCCGGAGCGGATTCCGCACGCGTTGCGGGCGCCTCCGTCGCTCGGTCGGTGTTGCCCTCGCCGCCGGACTTCTCGGCCGCTTCGTCGTGCGTGGTTTCAGCGGGGCTTGGTGCCGCACTCGCGGCTGGGGTCGAGGCAACTGCGCTGGGAACAATGGCGGGCTCCTTGTGCTGGCGGGCGGAGGAACGCTCCGCGGAGCTGGCAATCGCGAAGAGCAGCGCGGTGGCTCCGAGCAGGGTCGCGACGAGCCGCGTGAGCCGACTCTGGTTCAGCAACCGTCACCACTCCCGGCCGCAGCGGCCGCTTTCGAGGCCCCGGCCCGCTTGCGTTGCCACCACACGAAGCCGCCGGCCGCGGTGGCCGCCAGCAGGGCCGGGCCGAGCAAGTCGGAATCGGTGAACAGCGCGCCGAGCCCGGCGGTAACACCGCCCGCGATCAGTAGCGGGACCGCACATGCGGCAGCACACGCGATCGCGGTGAGCGTCGCCGCGATCCGGGCTTTGTTCCGTTTGAGCCATGACCGGGTCCCGACCGCATTCGACCCTGTCCCGAGGACAGGCTGGGACTTGGCGTCGTACTCCTGCGTCGTCACATGTTCTCCTTGGTAGTGGCGAGCGGGCTGAAGACCTCGGTGATCAGGTGTCGTGCATCAGGGGGCGCGCCGACCTCGAGGCGTACGCCGCTCGCACTGATCCCGACGGTGAAGCGGAAGAAGCTGCAGCATTCGAATTCCGCGGCGGCCAGCTGGGCGATCTCGGCGGTGCGGACAACGTCGTGACCGAACATCAGGGCGATGCCGTCGTCGGTCGGCTCGCTGCCGGTCGCTTGGGCGACCAGGGAACGCCATTCGTTCATCCGGTCGCCGGCGACGTCGGGAGTAAGCGTGCACGCGATCGGGGTCTGGTCGCTATCCGCAACGCTCGTTCTGGCAACGGGGAACGGCAGGGTCTCGGCGCGGCCCGCGGCCGCCCCGGGCTCTATGTAATCGACGTCCGCTGCCATGCAGGCACAGTCTGGTGCGCAGCCACCATCGACGGCCGGGGTGCTCGCCAACCGGGTTGCCGCGGCTTGCAACTGCCCGGTGAGCTCGACCAGATCGGCGATGCGGGCCTGCGTTTCCGCGACCCGTGAGTTCACCACGGTGAGCATCCGGTGCTGCAC
>JBDTYE010000069.1:0-13881 GCA_040005895.1 Actinomycetota bacterium | reverse complement strand
CGGGCATCACGACGACGAACTCTTCACCGCCATAGCGGCAAGCGAGGTCGATGCCGCGAACGCTGGCGCTGATGCGGCGGGCGAGTTCGCGCAGCACTTCGTCGCCGATGTCATGGCCATGGGTGTCGTTGACCGCTTTGAAGTGGTCCACGTCTATGAACAGCACGGCTACCGGGTGCGCCTGACGTTCTATCCGCAAGAGCGAACGGGTGACCCGATCCATCAGCAACGCCCGGTTCGCCAACCCGGTGAGGGAGTCGTGCAGCGCTTGGTGGGCGAGCTTGCGTTCAGCCTGTTTGAGCGCGGTGAAGTCCCGGCTCACGGTGAGGACTCCCACCGTCTGCTGGTCGGCGCCGATCTCGGGGGAGACGCGGGCGTGGAACCAGCGGGTCGCGTCGCCGGAGCCGATCGAGAACTCGAATTCGGTTTCCGTACCGGTGGTGATCACCCTCTGCAGGTTGGCTTCCCAAAGATCGATCGTGCTCTGATCCATGGAAGACAATTCGCCCAATGTGCGCCCGCGTGCTGCCGCCGAGCTGGTGTTGAGAGCTTCCTCGGCGGCCGGGTTGAGGTACTCACAGCGCAACTGGCGGTCGAACTGCGTGATCCGGTCCGGTGTCGTGTCGAGTACGGCGCGCAGTCGTGACTCCACCTGGCGCAGGGCATCGTGCGCGGCCGCCAGCTGCTCCTGCCCGGCCCGCCGCGTTTCCTCGGCCAGCACGCGGGCGGTGATGTCGCGGCTGATCCCGAAGGTCCCGATGATGGTGCCGTCCGAGCGGCGAAGCGGCAGCTTGGTCGTCGTCACCCAGGTGTCGGGGCGGTCCGGCCACCTTTCCCGCTCCTCCCTGTGCACGAAGCCGTGACCGCTCGCGATGATGGCTTGCTCTTCGGCGAACCAATGTTCGGCGATCTCCGGGGCGAACAAGTCGAAGTCGGTGAGCCCGATCATTTCCTCGGGAGTTCTGTGGTGTACGGCAGAAACCCCCTGACTCGCGTGAATGAACCGGCTGTGGAGGTCCTTGAGGAAGATGAACTCCGCCGCTGTCGCCATCACGTTGCGCGCGCAGATGAGTTCGATCTCCTCAGCAGACAACGACCAATTCACATCGTCGTCCGGTTCCACGCTCAGGTCCCCACATCGGCGATCACGCTCATGTGACAACCGATCGGCCGGGACGCGCCGGAGTTGAGAGTTGCCGGGAACCGGTCTAGCGCAGTCCAGGGGCGGGAATCGCGGCGGTGACCAGCGCCCAGGCCCGGTCCAGGCCTGCGGCCACGCACCCATCGACAACCGCGTCGGCGCCGAGCGCGCTCATCTTCACCTCGGGGACCACTGGGGCGAGCCGCTTCAATTCCGCCGCGACCGCCTCCATGAAGCCGGGCGCCTGGCCGATACCGCCGCCCAGGACAATGAGCTCAGGGTCGACAACGGCGACGACCGCGCACACGGCTTTGGCGACGAGCAGCGCCTCTTCGGCGACGACCGACGCGGCGGCGGCGTCGCCGTCAGCCGCCGCGCTGAACACGCTCCGGGCCGAAGTCGCTTCCGGTACGCCGGCCCGGCGGGCTGCGCGCACGACTGCGGCAGCGGTCGACGCGGCTTCGAAGCTGCCGCGTTCGCGCGCGTCCTCGGCGTCGGTGCCATGCCCCTCGGAGAACGGCAGGTAGCCGATCTCGCCGGCAATTCCGTGCGCACCGCGGTGCAGTTTTCCTCCGACGACCAGTCCCATGCCGATGCCCGTGCCGATCGAGACGAAGGCGAAGTTGTCGATGCCCCTGCCGTGGCCGTGCGCGCGTTCGGCCAGGGCCGCGACGTTGATGTCGTTCTCGACCATGACGTCGGCGCCGAAGGCATCCCGCAGCCCGGCCAGGACGGCGGGAGAACCCCAACCCGGCAGGCTGGCGGCGAGAGCGAGCGCGTCGCGCTGCGGGTCGTAGACACCGGGGCTGCCGATCACGGTCTGCGTCATGTCTGCCGAGGTCAGGTGCGCCTGCTCCAAGAGCACGTGCGCCAGCGACACGAGCTCGGTGACCCGGCTCGGCCCGTCCGTCGCGGTGACCGGCACGGACATCTTTGCCCGGATTCCCCCTGCCATGTCGGCTATCGCGCCTCGCAGGTACTGCCGGCCGACATCGAAGCCCAGGACGAAACCGCACTCAGGTCGCACCTCGTACAAGATCGCGGCCGGGCCGGGTACCCCGGTACGACGGCCGGCTTCGCGTACCAGACCGGCGCGCTCGATGTTGGCCAGCGCAAGGGAGACGGTCGGCTTCGACAACCCGGAGATCCGCGCCAGCTCGGCGCGGGAGAGCGGCCCGCCGACCCGGATGTGATCGAGGAGTACCTGTTCGTTCATCTCCCGCAGGAGCTGCGGGCGCGCGGCGTTGGTGCGAGCGCGCAGTACGGGCACTTCCGTCCTCCTCGAGCGGCGCGGCGTAATTTTCTTGGGGCAACCCTTGTGCGGAGTTAATTGGAAGGTTACCTTCCTAACAACTTAACCCCGAGGAAGGCGGCCGTCCACCCCGATGATGCCCTCGCCCGTCGTACTCGGCCTCGATTTCGGGGGTACCAAAATCGCGGTCGCGGTGTGCGACCTGTTCGGAGCCAGGATCGCGGACACGGTCATAGCGAGCGGCGCCGACATTTCCGCCGAGACGGCGCTGGCGCGGGCGGTTGCGGCGGGCCACGAGTTGCTGGGGACCGCAGCACCCGATCGCGAGCTGGTCGCGGTCGGCGCCACCACGTTCGGGATCCCCTACGAAGACCGAGTCGAGCTGGCACCGGCCATCCCAGGCTGGGACCGGCTGGCTTTCGGGCGGGAACTGCGGGCCGCGTTCCCGGGCGCTCGGCTGGCGACGGCCACTGACGTCAAGGCCGCGGCAGCCGCGGAGTACCGCTGGGGTGCCTTGGCGGGCTGCGATCCCGCGATCTACCTCAACCTCGGGACCGGCCTCGCTGCGGCCGTCGTCTGCGGTGGAACCGTCATCAACGGGGCACACGGGGCAGCGGGTGAGATCGCCTACAATCTGCGCTCCGACGCCGACGTCGGCCGGCCGTCGGCTGATCGGCGAACCCTGGAGGACGCCGTCAGCGGGCGCGGGCTCGCGGCCGTCACCTCCGAGAAGTTCGGCCGCAGGCTCACTGGAGCGGAAGTCTTCGAACTCGCCGAGACCCAGCCGGCAGCCGATCGGATCGTCACCGTCTTCCTGGATGAACTCGCCCAGCACCTCGTCAATCTGGCCATCGCGATCGACCCGGTGCGCATCGCGGTGGGTGGCGGCATGGTCCGGTCCTGGGCCCGCATCGGACCCGCTCTCAGGCACGCATTGGACGCGGCTGTGCCGTATCCACCCGAGCTCGTCGTCGCTGATTTCCCCTTCGACGCGCCGCTCATCGGGGCGCTCGCCCTCGGAGTCGAGGCGGCGTCGGCCGTTCTCGGAGAGGGGGCGTTCGCGTGACGCGACATGTGACACCGCTGTGTCGCGCCGAAACCGTTCGAAGTCTTCAGAAGCAGTCGAATCCCGGGTCAGGTCTCCAGCCTGTCCGCCGAACCAGCAGTGAGGGGCTAACACGATGAGGCGCATACAAGGTGCCGCCATCGCCGGCGTGGTGGCTGTTCTGGCCGCTGCGTGCAGTAGCGGCGGTGGCAAGGAAACGAAATCGACGAGTACGTCCGCGACCCAGGCCAGCACGTCGGCCGCGGCAACTTCGGCAAGTACGCCCGCGACCGCTACGTCGTCCTCAGCCGCGGGCGACACCGCGTCACCGGCTGCTTCGTCGTCCGCCGCACCTGCGGTCGGCGCGACGTACAAGCCCGGTGGGACGCTGACGATCTCCAACGAGTCCGGGGCCAGCTGGACCTGTCAGTTCAACCCCTTCAACCCAGCGGTCAACAACCAGGCCAACGGCTTCGTCTACGAGCCACTGGTTTACGTCAACTCGATCCGGGCCGGCGCGGAGACCCCGATGCTCGCCGAGTCCTACCAGTGGAGCGACGACAAGAAGTCGATCGTCTTCAAGGTCCGGGACGGAGTGAAGTGGAATGACGGAGAGGCGCTCAGCGCCAAGGACGTCGCCTTCACCTTCAACATGATCAAGAAGACGCCGGCGATGGACCTGTTCTCACTATGGACGGGGGCCGGTCTGAAGAGCGTCGAAGCGAATGCCCGCGACGTCACGTTCACGTTCTCCCAGCCGGCGCAGGTCTACTTCTACCTCTTCGCAGGCTCGGTCATGATCGTGCCCGAGCACATCTGGACGGCCGGAGAGGCAGCGGCCAAGCTCGAAGCGTGGGCCGACCCCAAACCGATCGGCACCGGTCCGTACACAGTCGGGGACTGCGGCCCCAACAACATCAAGTACGAAGCCAACAAGGGCTTCTGGCAGCCCGGCAAGCCGGCGATCCAGACGGTCAACTACCCGGCGTACCTGGACAACAACCCGGCCAACCTCGACCTCGCCAACAACAAGGCGCAGTGGGGCGGCCAGTACATCCCGAACATCGACACGTTCTACCTGGCGAAGTCGAAGGACAACCACTACTGGTTCCCGCCCGTGCTGAACGTCGCGTTGCTGCCGAACCTGGATCCGTCGCACAAAGCGACCAGCACACTCGCCGTCCGCCAGGCGATCGCCGCGGCACTCGATCGGGAGCAGATCTCGAAGATCGGTGAGAGCGGCTACCAACCGGCTGCGAACCAGAGCGGCATCGTCACGCCGACCTTCGACGGCTACTTCGACGGTGCGGCCCTGGCGGCCTCCGGCTACGACAAGCCGAACCCGGACAAGGCCAAGACGCTGCTGGAGTCGGCCGGCTACTCGACGTCCAAGCCGCTGAAGCTGTCGGTCATCACTGTCTCGGGCTACACGGACTGGGACGCATCGCTCGCTGTCGTCAAGCAGCAGCTGAAGGCGATCGGCATCGACCTGGCAGTCCAGGACCTGGAGGGCCAGACTTACGACGACCGGCTGTTCAAGGGCAATTTCGACCTGGCGTACGGCCCGCAGCTCACCAGCGGCCCCTCGCCCTACTACGAGCTGCGGCAGCTGCTGTACTCGAAGAACTCGGCGCCGATCGGCACGGCTGCCCCGTCCAACTACATGCGCTACATCAACCCTGAGGTCGACAAGTTGTTCGACTCGTACGCCACGGCCGACAACGCGGGGCAGGTAGACATCATCAAGGCGATCTCAGCCGCGATGATCAGGGACGTGCCCTTCATCCCGACGACGGAGTCGGTCGACTGGTACCAGTACAACACCAGCGACATCGAGGGCTGGCCCACGAAGGACAACGCCTACGCGCAGCCGGCGCCGTTCAACACGCCGGACGTCGAGCAGGTTCTTCTCAGTCTGTACTCCAAGAAGGCTCAGCAGTAGCACTCTTGCTAGAGACGCATGACGTCGCACGGCCCTAGACGTTGTCCATGAGGGTGAGCAGGAGGAGCCGGTCGCAATGAGATACCTGACAAGGCGGCTCGGGTTCTTCGTGCTCACCCTCTGGGCCGCGATGACGTTGAACTTCTTCATCCCGCGGATGATGCCCGGCGATCCGGTATCCGCCATGAAGTCACGGCTCTCACGGGGCGGGCACGTGGCCGACCCGGTGCAGCTGCGACAGGTGCTGGCGCAGTTCGGGTTCGACCCGAACAAGAACATCTGGCACCAGTACGTCGAGTACCTGCGCAACATGGTGACCGGGCATTGGGGTGTCTCGATCGGCGGCACCCTCGGCGCACCGGTCAACAAGATGATTGCCCAGGCGCTGCCATGGACGCTGGGACTCGTCGGTATCACAACGGTTCTTGCGTTCATCCTGGGCACTCTCATCGGCATCGTCGCGGGCTGGCGGCGCGGGGGCCTGCTCGACAGCGTGCTTCCGCCCGTATTCGTCGTAACGTCGGCGCTGCCGTACTTCTGGGTGGCGCTGCTGTTCATCGTGCTGTTTGCGAACGGCCCGCACGCCCTGCTGCCTAACGACAACAACTTCGACATCGGCCTGACGCCGGGGTGGAACGCGCGCTTCATGGGCAGTGTGCTGAAGCATGCGATTCTGCCCGCCGCGACGATCCTCATCACCGCGATCGGCGGCTGGATCCTGACCATGCGCAACAACATGATCACCACGCTGGCCGAGGACTACGTCCGGATGGGCCGCGCCAAGGGACTCTCCAACCGGCGGGTCATGATGGGCTACGCCGCTCGAAACGCGTTCTTGCCCAACCTGTCCGGATTCGCGATGTCGCTCGGCTTCGTGATTGCCGGAACCATCCTGGTCGAATACGTCTTCAACTATCCGGGGCTCGGGCACATGTTCTATTCGGCAACGATCAGCACCGACTACCCGCTGTTGCAGGCGCTGTTCCTCCTGGTCACGCTTGCCGTCCTCATCTGCGTGCTGCTCTGCGACTTCGCGGTGTTCCTGCTCGACCCCCGCGCCCGGACGAAGGGGTAGCCGCCGATGAGCGCGATCCTCGTCGACACGACGGCCGCCCAGGGCCTGCTGGAACCCAGGCGCCGCAGCGGCCGCGGCGGTCTCATCCGCGCGGTGAGAGGCAACCGGAAGGCGATGCTCGGGGCGTTCCTGTTCGCCCTGTTCTGCCTGCTTGCGGCGTTCCCGCACCTGTTCGTTCCCTGGCAGCACGGCGATCCGCGCGACGTCGGCAATACCCCGCTGCTCCACCCGTCCCTGAAGCACTGGCTCGGCACGACCGGGCTCGGCCAGGACGTCTACGCCGAGTTGGTCTACAGCACTCGCGAGTCGTTGGTCATCGCCCTGGTCGCGGGCCTCGGCGCGACGATCCTGTCCGTGATCGTCGGTGTCTCGGCGGCGTACCTGGGCGGGCTGGCCGACGATGCGCTCTCGCTGGTGACCGACGTCTTCCTGGTGCTGCCGACCTTCCCGCTGATCATCGTGTTCGCGACCTACGCCGGCAAAGGAAACCTCGCGGTCGTCGTGATAGTTCTGATCGTGACCGGTTGGTCGTACGGCGCGCGGCAAATGCGGGCACAGGGATTATCCCTGCGCAACAGGGACTTTCTCGTCTCGGCGAGGGTTCGCGGCGAGCGGCGCTCCTACATCATCATGATGGAAATGCTGCCGACCATGGCGTCGCTCATCGTGGCCAACTTCCTCGGCGCGGCACTGTATTCGGTGCTCACCGCGGCCGGACTTCAGTTCCTCGGGCTCGGCGACCCCGCATCATTGAGTTGGGGAACGATGCTCTACTGGGCGCAAAACCAGGGCGCACTCGCAAGCGGGTTTCCGGCCTGGGCGCTGGCACCCGGACTCGCGGTTGCGGCTCTCGGCGTTTCCTTCGCGCTCCTCAACTACGCATTCGACGAGATCAGCAATCCCGCGCTGCGGCCGATTCGGAGATCACGTGTCAAGCGCTCGGATTCTTGAGGTCCGCGACCTGCGGGTCGAATACGCGACAGCGACCGGCGGAGTGTGTGCCGTCGACGGTGTCGATCTCGATGTGCACGCGGGAGAATTCGTCGGCATCGTCGGCGAGTCCGGCTGCGGCAAGTCGACGCTGCTGTTCGCGATCGCACGGCTGCTGAGTCCGCCGGCCGAGATCACCGGTGGCCAGGTCGTCTTCCACGGCCGCGACCTCGTGACGATGAACGACAAGAGACTGAGCGCGCTGCGCTGGCGCGACTACTCGGTCGTCATGCAAAGCGCAATGAACGCGCTCAACCCGGTCCAGTCGATCGAGCAGCAGTTCGACGACGCCATCCGCGCGCACCGGGACGTCAAGGTCTCGCCCGTCCGCAGTGTCGAGGTCATGCGGCTGGTCGGCATCGACCCGATCCACCTCAAGAGCTACCCGCACCAGCTCAGCGGCGGCATGCGGCAACGCGCCATGATCGCGATGGCCCTGCTCTTCACCCCCGACCTCGTCATCATGGACGAACCGACGTCCGCACTCGACGTCGTGGCGCAGCGCTCGCTGATGGTGCAGATCAAGGAACTCCAGCGGGAGCTGGGTTTCGCGGTGCTGTTCGTCACCCACGACATGTCTCTGGTGAGTCATTTCTCCGACCAGCTCATGGTGATGTACGCCGGCCAGGTCGCGGAGATCGGGGCCACCCGGCAGGTCTTCGACAACCCTGCGCATCCGTACAGCCGCGGACTGCTCGAAGCGTTCCCTTCGATCCGAGGTCCACGGGTCGAGCTCACCGGAATTCCTGGGAACCCGCCGGATCTGGCGCATCCGCCAACGGGTTGCCGATTCCACCCGCGCTGCCCCGTCGTGAAACCGCGCTGTATCGAAATCGAGCCGGAGCTCTACCAGGTGGGTGCCGCCAGTGCGCGCTGCCTGCTGCACGAGCCCGGCAACCCGGCATCCGTCGATGTCACCGTGACCGCGTCAGCGGTGAAGCGCCCATGACCGAGATCACCGAAGCAACAGCGGCCCTCGCCGCGCGGTCCGGTGTGCCGCTGATCGAGGCGCGCGGGTTGAGCCGGCACTTCAAGATCGGTGGCAATTTCTCGCGCCGGAGCCTGCATGCGGTCGACGGCGCCGACTTCGTGATCAACCACCAGGAGATCGTTGCCCTGGCCGGCGAGAGCGGTAGCGGCAAGAGCACGGTCGCCCGGCTGCTCGCCCGGGTCTACAAGCCGACAGCCGGCGAGATCTACTACCAGGGCAAGCCGCTGTCGCGGATGCGCACCCGCCGCGACGGCCTGGGTTATCGCAGCGACGTTCCGATGGTCTTCCAGGACCCGTTCAGTTCGCTGAACCCGGCCTACCGGGTGTCGCACGGCATCCTGCGCGGGCTCAAGCTGCATCGGCACGACCTCACGTCCAATGCCGCCCGCTTCGAGGAAGCCGAGCGGGTCGTTGGCGCCGTCGGCCTGTCCCCGGCCAGGGAGATCCTCGACCGCTACCCGCACGAACTCAGTGGTGGCCAGCGGCAGCGGATCGGATTCGCGCAGGCGCTGGGCTACAGGCCCAAGCTCATCCTGGCCGACGAGCCGGTGTCGATGCTCGACGTATCGATCCGCATCGGCTTGCTCAACCTGATGGCGCAGCTGCGACGCGAGGCGGGCGTGTCGTTCCTCTACATCACGCACGACATCGCCAGCGCCCGCTACATCGCGGACCGGATCATGATCATGTACGCCGGCCACATCGTGGAGTCCGGCCCGACCGAAGCCGTGCTGGCCGACCCCAAGCACCCCTACACGCAGCTGCTGCTGTCCGCGGTCCCCGACCCGCGAGCCCCGCTCAACGTCGGCGCGGATACGGACATGGGGGAGCCGCCGAGAGTCATCGACCCGACGCCCGGCTGCCGCTTCCGCTTCCGCTGCCCGTACGCCGAGGCGCAGTGCGAGACCACGACTCCGCTACGCCGGCAGCTCGGCCCGCAGCACAGCGCGGCATGCCATCTGGCGCAAGCCGATCCCGGCTTCCCGATATCCATGGAGTCCTTGTGAAGATCACCGTCATCGGCGGCGGCAGCACCTACACACCCGAGCTCGTCGAGGGTTTCGCCCGCCGGTCCGGGGTGCTCAAGGTCGACGAGCTGGTGCTGCACGACATCGACGTCGAACGCCTGCGAATCGTCGGTGGTCTCGCGGCGCGGATCCTGGCCCGGCACGAGTTTCCCGGCCACCTCGTCACGACCCCGGACATGTCGGCGGCGCTCGAGGGCGCGGACGCCGTACTCATCCAGTTGCGGGTCGGAGGACAGGCGGCGCGGCTGATCGACGAGACGCTACCCAACAAGTACGGCCAGATCGGGCAGGAGACCACCGGCGCGGGCGGCTTCGCCAAGGCGTTACGTACGGTGCCGGTCGTGCTCGCCATCGCCGACGAGGTACGCCGCCTGGCCAAGCCGGGCGCGTGGATCGTCGACTTCACTAACCCGGTCGGCATCGTCACCCGAGCGCTGCTCGACGAGGGTCACCGCGCCATCGGCCTCTGCAACGTCGGGATCGGTTTTCAGCGGACCATGGCCAGGTTCTTGTCCGTCGAACCGGAGGCGATCCGGCTCGGACACGCGGGACTCAACCACCTGTCGTGGATCCGGTCGGTCGACGTCGACGGCGTCGACCAGCTCGCCGAGTTGCTCGCCGGCCCGCGGGCCGACGAACTTGCCGAGCAGACCGGAGTGCCGGTCGAGCTGATGCGCACGATCCGGGCCATCCCGTCGTACTACCTGCACTACTTCTACTGCACCGACCACGAGCTCGCGTCGCAAAAGGCAGGCACCAATCGCGCCACGGAAGTGATGCGGATCGAGGCGGAACTGCTCGAGATGTATCAGGACCCCACCCTCGACACGAAGCCGGCATTGCTCGAATCGCGCGGCGGCGCCTATTACAGCGAGGCCGCGGCCGCACTCGTCACGAGCCTGCTGACCGGCGACAGCGCGCACCACTACGTCAACGTGCGAAACGGGGGCACCATCTCCGGGCTGCCCGACGAGGCGGTGGTCGAGGTCCCGGCGCTCGTGGACGAACGCGGTCCGCACCCGGTGGCCGTGCAGCCGCTGGCACCTGAGATGCTCGGCCTCGTACAGGATGTGACGGCGTACGAGACCCTGGCGATCGAGGCGGCGCGCAGTGGCGACCGGTCCGTCGCGCGGCGCGCCTTGCTGGCCAATCCGCTCGTCCGCCAGTGGGACGTGGTGGTGCCGCTGCTCGACGAGTTGCTCGAAGTGAACCGAAGGCACCTCCCCGCGTTTTTCCCGGGAGAGCTCGCCGATGGCTGAGCTGGTAGTCGGGGTTGACGGCGGGAATTCGAAGACCGACCTGGTGCTGGCCGACACGGACGGGCGCATCCTCGTGCGGGTCTCGGGTGCGGGCACCCTTTGCTATGCCGACGGCATCGAAGCGACGATCGCGGACATCATGGATCTGCTGCAACGTGCGCGTGCCGAGGCGCGGATCCCGGCGGGTACGCCGATCGGCGCCGCCGCGTATTTCCTTGCCAACATCGATCTGCCCGAGGACGAGGAGGCGGCCACCACCGTCCTGAATCGGCACGCGCAATCGGCAGAGAACGTCGTACACAACGACACGTTCGCGGTACTGCACTCCGGAGCGCCGGAGGGATGGGGGATTGCCGTCGTATCCGGCGCCGGAATCAACGCGACCGGGGTGCACGCTGACGGCCGAATCGCCCGCTTCCTGGCCCTCGGCGAGGTCAGCGGCGACTGGGGCGGCGGTCAGGGTGTTGCCGTAGCCGGCCTGGGACTCGCCGTCCGCGCCGGCGACGGGCGCGGTCCCGCGACGGTGCTCCGTGATCTGGTCGCGGCACCATTCGGGCTGGAGTCGGCCGAGGAGCTGGCACTCGCCATCACCGCGAACCGGATCGACGAATCGCGACTGCTCGTGCTTGCGCCGGTGGTGTTCGCCGCCGCCCAGGACGGTGACGCCGTCGCGCTCTCGATCGTGCATCGGCTCGCCGACGAGATCGTGACGATGGTGGCGGCGTTGCTGCGCCGCCTGGATCTCACTGACGAGGCGATCCCTGTCGTGTTCGGCGGCGGCACGCTTCAGTACGGCCCGCCAGTACTGCTCGAACGGGTCACCGAAGGGATCAGGGCAATCGCGCCGAACGCCCGCTTCCGGCTGCTCGACGTGCCTCCGGTGGCCGGGGCTGTCCTGCACGCGATGTCTCTGCTCGGCGCGAACGCGCAGGCCAAGCGCAGGGCCAGAGAAGCGCTCAAGGACGAGCGATTCTCTACCCTGTCGGTGCCGCTCGGCGCCGAAACCTGATCGCCGGGATCACCCGACGGTCACTTCGAACCACACGGTCTTGCCGATCGAGTCGTCGCGCACACCCCAGCTTGCCGCGACGAGGTCGACGATCGCGAGGCCGCGTCCATCCAGCGCATCGGCGTCCGGCTCGAGCCGGCGCGGGTGCCTCGAGTTGTCGTCCGCGACCTCGACGCGAACCTGGTTGTGACTGGCGGCCACGGCTATCCGGGCGTCGCTGCGGCCATGGATGAAGGCGTTCGTGACAATCTCGCTCGCGAGCAGAACCGCCGATTCGCACAGCGTTGGCACGGTCCTGCTTGCGATGCAGACTTCGGCGACGAACCGGCGGGCGACCCCGACGGACTCGGGGTGCGGATGCAGGATGAGCACCGCGTTACCCGCGCGACGGTCCTGATCTTGGACCATGTTCGTGCCCTTTCTCCTGCCCCCACCGCACTGAAGCTGGTTCGGCCGCTAGCCGCTCATCCACCTGCCGACATGCCCTGTGGCAGGAGCGTCGGTTCGCTCACGCCTGGTGCACGATCGGAGTAGGCGCGGACCGCCAGCAGGGCGATGTCGTCCTCGTTGGCGTCCGGCACCATCCGCTCGAGAAGTGTGTCGCACAAGTCGTCGAGCGCCACTTCGCCGAGGTCCATCAACGCCAATTGCAGCGCCGCCAAGCCGTCGTCGAGGCTGGCGCCCCGGCGTTCGACCAGGCCATCGGTGAACAAGAGAAGCGTCGACATGTCAGGCAGCTCCATGACGTGGTCATGGCGGGCGGTATCAGGGTCGACGCCGAGCAGGAGGTCGGGTTCGGAGTCCAGGAAGACGCATCGCCCCTCAGGATGCAGCAGGACCGGCGTGAGGTGCCCGGCATTGCTCCACTGCACGGTTCGGCTGTGGCCTCCTGCAACCGTCACGGGCCGTTGCACGCGGGCCAGCACCGCGGTCGCCACCGCGTCGACCGCCAGGCCCCGGGCCGCGTGTTCAGCCCGGGTCAGGATCGCGGCCGGCGGGGCGTCGAGGGTGTAGGCCAAAGCGCGCAGCAGCCCGCGAAGCTGCCCCATCTTCGCGGCCGCTGTTCCGTCGTGCCCGACGACGTCGCCGATGACGAGCACGCTCGCGCCGTCGGGCTGCAGGAACGCGTCGTACCAATCGCCGCCGACCTGTGCCTCGTGCGCCGCCGGGCGGTAGCGCACGACGATCGCGAGGTCGCCCGACTCGGGGGGCGGCGTGAGGAGCGCCTGCTGCAGGCGGTCGGCGAGCGCGCGCTGAGTGGCTTCGCGTTCGGTCACGAGCCGCAGCAGTTCGCCTTGCTGCTGCTGGGCGACGACGTATTCCGTCGTGTCCGCTCCCGTCGCGACGACGTGCGTCACCAGTCCTGTGTCGTCGGTGATGGGTGCCAGACAAAGGTCCAGGGCGCGCCACGAGCCGTCACCCATTCGGTAGGGGCTCGTCGTACGCAGCGCCGCACCGCCGACCCGAACCTGCAGGCACCACGTCCGCACCTGTCCGCTCAACTCCTCGCGGCCGGCCCACCAACCTCCCTCCCAGAACGGTTTGCCGACCGTCTCCGCCCGAACCAGACCGCAGCCCTCGACCGACGCGCGGTTGGCGTCCAGAACCAGGCCCTCGGCGTCGAGCAGTCCCGAAAAGAGCTGTGGCGTTTCGTGCAGCACCCGCAGCCAGCGGGTCACGACATCGGCGTCGACAGCGGCGAGCAGGTTGTCCGAGCCGACGAGCAGTTGCGATCCGACGCTGGTGGCAAGTCGGGGTCGCACTGCGCGGCGGGCGCTCACTGAGCGCGCTGCTCAGAATCTCCGGGGACGGGCAGCTGCGGCGGGTTGGCGGGTGCGGCGCCGAGCAGGGTGTTCATTGATGCCGCCGACATCGGCCGCCCGTAGAAGTAGCCCTGTGCCCGATCACAACCGATCGCGGCCACGCGATCGCGCTGGCCCATGGTCTCCACGCCCTCGGCGGTGACGGTCAACCCGATTACGTGCGCCAGGTTGGTGATCGCCTCGACGATCGCCGGCCCGGTCGGCCCGTGCCCGATGTCGGCTATGAAGCTCTGATCCATCTTCAAAATGTCGATGGGCAGCCGGCGCAGGTAGCTCAACGACGAATAGCCGGTGCCGAAGTCGTCCAGGGCGACCTGAACGCCGAG
>JBDTYE010000068.1:0-13956 GCA_040005895.1 Actinomycetota bacterium | reverse complement strand
CCACAGGAGCTCGAACACGCCGAGGCGCAGCGTGGTCCGGTCCACTGCCGGCATCCGCTCGAGAGTCCACCCGACGGCGTACGTCGACAACAGCTCGTCGATCCGCTCCTGGCGTGCCACGACACCCTCGACCAGCATCGCGGCGTACTCGGGGATCGGCGGATCCGCCTGGACCAGTCGGGTTGCCAGCGTCTCGATGGCGTCAGTGCCGCGCACGTCGGACTCGTAGAGAACGTCGAGCGCGCGCTTGCGTGCCTTGGAGCGGGCACCCACCTTCGTTGCCTATCCCTTGGATCGGCTGAGATAGGCGCCGGTCCGCGTGTCGACCTTGATCTTTTCGCCGGTGACGACGAACAGGGGCACCTGCACGGTGGCTCCGGTCTCCAACTCGGCCGGCTTGGTGCCACCGGTCGACCGGTCGCCCTGCAGCCCCGGGTCGGTGTGCGCGATGGTCAGCTCGACGCTCGCCGGAAGTTCGACCGACAGCGGAATGCCCTCGTGCGTCTGCACGATGGCCGACATGTTTTCGAGCAGGTAATTGCGCGCGTCGCCGACGGCCTCCGCCGGCACGTGGATCTGGTCGAAGGTCGTACTGTCCATGAAGACGTAGTCGCCGCTGTCCTGGTAGAGGTACTGCATCTCGCGCTTGTCGACCGTGGCGATGTCTACCTTCACGCCGGCGTTGAACGTCTTGTCGACCACCTTGCCGGTCTTGACGTTCTTCAAGGTCGTGCGGACGAACGCGCCGCCCTTGCCGGGCTTGACGTGCTGGAACTCGACGACGTTCCAGAGCTGGCCCTCCAGGTCGAGGGTCATGCCGTTCTTCAGGTCGTTGGTGCTTGCCACTGGGTCTCCATACAGGCGCGGGCTAGAGGACCAGTAGGTCCTTCGTCGTCTTGGTGAGCAGTTCGGTGCCGCCCGCACGAACCACGAGCGTGTCCTCGATGCGGACTCCGCCTCGACCCTCGAGATAGATACCGGGTTCGACGGTGACGGGCATCCGGTCGGCGAGTCTATCCGAGCCGCCGCTGCCCAACGTCGGCGCCTCGTGGATCTCGAGCCCGACGCCGTGCCCGAGCGCGTGCGTGAAGTGGTCGCCGTAGCCGGCGTCGTCTATGACCGAACGCGAAGCGGTGTCGATGTCTCCGGTCAGAGCGTCGACCGCGAGCGCGTCGACGCCGGCCTGCTGCGAGCGGCGTACGACGTCATAGATCTCCCGCTGCCAGTCCGCCGCAACACCCACGACGACGGTCCTGGTCATGTCGGCGTGGTAGCCGCGGTAGAGCGCCCCGAAGTCGAACTTCACCAGGTCGCCGCGTGCCACCTCGCGGTCCGTCGGCGAGTGGTGCGGGATTGCGCTATTGGGTCCGGTCGCGACGATCGTCTCGAAGGACGGGCCGTCGCTGCCCTCGCTGCGCATCAAATCCTCGAGCGCGATGGCCAGTTGCCGCTCGCTGCGGCCGGCAGTGATGGCGGGCAACAAAGTTTCGAATGCCCGGTCGCCGATCGCGCACGCTTCGTGCAGCAGTTCGATCTCGGTCTCGTCCTTGACCGCGCGCAGCCGCTCCACCAGCCGGCTGCTGGCGACCAGCTCGGGCGGGGACTTCGCCGCCAGCGCGGTGTGCTGTTCGACGGTCATCTCGTGCGCCTCGAAACCGACCCGGGCCAGACCGAGTGTGCCGGCCTTGGACAGCAGGACCGACATGACGGCGCGCTCGATGATCCGCTCGACATCGGGCGCTTCCTGCGCCGACTGCGTGATGTAGCGGCCGTCGGTGGCCAGGACCGCGCCGCCGGGTGTCACCAGCAGTGCGGCGTTCGATCCCGTGAAGCCGCACAGATAGCGGACATTGAGCAGGTTGGTGACCAGGAGAGCGCCGAGATCCTGCTCGGCCACCGCTGCTATCAACCGCGCCCGCCGGTCCGCATGCGCCTCAGGCATCGTCGAGGTCTCCGGCGAGCAGGGATGCGACGGCGTCGAGAGCGAGTAGGTAGGACTGCCCGCCGAAGCCGGCGATCGTGCCCGTCGCGATGTCGGAAAGGACGCTGTGCCGGCGGAACTCCTCGCGCGCGGCGATGTTGCTCAGATGCACCTCGATCAGAGGTACGCCGACCATCGCTGCAGCGTCGCGGACCGCGATCGAGTAGTGCGTGAACGCCGCCGGGTTGATGACCACCGCGGCGGCGTTGTCGGCCGCCTCGTGCAGCCAGCCCACCAGCGTCGCTTCGTCGTCGGTCTGCCGGACGTCGACCATCAGGCCGAGACGGTCCGCGTGCCCAGCGATCAACGCGGCTAGTTCGGCGTAGGTCTGCGAACCGTAGACCTCCGGCTGCCGGACGCCGAGCCTGCCGAGGTTGGGGCCGTTGAGGACGAAAACCGGATTCACTCGCTCACCTCCGCGTAGGCCGCTTCGAGCAGTTCCTCGGGCGGGTCGTCGAGAATCACGGGCCGGCCGACACCTTCGAGTACGACGACCCGCAGGCGGGCGCCGCGGGATTTCTTGTCGACGCGCATGGCGTCGCGCAGGCGCGGCCAGGCGTCGGCGTCGTACCGCGTGGGCAGTCCGAGCCCGCTCAGGATGCTGCGGTGCCGGGCGGCGCTCGCGTCGTCGAGCCGGCCGGCGAGGCGGCCGAGTTCGGCGGCGAAGACCAGCCCGACGCTGACCGCGTCACCGTGCCGCCAGGCCCCGAATCCGGCGTCGCGCTCGATCGCGTGCGCCAGGGTGTGCCCGTAGTTGAGAAACTCGCGCCGGCCGGTCTCACCGGGATCGGCGGCCACGACGTCTGCTTTGACCCGGACCGCGCGGACGACCAACTCGTGCAGGAGGGTGCCGTCGTTGGCGCCGTCGCCGCGCTCCAGCGCCTGCGCGATCTCGGGATCGCTGATGAAGCCGGCTTTGACGACTTCGGCCATGCCCGCGACGAAATCAGCCCGCGGGAGGGTGGCGAGCGCGTCGAGGTCGCAGAGGACGCCGGCGGGTTGGTGGAACGAGCCGACGAGGTTCTTGCCGGCGGCGGTGTTGACCGCGGTCTTGCCGCCGATGGCGGCGTCGACCATCCCGAGCAGCGTGGTCGGAAGGTGCACGACGCGGACTCCGCGCAGCCAGGTCGCCGCGGCGAACCCCGCAAGGTCGGTTACCGCTCCCCCACCGACGCCCACAATCGCGTCCGTGCGGGTGAAGCCACTTTCGCCGAGGGCTGCCCAGACTCGCTGCGCGACCTCGATGTCCTTGGCCGATTCCCCGTCGGGAACCAGCAACGGGTGCACTTCGAAGCCGGCTTTCCCCAGTGCTGCCAGCGCACTCTCGGCGAAAGGCAGCACCGATTCGCTGGAGACGACCGCGACCCGGGTGGCGTTGGGCAGCATGTCAGGAAGCGCGTCGGCCACCCCGCGACCGACGACGACGTCGTACGCCGGGGTAACCGCGACCTCGATCGTCGTGCGAGTCATCGGGCCCGGGCCTCGAGTTGCAGGGCGTTGATGACCTGCGCGGTCACCGTGTCGACGGGTGTCGAGTCCGTGTCGATCATGATCGTGGCCACCTCGTCGTACAACGGCCTTCGCTCGTCCAGCAGCTTCGCCAGCATCGACCGCGGATTGGCCGCGAGCACCGGCCGGTCGCGCGCGAAACCGACTCGCTTCGCGGCCGCCGCGAGCCCGACATTGAGGAAGACCACGCGGTGGGCCTTCAGCGATTCGCGGGTAGCCGCGTCGATCACCGCTCCGCCTCCGAGCGCGAGTACGCCGTCGTGCTCGGCCAGCGCCCGCCGCACCGCCGCCCGCTCGTAGCCGCGAAAAGCATCCTCGCCCTCATCGATGAAAATGTCCGCGATCGTCGTACGCCGCTCTGCCTCGATATCGGCGTCGGTGTCACGGAAAGCGACGCCGAGCCGGTCGGCCAGCCGCCGGCCGACCGTGGTCTTGCCCGACCCCGGGGGTCCGACGATCACGCAGATCGGCACCGTCATCGCACCGCCAGCGCGTCGAGGTAGCCCTGAGCGTTGCGGCGCATCTCGGCGACCGAGTCCCCGCCGAATTTCTCCAGCGCGAGATCGGCGAGCACGAGCGCCACCATCGCCTCGGCGACGACGCCGGCGGCGGGCACTGCGCACACGTCGGAGCGCTGGGCGATCGCCTTCGCGGCCTGCCCGGTTTCGGTGTCGATCGTCGCGAGCGGCTTCGTCAGGCTGGAGATCGGCTTCATCGCCGCCCGGACCCGGAACATCTCTCCGGTCGACATGCCGCCTTCGACGCCCCCGGAATGACCCGTCCTTCGCTTGACTACACCACCAACAAAGTCCATCTCGTCGTGCGCAGCGCTCCCACGCGAGGCTGCCTGGGTGAAACCGTTGCCGAACTCGACGCCCTTTATTGCCTGGATGCCAAGCAGCGCACCAGCGACGCGCGAGTCGAGCCTGCGGTCCCAGTGAACATGCGAGCCCAGGCCGGGCGGCAGCCCGTAGACGACGACCTCGACGATGCCGCCGAGGGTGTCCGAGTCCGCGTGCGCGGCGTCGATCTCGGCGATCATCGCGGCGCTCGTATTGGGGTCGAGGCAGCGGCAGGGGTCGGCGTCGACCGCGTCGCGCTGCTCCGGCGTCGGGATCACGCCGTCGGGCGCGGCGACCGACCCGATGCGCACGACGTGGCTGAGCACCTCGATGCCGAGGGCCTGCGACAGCATCGCTTGCGCGACTGATCCGAGCGCCACCCGCGCGGCGGTCTCACGTGCGCTCGCCCGCTCGAGGATCGGACGCGCATCGGTGTGCCCGTACTTCTGCATGCCGGCAAGGTCGGCGTGCCCGGGCCGCGGCCGGGTGAGCGGCGCGGCCCGCGCCACGTCGTCGAACCGGCCCGGCTCGTCGTAGCGCCTGCCGTCCTCGTCCGCGGGGTCGGCCGCCATGACCTCGGTCCACTTCGGCCACTCGCTGTTGCCGACCCGGACCGCGACCGGCGAGCCGATCGTGAGGCCATGGCGTACGCCGCCGGTGAGCTCCACCTCGTCGCGCTCGAACGCCATCCGTGCGCCGCGACCGTAGCCGGCCCGGCGGCGGGCCAGCGCGTCCGCGACGTCTGCCGTGCTGGTGGCGATCCCGGCGGGCAGACCCTCGAGGATCGCGACAAGGGCTGCTCCGTGCGACTCACCGGCGGTCAGGTATCGCAGCATGGGTCGGTGTCACTCACTCGTTCGCAGGTGCGGTCGGTTGTTCGGTGCGGTTGCCGCGGTGATCCTCCCATGCGCGGGACGCACGAACGCCCCGCCACTGCGTGCGTGGCGGGGCGTTCGGAGCGTGAGGCGTCTAGTGGACGATGTACTGCCCGACGCACAAAGCGAACTTCTGGTCGCCGAACAGGTAGGTCGCACAGCTGCCTGCAACCGACACCAGCTTGTAGGACTTGGCAAACGTGTCGCCTGCGGCGGGCGTGTAGAGAGTGCCGTCGATGTTCGTCGACGCCCTCAGCTTGCCCCCCGTTGTTGCGACGGCCAGGAGCGAGACCTTCGACGTCGTGACAGTCGTACCGGTGCCCGTCGTTCCGGTGCCCGTCGTCGTACCGGTACCCGTCGTCGTTCCGGTGCCGGTGGTGGTACCGGTGCCGGTGGTCGTTCCGGTACCTGCCGTGGTACCGGTGCCCGTCGTCGGCGTGCCTACTGTCGTGGTACTTGTGGTTCCGGCCACAGCGGGTGCCGCGCCAGCCGCCGCGGCGGCGACGGGCTCGGCGTAGAGCGGCTTGAACGGGTCACGGCCGGCGACCGGGGTGACAGCTCGTCGAGGCGCCGGCTTTTTGACAACGGCCTTCGTGCCGCTCGTGGCGTCCTTCTTGGCCACGCCCTTCTTGATCGGCACTGTCTGTCCCTTGTGGCCGCCACCTAGCAGCTTCGGCACCAACAGCACCCCGGCCACCACGAGCAGCACGGCAAGTGCCGCCGTGACAATCAGTTTCGTCCGATTGCTCGACTCTGTTTGCGGGGCCGCTTCGACAGCGGGTGACGCTTCCATAACACTCACGTCAATGCTCCTACTTCTGAGTTGCGGCGCCGACAGGGGCCTTGACGGGTGGAGCCGCTACGGGAGCCGACTTCACGAAGACACGTCCCGTGAGAGACACCGTGAGCTTGTTGCCCGACTTCTTCGCGCCGGCTGCCGCTGCAGTCGCGTCAGGCGCAATGCCCACGGTGTCCATGACGAATGCGCGGTCCAGCTTCTCGATCTTGGACAGGAATAGTTGCAGTTGCGTGAAGTCGCCCGTCATCGAGAGTACGACCGGCATCGCGAACAATCCCCCCGCGGCGGCCGTCGGAGGGGCCGCGACGGGCGCCTTCGAATCCGTTGCCGTCAACTTGTCCGCAGCCGGCTTGGCAGCAGCAGCCGCCGGCACGTCGAGGAGGGGAGTGAGGGCTCCGGGTGCCAATGACACCAGGTCTACTCCGGATGCCTGGGTCACTGTCGTCAGTGATCTGACCAATCTCGGGAGTGCCGGATCGCCGGGCAGCAGGACGGCGATCTGCTTCAGCCGGTTCTGCTTTCCGATGACACCGGCAGCCTGCGTCTTCAGGGTCTCGATTTCGCCCCGGATCGCTGCGTTCGCTTTGGCCTGTTCGGCCGTCGCGGCCTTGATCTTCTTGGCCTTGGCAGCCTCCGGCTTGGAGCCCAGGAAGAAGCCCGCTCCGAGCAGTGCGACGATCACCAGCCCGGTGATGAGCCAGGCCTGCCTGATCTTTCCCATTACTTGCTCCCAGACTTCTTGGGCGATACGGATTCCGGGGTGAGCGAGGCGGTGGAAGTGAAGACCACCAGGGTGCGCCCCTTGGGCGTCACCGGCTTCACCTCGCTGGCCGAGGTAAACAGGGCGTTGTCGATCCCCTTGAGTTTGGACACGCTCTCGAGCCAGGCGGCAACGTCGTTGTAGGCATACGCCTTGCCGGTGAACGCCAACGTCCCAACGGGAGTGCCCGGGGCAGAGGCCACAGTCACTGTGCCGGTGAACGTCGTGATCCACACGTTGTCCGGGATGCGGATGCTCAAGTCGTGCATGTAGACCGACCAGAGCACCTGGTGGTCCAGCGCCCGTGTGACGAGCGCTTCTTGCGCGTCAACCTGGTTGTACACGTCCTGCACGCTTTGCCGGCTCGCCCGGTCCGCCTTGAGCCTGGTGTTCTCGGTTTGGGCATCCCGCAGGCCGCTCTTGGCGGAGTTCACCCGGGACGCCTGGCCAAGGTAGAGCGCTGCCACGGCGCCGACGGCGCCGGCAACCGCAATGCCCATGACGACGTACGACCGTCGCTCCGCGCGCTTCTGGCCAATCTCGGGTGGAAGCAGGTTGATGCGCGGTACTACGTACGTATCGAGTGAGACCAATTGTTTCGTCGGCATCTCAAGCCACTCCCATCGCAAGACCGACCGGCACGGCAACGAGTGGCTGCACGTACTGAAGCTGTTCGGGTGAAAGGCCCAACTTGCCGAGCTTGAGCGAAGCGAAAGGCGATGCGGGCTCAACCGGCAGGCGCGTCGCGTTCGAAAGGCGCTCAGCCAGTCCTTGAAGTTGTGACCCGCCGCCGGTGAGCACGATGCGGTTCAGGCGGGCCGCACCCGGCTGCGCCCCGTAGTAGTCGAGCGAGCCCCGAACCTCCTCAACCCACTGGCTGCCGGACTGTTCGATGACACGACCAGCGGGATGCGGCGACTCGCCGGTGGAAATCATCCCGACTTGCGCCTTGATGGCTTCGGCCTCGTCGTTCGGAACGCCGAGGCGCTCCGCGACGGAGTCCGTGATGTCGTTGCCACCCATGACCAGGATGCGCACGAAGCGGGGTACGCCGCCCTGGTGGACCACGATGTTCGTGATGCTCGCGCCGACGTTGACATAGGCATCAGCCTCCGCGTCGTTGCCGCGGACGCCCACTTGTGTCAGGGACCGCAGCAGCGCGAACGGGGTGAGATCGACCATCGCCGGCGTCAAACCGGCCTGCTGCACGGCACGCAGCGCGCCATTGACCATGTCGCGGTCCGCAGCGACAAGCAGCATGCGCAACATGCGCCCACCGGACTCGTTCGTGAATTCCTCGAGCGGGTGGAAGTCGAGTACCGCCTGGTCCACGGGGATGGGGATGTAGTCCTGGACCTGGAACGGCAGTGAGCGGCGCATCTCCGACGGCGGCAACCAGGGCAGGTCCACCTGGCGCACGATGACGCGCTGGTTGGCCACGCCGAGCACAACCTTCTTCGTCGAGAATCTGGCGCTCGTCCAGAGCTGCTTGAGTGCCTTCGTCACGGTGTCGACGTCGACGACTTCGCCGTCGCGCACCGCCCCGACCGGCAGGGCGACCTGACCGAATCGCTCCAGCACAGAGGAGCCTCTGGAAGTGCTCAGCTCTGCGGCTCGAACACCGGACGTCCCGATGTCGAGGCCGACTGCGTTACGTCCTGCCACGTCGCTTCCTTTCGCCCATGCCCTGTGCGGTCGATGGAGCGCTCAACTTCTAGCGCTGCTCACGATGGGTGATCGGACGATCGGGGTATCAGCTTGAGTGGAAAGGGCGAACCAACCGGGTTCTTGGGCTCCGCCGAATGCCCCCAGCGTGCAGAGCCGTGCGGAGTAGCCGGGTTGCGCCGGACCAACGCGCCATCGACGCGACCCGTCTCAGGGCAGCCAGACCCGGATTATCGGAGCTCCGAAGACAATTGCTCCCAGCGCTCCGACAACCATGAACGGGCCGAACGGAATCATGGACTTGCGGCCGGCCCGCTTGGTCGCGAGTAGCGCAGCCCCGAGCAGGCCACCGCTGAACCAGCCCAGGAGCAGACCGACCGCGAGGGTCTCCCACCCGAGCCAGCCGAGGTAGAGCCCGAGAACTCCTGCCAGCTTGACGTCGCCGAAACCCATTCCCTTTGGATAGGCGAAGCACAGACTGAAGTAGATGCCGAACATGATCAGGGCGCCGGCGAGCGCGTGCAGCGCGTTCTTGGCGGGCACCCCGGCGAGCAACGACGCACCCAGCAGCACTGCGCCGACCCCGTAGCTGGGCAGCGTCAGCTTGTCGGGCAGCCGATGGGTGTCGAGGTCGATCAGCGCGAGAGCGATCCCGACGGCACCGACGTACAGAAACGCCGGCAGGACCCGCCAGCTTTCCGCGGGCGCAGAGTGCGAGAAGCGCAGGGCAAGTACGGCAAACACGACCGCGGTTAGCGTCTCGACTGCGGGATACCGGCCGCTGATTCGCGTTCCGCAGTCACGGCAACGCCCCCGCAACAGCAGCCAGGAGAGCACCGGGATCTCGTCGCGCGGCCGGATTCCCGCGCCACAAGCGGGGCAGTGCGACCGCGGCCGAACGACGCTCTCGCCGCGCGGCAGTCGCCACACGACCACGTTGAGGAACGATCCGACGATCAGTCCGAAGATGCCACACAGGACCACGAGCGCTGCTGTCACCCGTCGATCCTGGCACCGTTTGCCGAATGAACCGCTATGACGCGTCCTTGCTGTCGTCCTCGCGGAAGGCGGTCGCGGTCACCTGCATGACCGGGCCCGGCATGTTGTCCACCATGCAGTCGTCGAGCTGGAACTTCTGGTTGCCGCCCAGCGTCAAGTCGTTCGCGAAGAGCGTGCCGAGCCAGTTGTACCCGCCGTTGCCGTTCCAGTTGCCATCCGGCACGAAGGCGACGCCGTCGAACCAGGAGCTGTTGCCTCCTTGGAAGGTGGCGTTTCCGTGTTCGACCACGATGGTCACCGACTGGTTGTTGCACGTCCCACCCGGTGCCCGGCCGAACGCCGCCGGGAAGTCATTGTCGCTGAGGCTCACATTGCCGTTGTCCCAGTAGACGACCGGCTGGTTGATGCCGGCCGCCAATGCGGCGTTCAGCTTCGTCATGATCGAGCCGGTTGAGATGTTGTACGTACCGAGAGACTGAGCTCTCGCTTTCAGGGATGCGTATTCCGCGTCCGACAGGCCGCGGGGGCGGTACCCGTAGGCCTGCAGGTCCGCCGCCGTGAAGAGCGTGGTGTCATTCGGCGGGTAAAACGAGCCGTCGGGCATGACGGCGCTGTGGTAGCAGGAGCCGGCGGCCACTGGACCGCCGTCGCCGCTCTGGTCGAAGTTCAGCGCAGCGACGTTCGGGCAGTGTGCCGAAGCGGGCGAGGTCGCGTGGATGTAGCCGCCTGCTCCGCAGTTGTTGGCCGTGGAGATGTGTGACGTCGAATGCGCGGCCGCCGGAATGCCCCAGTACGGATCGACGCCGGAGAAGCGGGTGCCGTTGCCGCTGCCGTCCCACCTCGGCTGGACGCAGTCCTTGGTGAACAGGCTCGACGTGTAGATCGCGGTGCCGCCGTTGCCGCTCAGGGCGGTCCCGAAGACGCCTATCGGATAGCTCAGCGGAGTCACGGTGAGGTCCACCACGACGTTGCGGGCGCCGGGACCATTTCCGTAGATGCCTTCGGAGTGCACGCGATACTTGCCGGTCTTGTAGACCGGCGGGTTGTACGCCTGCAGGATGCCGATCCATACCTTTGCGCAGTTGTTGGCCGCCGTGCAGCCCGCGGATGCGGTGTCGAGCGCGACAGCCTGCGGGCTGGTGGGATTGCTGTACCCCGTGGGGTTGCTACCGCACGTTGTGGCGTAGGTCGCCTCGACGCAGGTCAGGGCGTTCACGCTGTTACTGCGAATGTATTCGATGGCCTGTGCCACGCCGGCGTCGGCGGCGCTGAGGGCCGATCCTGCCTGACGGTCCCGGTTCGAGTTCTTCACATTGTTCAAAGCCACGGCTGCCACCGTCGCGCCCAGTCCGCTGAGGACGGCCAGGATCGTGATAGCTGTGATCATCGCGACGCCGCGGTCGTTCCGCTCGAGCCGCCCGCGCAGATTGCCGATCAATGTGTGCTCCTCAACGTGGTCATGCCTACGAGTTGTTGCGCAGTGCGACCTGCGTCCGGTAGCTCTGCTGGTGCGTTCCTTTGAGCATCGTGAGGTTGATCACGACGGAATCGACGTTCGCCAGCTCGACGGAGTCGAGGTCGCCGTTCCCGTTTCCGATCGGGGGATCAGCACTGTCGAGCTCCATCCACGTGGTGATCCCATCGGCATTCGTATCCCACAGATAGAGGTTGCTGCGGTATTCGAATTTCACCGATGTGACGCCGGTTGCGAGGATCGGCAGTCCCGCGCTGCATGTGGCGCCGCCAAGCACCCCCTGGATGAGCAGCAGTTGCGACGTCCCCGGGTCGTAGCAATAGGTCAGGATCTCGGGATTTGAGCTGCTGTACGCGTTGCAGGTTGTCGCCGGCAGGACGGGTGTTCCGGTCCCGTTGATGCAGCCATCGCCATCGAAGTCCGCTTTGAACGTCAACGCAGTGACCGCGGACGCTGTGAAGCCTGGCCCGTCTGAGTTGAGCGTCGCGGATATGGACTTCGCCTGGCGTAATTCCCTGGACACCCGATTGACCGCAAGACGGGCTTCCTCGTTGACGTCATGCTGTTCCTTCGTGGCAGTCGAGGACCGGCTCGCGCCGAGGACCACACTCAGGAAAGTTGTTGCGACGATGGAGAACAGCACCATCGCGACCATGACCTCGATCAGCGTGAAGCCGGCTTCGTCCTGGGCTCGCTCAAGCCGGAGGCGAAAGGCGCTCATCGGGTGTCGTCCGCTGCGCAGGACAAACGGCCAACGGAGATCCCGAGGGACGATGTCGGGTCAAGGGCGCGCACCGGCACGGTGGTCAATGCAAATACCTGGTCGAGCGAGAAGACACCGTTGGTCGTCCCTTCGGTGAGTGCCCGGATGAGGCTCCAGGAGCTGATGTAGTCGGACAGGCGAATCACCGTCGCGCCGTTGTGGTAGATCTCGATTGCCGAAGGTGACAGCGCCGCGAGGGGATCCGCTGAGGGCGCAGCAGCCGATGACCAGCTATAGGTCGTGCTGACCCGCTGCCCGCCACCCGTGGTGTTGGTCGCTCTCCAGTAGTCGACGACGGCGGTGTAGGACGCCGTTGCGGTCTGCACGGGGGCCGAACCCGCTGTCACGCTTACCGAGCAGGCGATGGACGAGGCGGTGAGAGTGATGTCCACGAGGCCGTTGGTCGCGCTGTCTCCCACCAGCACCGACGGCAGGTTGGGAAAGATGCGAATTCGCTGAGCACTGGACGCATTCGCACCGGATGTGACCGTGTGCGGGCTGACAACGGTATTCGTGGCGTTGACCCAAGCGGATCCGGTGACGACGCGCGCCGCGCCTCCGGTGTCGGGAATGTCGACCAGGGCCTCAGACGTGCCGCCGAGTCCCAAGGCCGGGTTGTAGGCAATGGACCGGTTGTTGAATGCAAAGAGCCCGCAGCTGTTCCCGCCGTTGGCGCGCAGCCCGGCGATCGTCTGGTTGGAAGGAGGCACTCCGGTGTCGACGTTCGCGGGCACCAGCGGTATGCCGGAGGTCGTGCTCGAGCTGATGTTCGCGACATCGCTTGTCCCGAACGCGGCCCAGCCGCACCCGCCGGTTCCCGCGCGCGACGGTCCGACGGGCGTGGTCAACGTCGTCGCATTACCCGGGTTGGTATTGAGTCCCGTCGCCACCAAGAACTCGTTGGCATCGGTCGCCACCCCCGCCTTTGCCGACGATGCGGCAGTCGATCCAGTCGACTGCGAGCCGTCCGCTGATGCCACAGCTACGTCGGCGGACAGTGCGGTCAGGTCACTCGCGGCAGACGTCACCCTCAGCACCTGCGCCTTCGCCTGGCTGGTGAGCGTCGACACCGAACCGCGACTGTCCGCGATGCGTGTGTAGTTGCGGAAGCTCTTAGCCTGCGATCCCTGCTTCCAGGTCGTCAGCACCGTCACGCCGACCAGCAGGGAGGGAGGCCCATCGCTCACTTCGGCTTGGCTGTTGTATCCACTGAATAGGGCCGCGGGCACAGCCGAACCGTCCAACCGCAGGAACTGCGTGGTCACGGTCTGACTGAACGCCGGGTAGCCGGCGATGCTGGCGATGGTGACCCGGTAGAACGGCAGTGCGGGCTCCCCGGATAGGGGTGTACCGCTGTTGACCCACTTACCCGAAAGCGTCTCGGCGCCGAAAGTTCGCGCCGTGGGACTGGTGTTGAGATCGGTGTAGTACTGGTCGAGAAGGTCTACGAAGTTGCCATTCTGGAGCTCCACGTGGAACTGCAGGTCGCGGAGCCGCTCCACCCGGCCCTGCGCGAGGTTTTTCGCCTGCGTGTTCAGTTTTGCGAAGTTCCCGGCCTGACCCGAAATGATCAGCAGTGGCACCACGCCCACAGCGCCGAGCGAGACAATGATCATTGCGACCAGGACCTCAATGATCGTGAAGCCGCCGTCCGGGCCACCTCTGAGACGCCTGACGGCGTTAGACCATGGAGACACGCGCGGTCAACCCCTCAATCGAGATCGTGTAGGTCTTCGACGTACCACTGCGCGTGACGGACACAGTGCCGGCAAGTGCGTTACCGCGCGGATAGAAGTACGCACACGCATTTGCCACGGGGCAGGCCCGCGTCTGGTTGGCGATCGCCGGAGCCGCGACACCGAAGCTCACCGAAGTGATAGCGACAGTCCCGTTGTCCGGCTTCTTCGGCCCGTCAACCTTGTTCGCTGCCACTGTGCAGTCGCTCTTGTACGTTGACCACGAGTCGCTGCCGTCATTGATGTAGACGCAATAGGTGCGGCCCTCGGACAGCGCCCGCTCACCCACATTGCGAAAGAGGCTGCGAAGTTCAATCGCGGTGCCGGACTGCGACGTCGCACGGTTGTAGCGAACGAAGGACCACGTCGAGACGGCCATGAGAATGGCACCCAGTGAGATTGCGGTCATCACCTCGATGAGCGTGTAGCCGTCGTCCGGCCGGGCGATGCGCACGCGAGCCTCCGGAATTGTTATGAGTGGTATCAGGGCTAGCCGACTGCAGCCATTGGGACTATCGGCACTGCGGAGAAGACGCTTGAGTGGAGCGGCAGG
>JBDTYE010000067.1:0-14125 GCA_040005895.1 Actinomycetota bacterium | reverse complement strand
GATCGGCCAGGCCCGCACGGACGAGACCGCGGTCATGCTCGACACATTCGCCCCGCTCGACCTCGGCCCGGCCGCGCTCGCCTGCGAAGACCCGGACTACGCGTGGTCCTGGGCCCGGTGACGGCGCACCTCGACCAGCCGGCCCTGGACCTGGCAACAGCCCTCGACCGGGCCCGCCGGCTTGCGGCCCGGCCCGCCCGGTCGATCCTCGGCATCACCGGTCCGCCCGGCTGTGGCAAGTCGACACTGGCCGCGGCGATCAGTTCCGAACTTGGCCAGGACTGCGTACTCGTGCCGATGGACGGGTTCCATCTCGCCGATGTCGCGCTCGAGGAGCTGGGACTACGGGGACGCAAGGGGGCACCGGAGACGTTCGACAGCTGGGGGTACGCCGCCCTGCTCGGCCGGTTGCGGGCCGACGCCGGGCCGGTGGTCTACGCGCCCGCCTTCGAGCGGGGGCTCGAGCAGCCGATCGCCGGGTCGATCGCGATGCCGGCCGGCACCGCGCTCGTCATCACCGAAGGCAACTACCTGCTGCACGATGGGGCCGCGTGGGCTGCTGCGCGGGAATGCCTCGATGAGATCTGGTACTGCGATGTCGACGACGAGACGCGCCTGCGGAGGCTGACGGCCCGGCACGTGCAGTTCGGCAAGACCCGTGCGGCTGCGGCCGCCTGGGTGGCTGCCGTGGACGAGCCGAATGCCCGCCTGATCGCGGCGACCCGCCAGGCTGCGCACGCCCTGGTGACTCTCGAGTAGCTCTGGTCGAGGCCGGGCGGCCGCTCGGGTGTCGAAGTGCTGGCATGCTTGGGGGCCAGGCACTTCAGGAGGTTGACATGACGGACGCAGCGCCCGGTTGGTACCCGGACCCGCGCGGCGGCGACGGGCACAGGTACTGGACCGGCGATTCGTGGGCGCCGGATGAGACCACGGTGGCAGCCCCGATCGTCGATTGGTCCCCGGCCGGCGCCTCGGCCATCGACTGGTCCTCGGGCGGTGCCGCCGCGGACGGCGGGACGGCGGTCTACCCGGCCGCATATGCCCCCACCTATTCGGCGCAGAACCAGTTCGACCTGGCCAATCAGCCGATGCCGTCGGCGGCGCCCCGCTCTTCCCCCTGGCAGAGCGCGGCAGCATGGCTCGCCGTCGCGGCTGCCCTGATCGTCGGTTTCGGGGCCGGCTACTTCGTTGCCGACGCACGCGCCAAGAACACCGACAAGAAGTCTGCGCAGCGGGCGGCGGTGTCCGCGAGTGCGTCCCCAGCTCCCGCCTCGACCCCGACGCCGTCCTCGACGCCCGAGCCCACCGACGGGCCCTTCGTCGAGAGCGACCAACCGCCTGCGGCCACCCCGAGCCCCGACCCGTCGGGGCCGGTCGATCGCGACGCAGGGGTGCTCGGCCGGCTCGGGCTGCGGCCGACCGATGTCGACCCGAGCGCCGCGGTTTCGCTGATCCCGCACGGCGACGAGGTCGTGGGCACGACGACACTTGACCTCTGCGATGGCAGCTATCCGAGCGAGTTGCACCGCACGGCGCGTCGCCAGGTTGTCGCCCTGACGGAAAAGGGTGACTGGATCCTGAGCACCGAGGCCGTCCTCTACGACACGGCGGAATCCCTCGACGCCGCGTTCAAGGAACTCAAGACCGAGGCAGCCAGGTGCGCGAAGCCGGGCATCGACAAGTCCTGGCCGCAGGTGGAGGGTGTCGAGCGGGTGGCGTACGACGTGCCGATCGCTGGCAGCACCGGCGCGGAGCAACGCACCGCGGCTGTCTACATGCGGCATGGCCGGACACTGCTAGCGCTCTATTTCCGGACGCTGGATGTCCTCCCTGCGCCGATCGCCGGCCAAAAAACCGTGGCCGACGCGACGGCCGCGCTGGCTAAGCGGCTGGCGGCGATACCCACCAGCGCAGCCACGACCTAGCCCGGCGAAAGGTTTGTGCACGCGTTCACAAGGCGTATCTTCAAGCGCACAAGCAGCTCAATACCGACGTGCCACGCGCGATGCCGCGCGGGGGCAGGTGCCTTGTGAGGAGTCCCTGTTGCACGCATTTCGTGATGGCTTCCCCCCGTCGTCGGCGGTGACGAAGCGTGTCTGACCTGCGCAAACGTGCAATCCCGGATGCAACAGTGGCCCGGCTGCCGATCTACCTGCGCGCTCTGGTCTCGATCTCGGAAGCCGGCGAGACGACCGTTTCCTCGGACACGCTGGCCACCGGCGCGGGTGTCAATTCAGCGAAGGTCCGCAAGGACTTGAGCTACTTGGGTTCCTACGGCACCCGTGGGGTCGGCTACGACGTGCAGTACCTCGTCTATCAGATATCGCGGGAACTGGGCCTGACGCAGGACTGGGCCGTCGTCATCGTCGGCGTCGGCAACCTTGGCCACGCCCTCGCCAACTACGGCGGCTTCGCTCAGCGCGGATTTTCCATCGCTGCTCTGCTGGACGTCGACTCGCGCCGGCTTGGCGAGATTGTTGCGGGCCAAGCGGTCCGCCACCTCGACGAACTCGGCGCCGTCGTCGCGGAGACGGCAGTCTCCATCGGCGTAATCGCGACTCCCGCGCAGGCCGCACAGGACGTCGCCGACCGGCTGGTGGCGGCGGGCGTGACCAGCATTCTCAATTTCGCGCCTTGCCTGCTGGTGGTACCGGGAGGGGTCGACGTGCGCAAGGTCGATCTGTCCATCGAGCTGCAGATCCTGTCATTCCACGAGCAGCGCAAGTCGATGCTGCCGCGCGGCAAGCAGCCGGTCGCTCCCCGGCTCTCGGCGGTGCCCTCATGAGCGTTCTCGTCGTCGGGCTGAGCCACCACACCGCGCCCGTTGCTCTGCTCGAGCGCGCCACCATCAACGCCTCCGATGTGCCCAAGGTGCTCGAAGAGCTGCAACGCAGCGACTTCGTGGGTGAGTCGCTGGTGCTCTCGACCTGCAACCGCATCGAGATCTACGCGCACGTGACCCGGTTCCACGGCGGTGTACAGGCAGTCAGCGATGTGCTCGCGCGAATCTCCGGCATGCCGCTCGACGAGCTCACCGACCACCTCTACGTGCACTACGAGGACCGGGCGGTGCAGCAGCTGTTCACGGTCGCCTGCGGGCTCGACTCGATGGTTGTGGGAGAAGGCCAGATCCTCGGCCAGCTCCGTGAGGCATTCCGGGTGGCGCAGCAGGAACACTCGATCGGCCGCGTGCTCGGTGAGTTGTTCCGGCATTCGCTGCGCGTCGGCAAGCGGGCGCGCACGGAGACCGACATCGGCCGAGCCGGCCAGTCGCTCATCAGCGTCGGTTTGCGCGTCGCCGAAGCCGGCCTCGGCGATCTGAGCGACATGTCCGCACTGATCGTCGGCGCCGGCGCCATGGGCACCCTCGCCGGCACGACACTGCAGCGGGCCGGTGTGACTGATCTTGTGGTCGCCAACAGGACCGCCGAAAACGCCCGCGCGCTTGCGGAAACCTTGGGCGCACAGGCGATCGGGCTCGACGAAATCGGTTCGGCAATCGCCAAGGTCGACCTCGTCGTGTCCTCGACGGGTGCCTCCGGACTGGTCGTCGCAGCTGAGGTGATCGAAGACGCGGTGCGCTCGCGCGGCGGCAAGCCGATCTTCTTCCTCGACCTGGCGCTGCCCCGCGACATCGATCCGGCAATCCGCTCGTTGCCCGGGGTCGGCCTGGCCGACCTCGATGCGCTGCGAGCCGTCCTGGACACTGACGGCGAATCCGCAGACGTCGACGACGTACGCCGCATCGTCGCCGAGGAGGTGTCGGTGTTCCTCGGCTGGCAGCGCGCGATGCGGGTCGCGCCGACAGTGGTTGCCTTACGCAGCAAGGCGGATCAGCTGATCGAAGCCGAACTCAACCGGCTCACCAGCCGGGTGCCTGACATGAGCGACCGCGATCGGGCCGAGGTCGATCAGGCCGTCCGCCGCGTGGTCGACAAGCTGCTGCACGCGCCGACGGTCCGGGTCAAGGAACTCGCCGAGTCACCCGGTGGGCACCACTACGCGGATGCACTGCGCGAACTCTTCGGTCTCGACCCCCAGGTCATGGGCGCCGTGTCGGCCGTCGATCTCGCCGCCGCGGGGTTCGGTTCGCCGGAGGACCTGGAGCCGTGACGTCGCGACCGGACGCGCTTCGAGTCGGCACCCGGCGTTCGGCGCTGGCGATGGCGCAATCGGGTGGCGTCGCCGCAACGATCCTGGCGCTGCTCGGCCGCGAGGTGGAGCTGGTCGAGATCACGACGCGCGGCGACGTCGATGCCACTGCGCTGACGCAGATAGGCGGCACCGGCGTCTTCGTCACAGCACTGCGAGATGCCCTGTACGACGGTCGCATCGATCTCGCCGTGCACTCGCTCAAGGATCTGCCGACCGCACCTGCTGACGGTCTGTTGATCGCCGCGATACCGCCGCGTGAGGACCCGCGGGACGCCCTGTGCCACCCCGGTGGACTGACACTCGGCGAGCTGCCCAGCGGCACCCGCGTCGGCACCGGTTCGCCGCGCCGGATGGCGCAGCTTGCCGCTCTCGGCCTCGGCGTCGTACTCGTGCCGATCCGGGGCAATGTCGACACCCGGCTGAAGAAGGCGATCGACGGCATCGACGTCGACGCGGTCGTGCTGGCGCGGGCCGGCCTGGCGCGGCTCGAACGCCTCGACGCCATCAGCGAGGTCATCGACCCGCTGCAGATGCTGCCGGCCCCCGGCCAGGGCGCGCTGGCGCTGGAGTGCCGAGCAGCCGACACCGAACTCGTTGCGCTGCTCGCCATCCTCGACGACCCCGACAGCCGGGTGTGCGTGGAGGCCGAACGCTCGCTGCTCGCGATGCTGGAGGCGGGCTGCCTCGCACCCGTCGGCGCCCTCGCCGATGTCGCCGACGACGAGATCTACCTGCGTGCTGTCGTCGCCGCGGTCGACGGATCCGATACTTTGCGCCGCAGCCTCACTGGTCCCGTCGACGACCCGGTCGGGCTCGGCCGGCGGCTCGCGGCGATCCTGCTCGAGGACGGCGCCGCCGAACTCCTTGGCACCGCGCGGTGACCGGTTCGGTTGCGCTGGTGGGCGCCGGCCCGGGAGACCCCGGGCTGCTGACACTGCGCGGCCGCGACCTGCTGGCTCTGGCCGATGTCGTGGTCATCGATCGGCTCGCCGCCGTCGAACTGCTGGCGCACTGTAGGCCCGGAATCGAGGTCATCGACGCGGGCAAGGTGCCGCGGTCGCCGCACGGCGAAGGCATGTCGCAGGACGAAATCAACGCCTGTCTCGTCGACCGGGCGCTGGCCGGCAAGTTCGTGGTGCGGCTCAAGGGCGGTGACCCGTTCGTCTTCGGCCGCGGCGGTGAGGAAGCGCTCGCGTGCCTGCAGGCCGGAGTACCTTTCGAGGTCGTCCCGGGCATCAGTAGCGCCATCGCGGTTCCCGCCTACGCCGGAATTCCGGTCACGCATCGCGGCATTGTCCAGGACATGGCGATCGTCAGCGGCCACGCCGACCCGGCAACCGAGGGCAGCGTCGTGGACTGGCCGGCATTGGCGTCCGGCCCTGGCACGCTGGTGCTGCTGATGGGGGTCAAGGAGATCGGCAAGATCGCCGCAACCCTGGTCGAACACGGCCGCCCCGGCGACACTCCGGTCGCAATGATCCACCGCGGCACCACGCCCGCGCAGCGCACGCTAATCGGCACTCTCGACACCATCGGGGCCTTGGCGGCAACCACCGGCATCAAGGCGCCCTGCGTCACCGTCATCGGCCATGTCGTTGAGCTGCACGAGCAGTTGAACTGGTTCGAGGCGCGCCCTCTGTTCGGGCTTCGGGTGCTGGTGCCGCGCTCCCGGGTGCAGGCCGGCGACCTGTCCCGCGCTCTGCGGGCTCTGGGCGCCGAACCGGTCGAGGTGCCGACGATCGCCATCGAGGAGCCGGCGTCGTACGCCGATCTGGACGCCGCGCTGCTCGCCCTGGACGGTTTCGAGTGGGTCGTCTTCACCAGCACCAACGCGGTCGCCGCGGTAGCCGCCCGGCTCGATGGACACGGGCTCGATTCCCGTGCATTCGGCGGCGTCCGGATCGCTGCGGTCGGGACCGCGACGAAACGCGCACTTGCTTCGCTCGGGTTGCGCGCCGACCTGGTGCCTTACTCCGAAGCGAGTACCGAGGGTTTGCTGCGCGACTTTCCCGAAGGCAGCGGTTCGGTGCTGCTGCCGCGGGCCGACATCGCTGGACCGGAGTTGCCCGAAGGCCTGGCGGACAAAGGCTGGACGCCGCACGACGTCGTCGCCTACTGCACCGTCGCAGCCCCGCCGGGCGTGGCCCTCCACGCTCTCGCGGGCGGGAACTTCGACGCTGTGGTCTTCACCTCGTCGTCGACGGTCCACAACCTCGTCCAGCTGATGGGCCCGCCGGCCCCCTCCGTCGTCGTCGCGGTGATCGGGCCGAAGACGGCTGCGGCCTGTGCCGAGCTCGGCCTGCGGGTCGACGTCGTGTCATCCAGTGCGTCCGTCCACGCGGTCGCCCGTGCGCTTGCCGACCACATCGCTGCCAACGCAGCCGCTGGCAACGCAGCCATTGACGACGCCTCTCCTTCGGAAGGACTCAGCACGTGACGTCTTTTCCCACCTCGCGACCGCAGCGATTGCGGCGTACTCCTGCTCTGCGCCGGCTGGTTGCGCAGACCTCGCTGGCACCGGGCGACCTGGTGCTGCCGATGTTCGTCAAGGAAGGCATCGACGCGCCGGCGCCGATCGCGTCGATGCCCGGCGTCGTACAACACACCCGTGAGTCGCTGCGAAAGGCGGCGGCGGAGGCTGTTGCTGTAGGTGTCGGTGGCGTGATCCTCTTCGGAATCCCGGCAGTCAAGGACGCGCGCGGTTCGGCTGCCGACGACCCGGCCGGCATCGTGCAGCTGGCTCTGGGCGACCTGGTTTCCGAGGTCGGTGACGCGACGGTCTTGATGAGCGACTGCTGTCTCGACGAATACACCGACCACGGCCATTGCGGGCTGTTGCGCGAGGACGGGACTGTCGACAACGACGCAACCCTGGAGCGGTACGCCGCCGCGGCCGTCGCCCAGGCCCGGGCCGGCTCGGCGGTCATCGCTCCGAGCGGGATGATGGACGGTCAGGTCGGCGCGATCCGCAAAGCCTTGGACAGCAACGGTTTTTCGCAGACCGCGATCCTTGCGTACAGCGTCAAGTACGCGTCGGCGTTCTACGGGCCGTTCCGCGACGCGGCCGAATGTGCGCCTGCGTTCGGTGACCGGTCCGCGTACCAGCAGGACCCGGCCAACTCCGAGGAGGCACTGCGCGAGGTCGCCCTCGACATCGCCGAGGGCGCCGACATGGTGATGGTCAAGCCCGCGGGCAGTTACCTCGACGTCGTACGCCGCGTGCGCGAGTCGACGGACCTGCCACTCGGCGCCTACCAGGTGTCCGGGGAGTACGCGATGGTCGAGGCCGCCGCCGCCAACGGCTGGATCGACAGGGACCGCGTAATCATAGAGACGCTGACATCTATCAGGCGGGCCGGCGCGGACTTCGTTCTGACGTATTGGGCAGCAGAGGTGGCAAGGGGTCTGGCCTAGGCTCGACCCATCCCGACGGTCGTAGAGAAGGGGCTGGGCGATGAGGACGAGGTACGTCGCGTGCATGGGTGACCCGGTCGCCGACAACCCGACTTCGACGATGCAGAACCGCGCGTTCGAAGCGGCCGGCCTCGACTGGCGCTATCTCGATTTCGTGGTGCCTGCCGACGGGTTGGCGGCCGCCATGGAAGCGGCGCAGACCTTCCGGCTGTCCGGGATGAACTTCACCATGCCGCACAAAGTTGCGGTGCTGCCCTACCTCGACGAGCTCGAGCCCTCTGCCGCTATGACCAGTGCGGTCAACCCGGTCCGCCGCGACGGCGACGGCCGGCTGATCGGCCTCAACACCGATGGCATCGGTTTCGTTGCAGCGGCGCAGGAGGCCGGCTTCGACGCGGCGGGGGCAACCGTGGTGCTGTTGGGCGCGGGCGGCGCGGCGCGAGCTGCCGCGGTCGAACTCGCGCGAGCCGGCGCCAAGCGCATCCGGGTCGTCAACAGGTCGCATCAGCGCGCAGCCGAACTGGCTGACATCGTCCGCGGCAACACCGACGCCGACGCCGACACGATCGAATGGGCCGGGGTGCTGACGCCGCCACCCTGCGACCTGATCGTCAACTGCACACCGATCGGCATGTCGGCGACGGGCATTGACGACGTACCGGTGCGTCTCGACGCGTTGGCTTCGCCCATACTCGTCGCCGACATGAACACCGAGCAGGACGACCCACTCTTCCTGCGCCAGGCGCGAGAGGCCGGCCACTCCACGTTCTCCGGACTCTCGATGCTCGCCCACGGCGGCGCAGCCTGTTTCCATGCGTGGACCGGTGAGCGCGCGCCGGTGGAGGTGCTGCGCGCGGAACTGCTGCGCGCCACCGGGTCCGACCGCGCACCGGGTAGTGCGTGACCCGACTCGGCGCCGGGTTGGGTTGCATCGTTGCGGTCGCTGCCTTAGCTGCCTGCGGCCGCGGTGCGACCAGCCCGACCGGGCGACCCACGGTCAACGGCGCACCTTTGAGTGCGGACGCGACTGTTCCTTCCGCGGCCAGTGATGCTGCGTCGAAACTCCCGACCTCGAGCTGGAAGAGCGGGATGGACGCGGCCGCCGCACTCGGTCTTGGGACGCTGATCGAGACGCCCAGGCACTGCCTGGCGCTGGAGGGCGAGTTCGGGAACCCGGACGCTGATCTGCGCTGGCCGGCCGGCTATCAGCTGGCGCACGAGGCGGACGGGCGAACGGCTGTCGCCGATCCGCAAGGCCAAATCGCAGCGCACGTCGGTGACCGGATCAGGGTGGGCGGCGCGTACGTCGCCACGACGCAGCACTGCCAGGGCACCGAAGAGCTGCAGATCATGGGCGACGTGGAGATCGCTCCACTCGAGCCGGTCACGCAGGAAGGTGGCTGCCCTTCCAGCCTGGAATGGGTTCAGCTACTTGACGACTACCGGCGGCTCGAGTGGTCGGTGTACCTCGTGTCCGCAGCCGCGACAAGTGGCACCGAGTCGGTCGGTGGCAGCATCTACACGAAGGTCTCGCTCGATAGCGCCGAACATCTCGCTGGGCCGGACCTTCTCAGTAGCATGCGCGAAATCCGTGTCGTCGGCGGGAAGGTCGGCGAAACGGAGATGCAGGTCGCTGACGGGCCGACCCTCTTCCTCGCGCCGGGGCAGGCCGCGATCGTCATGCTTGCGGCGAGCCCCGACGGCGGTCCCCCCACGGTCACCAACACGCTGCCCGTCGACTACGCCCGAGTGGTGTTCTACGACGGGCAGTGCGCGAACCGGACCGGCCTCGCGGTCACGGCGTACCACGGAACGGCTAAGGAGCTGCGCCGCGGCGGCGTGGTTGTCGAGGTCGCGCTGAACGGCGGGTCGATGCCGGTCGAGCAGTTGACCGACCTGCTCAACCGGGGCAGCTCGCCGGCAGGGTGAGTCGCTGTACACCGAAGTTCACGCGATAGCCGAATCCGGCGACCGAGCCGACCCGGTAGTTGCCATCGAGGCCGGTACTGGCGACCGCGCCGGTATTTGCATCGACGCACGTGACGTGGTTTCCGTTGTTCTCGACCCAGACGACTGACTCGCCGGCATATACGCTGGCGCCGGCTTCGATCTGGGTGTTGATAGGGGTGGTCCCGACGACCGCGAGGGTCTCGGCATCGAGGTGCACGACCCTGCGATCGACCGGCCCGGGGATGTCGTAGCCCGCCGCCCACAGCTGCCGATTCCCTGTCAGGGCAAGGGAAATCTTGCCGAGACCGATATCGACACGAGCGACTTCCTTACCAGTCGCCGGGTCGAAACGCACGACATACGGGTCGACACCGAGCAGCAACTGGCCGCGCCTCGCGTCAGCTGCGATCGCGAACGGCTGATAGTCGCCAATTCGTTCGGGGACCCCCAGCTTCGCAATGCGGTACAGGCCGCCCTGGGTGCCGAGCCAAAGCTCACCCCGCAGCATGGCGGCGGAGAACACATACGACAACAGCGGGAGCGATCGGCGCTCTCTAAGAGTTATGGGGTCGAATTCATGAAGTTCGGTCCGGGCTTGGCCGTCCCACGCCCACGTCCAGACGGACTCGCCGGCGACAATGCCGGTCGGCCCGGAGCCGAGGGGCCTTGGGCTGCTCTCGTATCTGCCCGTAGCGGGATCCAGCTTGTGCACGGAACCGAAGCGGCTCAGCACCCACAGCCAGCCGTCGGCGTACACGGCGTCGACGGCATCGGGGATGTCGCCGAGGGTCTGCGCAGACAGTGGGCCAGGTGAGATCGGCAGGCTTGACGACGTGCTCGCGGGCGGGGTGTTCGGAGCTTTCGAGTCCGGCCTGGACACCGCGATGCCTACTCCGACGACCGCGGCAATCGTCGCGGCGACCGCGATGGAGCTGGTGACGGTACGCCGTCGGTGCAGCGACCGAGCGCGCCCGCGGTAGGAGTCCAGGTGCCCCGGATCCGCCGAGATCCGGCGTGCTGGATCGTCGAGCGTCGTACGGAGCAGGTCTTCGATGTCGTTCATCTGTTGATGTCCTCACGCTCGGCGAACTGTTGGCGTAACCGGGCCAACCCTTTCGCTGCCTGGCTTTTCACTGTTCCTGCGGCGCAGCCGAGCGTCGCGGCGATCTCGGTCTCGGAGAGCCCCTCGTAGTAGCGCAGCACCAGCACCGCACGCTGCCGCGGGGGCAGGGTCCGTAGGGCCGACCACATCGCGTCGCGGTCGTCGGACCTGGCCGCTTCGTCGTCGTACGCCGCCCGGTCGGGCACGTCGGCGTACGGCGTCTCCCGCCAGCGCCGAGCCCGCCAGGCGTTGAGCTGCGTCCTGACGATCGCCCGCCGCACATACGCTTCGGGACTCTCCTTGTCGCGGACGCCGCGCCACGCGACGGCGGTCCGGGCCAGCGCGGTCTGGACTACGTCCTCTGCGGCGGCGCGATCGCCCGTCAGGAGGTGGGCGAACGACAGCAGGGCACCCATCCTGGCCGCGACGAAGGAGTCGAACGCCTCGTCCGGTTGCCACCGCTGTCCGCGCACCACACCAGTAAAGACACGCGGTTCCGCGAATGCGTTGCCCGGCCGGCGGATGATCTTGGAGCGGCGGATAGGCGGACGCATGTCGGTTGCCCGACGTAGGGTCGGCAGACCATCCACCAGACGACCCGAAGGTTCACACATGCTCACGGAGCAGGCTGCGGTGGGTTCCGCGCCCAGTTCCTCGCCGACGCGAGCCCGTGCCGCCGTTATCGTCCACTTCCTTTGCACCGGCTCTGTCTTGGGCGTCTGGGCCGCGCGGCTGCCCGCGGTCAAGCACGGGCTGCGCATCCACGACGGCGACATCGGGCTGGTCCTCTTCGTCGGCGCGTTCGGAGCCCTGCTGTCGTTGCGCGCGGCCGGCCGGCTGATCGAGCGATACGGCAGCCGGCGTACGACGCAGTTCGCCGGCGTCGTGCTCACTGCTTCGTTCGTGTTGTCTGCCGGTGCCTGGAACCTGACCGGACTGGCGGTCGCACTCTTCGTGATCAGCTCGTCCGCCAGTCTCCAGGACGTCGCGATGAACGCCCAGGCAGTGGCGATCGAGCACCGGTTGGAACGCCCGATCATGTCGTCGTTCCACGCGGCGTTCAGCCTCGGTGGCATCGTTGGCGCCGCAATCGGCGCGGCCACTGCGAAGCTGGGTGTGTCCTACCGCAGCACGTTCGCAGGAGTCTCCGCGGTGCTCTTCCTGACCATCCTTGTCGCCAACCGCTGGGTGCTCGACGCGCCCGAGACACGGCGCCGCCCGCACGACGTCGAGCGCGACCGCACCCGGTTGCCGGAGCGCAAAGCTTTGCTGGCACTGGGTTTCATCGCTTTCGTCAGCTTCATCGCCGAGGGTGCGGCGGCTGACTGGACGACCATCTACCTGCGCGACAACACATCCGCCAGCGCCGCGACTGCCGCGGTCGGCTTCGTGGTCTTCTCCGGCACGATGACCGCAGGCCGTCTGAGCGGCGACCGGGTGGCGGCGCGCTTCGGTGCCCTGCCGCTCATCCGCCTCGGCACCGGTGTCGCCGGGGCCGGGCTGCTTTTCGCCGTCGCGATCGGTTCCACCGCAGCCGGGTTCGTCGGTTTCGCCCTGCTCGGCATCGGCCTGTCGATCGTGGTGCCTCAGGTGTTCAGCGCTGCGGGTGCCCTCGCGCCTGGCCGCGCTGCGCGTGCGCTCTCCACGGTCTCGTCGATCGCCTATCTCGGGTTCCTCGCCGGCCCGGCCACGATCGGAGTGGTGGCCCGGCAGGTGAACCTGCGGGTTGCCCTGCTGATTCCGGCGGCCCTGGTGTTGGGTGGTTCGCTGCTCGCCAGCAGGTTGCACGGAGCTGACGGCCGCGCCCAGGCTTGATGTGCCGGCCCTGAAAACGATCGTCGGTCGCTGCTGACAGGGGATGATGCGGCCATGGGAGAGCTGAGGGTGCGGCTGCTCGGCGGCCTCGACATCGAAGGCATCGTGGGCATCGACGGTGGCACCGGTCTTTACGGCAGCGCGGGTCTCGACCAGCGTGCGCTCGGCAGCCGCAAAGCTCGGACGCTCGTCAAGGCCCTGGCTCTTGCCCGCGGCCGTCCTGTCGCGGCGGAGACTCTCGCTGACATGCTCTGGCCGGACGACCCGCCGGCCAACCCGGCCGAGCAGCTCCGTGTCCTGGTGAGCCGGCTGCGCAAGATCCTCGGTCCCGACCGGGTGCCGAGGACCGACGCCGGCTACTCCCTCTCCATGGACTGGCTCGATCTCGACGCGCTACAGGAACTCGTCGGGGAAGCGGGCCGCCGCCTTGATGAGGGCAGCATCGGTGCGGCCCGGGCCGCCGCCGGCGCAGCCCTCGCCGTCGCTCGCGGGCCCTTGTTGCCCGACGAGGAAGAGGCGGAATGGGCAGCGCCGGACCGGGCGCTCGCCCGGCGACTCACCACTGAGGCCCGCCGGATCCTGGCTGCCGCGGCTCTCGCTTCCGCGACTTTTCCGGCGCTGCACTTGCCGCGCAGTCGGCTCTGGACACCGACCCGTACGACGAAGCCGTCCTGCGTACGTTGATGTCCGCCCTGGCCCGCGCCGGCCGCCCCGCAACGGCGCTGGCGGCGTACGCCGCAGCCCGGGAACGACTCGCGGAAGACCTGGGCGTCGACCCGGCAGAGGAAACCACGGCCCTCCACACCGCGTTGCTGCGCCAACCCCGCCGGCCGCGCCGCCAGCAGCTGCGCAGCCGGCTGCGCACGCGCCGCTGCCCGGGCGTGCCGGCGCGCTGCGAGCGCTGGACTTGGCCCTCGATGCCGCGCGAGCGGGTCACGGTGGTCTCGTCGTGATCGCGGGCGAAGCCGGCATGGGCAAGACCCATCTGCTCTCGGTCTGGACCGAGCACGTGCGGGCCGGCGGCGCGACCGTGCTGACCGGCCATTGCGAGGAGGTCACCCGCGACCTGCCGCTGCAAGCGGTCATTTCCGCGATCACCGACCATCTGCGCGCGGCCGGACCCGGCGAGACGGAACGAGTTCTCGGACCGGAAGCGCAGGTGCTTGCACCGTTCCTCGGCAGCTCCCGGACCGGCGCCTCGCCCCAACCGCTCCCCACCTTGCGCGGCTCGGTGGTCGATCACCTGGTCGTGTTCGCGGCGCTCATGCGCGTCCTCCGTCGCGTTCCTGCGCCCACGGTGCTCGTCATGGACGACGCGCACTTTGCCGGCAGTGCGACCGCCGAGTGGATCGCGTACGCCGCCCGCGAGGCCGCCGCGATGCCGCTGCTGCTGGTCTGTGCTCAGCGCCCGGAGGAGGCGGGCACCTCTTCGCCGGAGGCGGCATTCGCGGGAGCAGAGACAGTGCTGCTGGCGCCACTCGATTCTGCGGCGGCCGTCGAAATAGTGGGAGCAGAGCGAGCGGCCGAACTCCTCCTACGCAGTGGCGGCAATCCGCTCCTGCTCGTCGAGCTTGCCGCTGCCGATCCCGCCGCGGAACTGCCGCGCTCCATCAGAGACGCCGTCATCGCGAGGTGCGAGCGGGCCGGTCCGGCGGCCGCTGCGACCCTGCGTGCTGCAGCGTTGCTGGG
>JBDTYE010000066.1:0-14158 GCA_040005895.1 Actinomycetota bacterium | reverse complement strand
GCCGCGGCAACCACGAGGTGATGATCCGCGGCACCTTCGCCAACATCCGGCTGCGAAACCAGCTCGCGCCGGGCACCGAGGGCGGCGTCACTCTGAAACTGCCCGCGGGTGAGGCGATGTCGATCTACGACGCGTCGCAGCGGTACGCCGCCGAAGGCATCCCGCTCGTAGTCCTCGCCGGCAAGGAGTACGGGTCGGGATCGTCGCGGGACTGGGCGGCCAAGGGGCCGCTGCTACTCGGCGTACGCGTCGTCATCGCCGAGAGCTACGAGCGGATCCACCGCTCCAACCTGCTCGGCATGGGCGTCCTGCCGCTGCAGTACCAGGACGGCGAGACGGCAGCTTCGCTCGGACTGACAGGGCACGAGGTCTTCGAGATCACCGGGCTCGAGGGCCTCAACGAGGGTTCGGTGCCGCCGGAGGTGTCGGTACGCGCCGGTGAGTCGAAGTTCACGGCGAAGCTGCGGATCGACACCCCCAAGGAAGCCGACTACTACCGGCACGGCGGCATTCTGCCCTACGTCCTGCGTCAGCTCCGCGCCTCCGCCTGATGCACGCGTCAACCTTGGACCCTCAAGCGTCCGCTGCCGTGTGATGTTTGAGGGTCCAACGTTCACCTGGGGGCAATCGGCGCGGGCGCGCTCGGGGCGGGGGTCAGCCGGGGTACGCCGCGAGCGCGACCACCGCGCGGTCGATCGCGACGCGGCAGGCGGCACCGTTACGGCAGCCGCTGAGCATGAAGGAGAACCACACCTGGCGGCCGGAGCGTGTCGTGGTGTACCCGGAGAGCACCCGGACGAAGTCCAGGGTGCCGGTCTTCGCGAAGACCCGGCCCGAGCCGGGGGTGCCGCAGAAGCGGTGCTTCAACGTGCCGTCGACGCAGCCAATCGACATGGAGTGCCGCAGCGTCGTACCGGTGACGGAAGCCTCGGCGGCGCGCAGCAACGCGACTTCACCGGCGGGAGTCTCCCGGTCGTACGCCGAAAGGCCTGAGCCGTCCGCCGCGCTGCCCATCGAAACCCCGAGTGACGCCAAGTGCTCGCGTACGACGGTCAGCCCACGGGCCGTCGTGCCTGGGCCTCGGGTCGCGCCGAGCCGCTTCAGCAGCATCTCGGCTGCGAGGTTGTCGGAGTTCTTGAGCATGCCCGCCACCAGTGCGGACATCGGCAGTGAGTCGTGCGTAGCGAGTTGGCGGGTCGCCGTGCGCGATGTTCCGCGCCGGTCGGGTCCCCGGACGCTGATGCCGGCTTTCGCCAGCACTGCCCGGAAACGGTCGAGGTTGCCGACAACCGGATCGCGCAGGTAGGCGGTGTCCCAGCGCCACTGGTTGCGGTCGACGACGAGCGCTGAGAGCGGGCCTGACTCGCCCGGCATGAAGGCCGGCTTCCACCCGGGCGCCGACCGCACCTGATCGAACAGGCTGTCGTCGCCGAGCAGCCCGCCGGTCACGATCCGTACGCCGCGCGCCCGCAGCTCGGCCGCAAGGCCGCCGAGATGCGCCGACGACAGGGTCGGGTCGCCGCCGCCCACCAGCACCAGCGGACCGCGGACCACGCCGTCGGAGCCGACCGAAGGACCGCGCACCGCGGTCCTGAGCGGGGACGCAGGCGAGAGCACGTCGAGTGCGGTCAGCGCGACGAACGACTTCTGCGTCGAGGCGGGCGGGAGCGCAGCGAAGGCGTTGTGGCTGGTCACCACTCCCAGACCGGAGACCTCGACTCGAACGCCGACGGTGCCCGCCGACGACCCCGCCAGAGCCGCGTCGACCCGGGCGGAGAGGTTTCCGGCCGACGTGGCATTGGGCGCAGCCGACGCGCCGGTCGAGACAGCAACCGCCGTCCCGAATCCGGCGAGGACGACGATGGCGCGCCGAAAACCGGCGGAACGCAAGCTCATGCCGGCAACCCTCGCACGCGCGCCACCCCCGCGCAGCATTTCCGCCGACACCGGTGCGCGGTTTCCCGGTCGCTGCCGGGCGCGCTCGCGTGGGAGCATGAGGAGCAACCACGCACCCGCTGCTGTTACTACCTGCGGGCGCGCCACTGCCCGCGCCCCCGTCCTGCGTGTGCGGACCCGGCGAGGAGAGGTGCAGGAGTTGGCGAGCGAGCAGGAGACTGCAGCGATGCGTCGCGCCGCCGACCTCGCGGCGTACGCCCAGGGCAGCACCAGTCCCAACCCGACCGTGGGCGCCGTGGTCCTCGACGCCACCGGCCACCCCGTCGGCGAGGGCTACACCAGCCCCCCGGGCGGCCCGCACGCCGAGATCCACGCGCTGGCCATGGCGGGTGACAACGCCCGCGGCGGCACGCTCGTCACGACCCTCGAACCCTGCAACCACACCGGCCGAACCGGGCCGTGCGCCAAGGCGATCATTGCTGCGGGCATCGCGCGCGTCGTGGTCGGGGTCTCCGATCCCAACCCTGAAGCGGCCGGCGGCACCATCACCCTGCGCGCGGCCGGCGTAGAGGTCGAACTCGGCGTCGAGGGCGAGATCGCAGCCCGGAGCAACGAGGCCTGGCTGACTGCGGTCCGTCTCGGCCGGCCGATGGTGACCTGGAAGTACGCCGCCAGCCTCGACGGGCGGGCGGCCGCGGCCGACGGTTCGAGCCAGTGGATCACCGGCGGCGAGGCGCGCGCCGACGGGCACCGGCTGCGGGCGCAGAGTGACGCGGTGATGGTCGGCAGCGGCACGATCCTGGCCGACGACTCGCACCTGACCGTACGCACCGGCGGCAAGCTGGCCGGCAACCAGCCGCTGCGCGTGGTGGTCGACACGCATGCCCGGACGCCCCTCGACGCCCATGTCGTCGATTCGTCCGCACGTACCCTGATCGCCTGCGGCGACGACGCCGAACCCGATGCACTCGACGCGCTGCGGACGGTCGCCGAGGTCGTTGTGCTCCCGCGCAGCCCCGACGGCCGGGTCGACCTCGCCGTGCTGCTGCGCGAGCTCTACCGCAGGGATGTCAGATCACTGTTGCTCGAGGGTGGTCCGGCCCTTGCGGGCGCCTTCGTCGACGAGCGGTTCATCGACCGGGTCGTCGCCTATCTCGCTCCTGCCTTGATCGGCGGCGAGGGCACACCGGCACTCGCCGGGGCCGGCGCACTGAGCATCGAGAAGGCCTGGAGGCTGCAGATCGACGACGTACGCCGCCTGGGTCCCGACCTGCGCATCGAAGCCCGTCCGGCCGGCGGTCACTGACGTGTTCACCGGCATCATCGAAGAGCTCGGCCACGTCGTCGCCGTCGAGGTGCTCGACGAGTCGGCACGCATCGTCGTACGCGGCCCACTGGTGACCGGCGATGCCGGCCGCGGCGACTCCATCTGCGTCAACGGCTGCTGCCTGACGGTCGTCGGGCAGGGCGATGGCACCTTCACCGCCGACGTCATGCTCGAGACCCTCAACCGCACCAATCTCGGCGAGCTCATTCCCGGTCAGCCGGTCAACCTGGAGCGGGCGGCGCGGGTCGGTGACAGGCTCGGCGGTCACCTGGTGCAGGGGCACGTCGACCTGACCGCGGCGATCACCGAACGGCACAGCGGGAAGCGGTGGGACGTCGTGCGCTTCGCGGTGCCGCCTGACCAGGCCCAGTACCTGGTCGAAAAGGGGTCCGTCGCGGTCGACGGCGTCAGCCTCACGGTCGTCGAAGCAGTCGCCGACTCGTTCACGGTGTCGCTGATTCCCGAGACCCTCGAGGTGACCACACTCGGCCGCAAGGGTGTCGGTGAGCTCGTCAACATCGAGTTCGACATCATTGGCAAGTACGTCGAGCGGCTGGTCGCGGTCCGCGGCTTCGCTACCCAGGTTCCTGCTCAGGAGACGGTGTGACAGAGGGTTTCGCGTCGATAGACAAGGCGATTGCCGACATTGCCGAGGGCAAGGCGGTCATCGTCGTCGACGACGCGGATCGTGAGAACGAGGGCGACCTGATCTTCGCGGCTGAGAAGGCGACGGCCGAGCTGGTGGCTTTCATGGTGCGCCACACCTCCGGCTACATCTGCGTTCCGCTCGAGAACACCGACTGCGACCGGCTCGATCTGCCGCCGATGTACCACACCAATCAGGACAAGCGCGGAACGGCGTACACCGTCTCCGTCGACGCGCGCGAGGGCATCTCGACAGGCATCTCGGCCTTCGACCGGGCCCGCACGATGCGGCTGCTGGCCGCTGCCGATTCGACCGCCGCCGACTTCACCCGGCCCGGCCACATCGTGCCGCTGCGCGCGAAGGACGGCGGCGTGATGCGCCGCCCCGGACACACCGAGGCGGCGGTCGACCTGGCCAAGCTGGCCGGCCTCCGACCGGCCGCGGTGCTCTGCGAGATCGTTTCGCAGAAGGAAGACGGCAGCATGGCACGGCTCGAGGAGCTCGAGCTGTTCGCCGCTGAGCACGGCCTGACGCTGATCTCGATCGCTGACCTGATCGCCTACCGGCAGCGATCCGAGAAGCAGGTCGAGATGATCGCGGAGGCGCGAATCCCCACCGTGCACGGGGAATTCCGCGCCATCGGTTATCGCTCGACCTTCGACGGCGTCGAGCACGTTGCGCTGGTCGCCGGCGACATCGGCAACGGCGAATCGGTGCTGGTGCGGGTGCACTCGGAGTGCCTGACTGGCGATATTCTCGGGTCGACCCGGTGCGACTGCGGTCCGCAGCTCGATGCAGCAATCGCGGCGGTGGCCAAAGAAGGCCGAGGCGTCGTGCTGTACGTGCGCGGTCACGAAGGCCGCGGTGTGGGGCTGATGCACAAGCTGCAGGCCTACCAATTGCAGGACGCCGGCGACGACACGGTCGACGCCAACCTCAACCTAGGGCTGCCGGCCGACTCTCGTGACTACGGCACCGGCGCGCAGATCCTGGTCGACCTGGGCATCAGGACGATGCGGTTACTGACCAACAATCCGGCCAAGCGCGCCGGTCTTGAGGGCTACGGCCTCGAGATCATCGAACGTGTACCGCTGGCGACGACGCCGACCAGAGAAAACCTGCGCTACCTCACCACCAAGCGCGACAAGATGGGCCACCAGCTGGACCTGCCCGACGGATTCGACGACCCGACCGAGGCGAGCGCCGCCCCTATCGACGAAACGTTGCCCGCCGCCGGGGGAGTGCAGTGAGCCGTACCGGCCTGCCGGAAAGCCAGCCGTTCGACGCCGCCGGACTCACCCTCGCCGTCGTCGCCACCAGGTGGCATCCGCGCATCACCGATGCTCTTGTCGCCTCGGCGCTCGCGACAGCCAAGGAGTGCGGCATCGACGCGCCGGTCGTGGTACGGGTGGCCGGCGCGGTCGAGATTCCCGTTGTGGCGCAGGCACTTGCGAGCCGGTACGACGCCGTGGTCGCCCTCGGCGTCGTCATCCGCGGCGGCACGCCCCACTTCGACTATGTATGTGACGCAGTCACCGCCGGACTGACCCGGGTCGCCCTCGACACCCAGACTCCCGTCGGCAACGGCGTACTCACCTGCGACACCGAGGAACAGGCGCTGGCCCGCGCGGGGTTGCCCGATTCCGTCGAGGACAAGGGCAGGGCGGCCGTGCTGGCCGCGCTCGACGTCGCCTTCACGCTGCGCGCGCTCCGGGACGCCGATCCTCCCACCGGAACACACTCCGCAGAAAGGCGCTGACGTGCTCTCCCTGGTCCTCCCGAAGGGCTCGCTCGAGAAACAGGTGCTCGAGTTGTTCGACGCCGCCGACCTCACCGTCGTGCGGGGGAGCGACCGCGACTACCACGCCAAGGTGCGTGATCCGCGGATCGAACGGGTGCGGTTCCTGCGGCCTCAGGAGATCCCGACCTACGTCGAGCAGGGAATCTTCGACCTCGGCATCAGCGGCCGGGACTGGGTCACCGAGACCGGCGCCGATGTCGTCAGCCTGGGCGAGATCGGCGGTGGCCGGGCCGGCGAAGCGGTCGTGCAGGTGGTTCTGGCGGTGCCCAAGGAATCGCCCTGGGACAGCGTGCGCGACCTGCCCGACGGCGTACGCATCTCCACCGAGATGCCGGAGACTACCCGGCGATTCCTCGAGGAGCACGGCATCAAGGGCCGCGTCTTCACCTCGCATGGCGCGACCGAGGCCAAGATTCCGGACATCGTCGACGCGATCGTCGACCTGACCGAAACCGGGTCGTCGCTGCGCAAGGCCGGGCTCAAGGTCATCGAGGTGCTGCTCAGCAGCCGCACCGAGCTGCTCGCCAACCGCGAGGCCTACGAAGATCCGGCGAAGCGCGCGGCGATGGAGGACATCACCGTTCTGCTGCAGGGCGCGCTGCGGGCCCGCGGCCACGTACTCCTCAAGCTCAACGTCGCCGCCGAACATCTCGAGACCGTCGTCAGCACGCTGCCTTCAATGACCTCGCCGACGATCACGGCGCTGGCCGGCGGCGGCTTTCACGCCGTCGAGACCGTCGTGAAGAAGGAGGGCATCAACACCCTGCTGACGTCGCTCAAGGCGGCCGGCGCGCGAGACATCCTCGAGATCCCCATCTCGAAAATCGTCGAGTAGTGCTGCTCGCACGGCTGCTGCCGGGCCGGGTGAAGATTGCGCTCGCTCTTGCCGTGTCGGCAGGCGCCGGCGGACTGCTCGCGTTGCAGGCACGGATCAACGGTGAGCTGACAACGCGGCTTGGTCCGGCGCTCCTTGTTGCACTGGTCTCCTTCGGCGTCGGCTTGGTGACGATCGTCCTGGTCATCACGGTGTTGCGGCGGTGGAGTGCCGTGGCGGCGCTGCGCTCCGGTGAGCGACGGCTCTGGTGGTTCGTCGGCGGATTGTGCGGGGCGATTCTGGTCGCGACGGTCGCGTTCGCCGTACCCGTCATCGGCGTTGCTCTGCTTGTCGTCTGCCTGGTGGCGGGTCAACTCGCCGGCGGCCTGTTCGTCGACTGGGCAGGCATCGCACCGGGCGGTCACCAGCCGATCACCACACCTCGGGTCGTCGGGGCCGCCCTCGCGCTGGTCGCGGTCCTGCTGAGCCGATGGGGCAGCCACGTCCACGTGCGCCCGCTCGTCGTCGCGCTGGTGTCGCTGGCCGGCTTCCTGGGAGCTGTGCAGCAGGCGGCCAACGGGCACATCCGCCGGCATGCGGGCGACGTCCTGATCGCGGTGCTGCTGAACTTCGTCGTCGGCACGGTCGCGCTGCTGTTCGTCTGCGCCGTGCAGCTCGGCGGCCATCGCCTCGGCACTGTCAGCTGGCCGCCGTCGCCGGCCTGGCTCTACGCGGGCGGCGTACTCGGTGTGGCGTTTGTTGCGATCTCGACGACGGCGGTTCGGCTGCTCGGTGTCCTGCGTCTGACCCTCGCGGTAGTCGCGGGCCAGCTGGTCGGCGCGCTGCTGCTGGACGTCTTCTGGCGGACTGCGGCGCGGCCAACGGCTCAGTTGTATGCCGCGATTGCTCTCGTCATGACGGCAGTCCTGGTGGCCGGCCGGGACCGGAGCAGGCTCTTCTCGCGCTGACATTCGTTGCGCCGCTTCGCGCGGCGGCAATGACGACAAGCACCGCGCTGGGAACGAAGAACAAACCGATCGAGAATCCGGCCAGCAGGCAGAAGACTGAGAGCAATGCCGCCGCGGCGATCCGCACGCCGCGCTGTGGTGCCAGAGCTCCGGCCGCGAACAGCACCGGTATGCCCGCGGCGAGGGCCGCGCCGTACCCCTCGGACGCCAGCAGAGTGGTGGTCGAAGTCGTGCAACCGCCGGACGTTTTCGTCGTTGAGCCAGTTGCCGGAGCCGTCCCGGTCGCCGTACAGGTTTCGAGCCGCCCCAGTGGCAACAGGACGACTGCAGGCGCGGTGACGATCGCCAGCGCCACGGCCAACCGTCCCGCCCAGTTCACGCGTTCCTCCATATCTGAACGTGTTCAAACTACTCCCCTGCAGCGATTCCTACGAGCGGCGCCGCTCTCCCGGGCCCTGGCCGGCGGCGTCCGGGTACGTCGACGCCTCACGAAATGCGGCCTGCAGCGTCTGCAGGCCGTCGAGTACCGGCGCGGCGTGGAAGCTCAAGTGCGGCCGGGCACCGTCCACCAGGCCGGCTAGCGCATCGATGAGCTTGCGAGCCTCGTCCAGGTCCACGAAGTGCGCACCACCTTCGGCCAGCCCCAACTTCACGGCAGCGGCGCTCATCAGGTTGACCGCGCAGGCAGTGATCACCTCGACCGCAGGGACCTCGGAGATGTCCCGGGTCAACCCGTCGAGGGCGGCGGCCGGGTCGTCCGGCAGGTCTACTGGCTGTTCGGGAGCAGGCATGCGCGCGAGTCTGTCACCCGAGCCGTGTTAGTCTCTTGCCTCGACCGACCGGTCCAGTCGCGCGTGCGACGGGGCCGGCGTGCAAGTGGAGCCCAGCTCCCACCTGAAGGCCGGCAGGCAATCAGGTTCCGGTCGGGTCCGGCACCATCGGGCCTGCAAGGTACGGCGTCGCCGGTTCGGCGCGCGCCTGGCCGCCGGTATGGGTTTCGCGAGCGCGTGTCGCGGAGCCCCTTTTTTGTGGGCGAGGCGGCGTACGTCGTCCCATCAGCGTCCGCTCGTAGGAGGTCCCATCAGCGTCGAGCCACGGATCAACGACCGGATCCGAGTCCCCGAGGTCCGCCTCGTGGGCGCGCAAGGCGAGCAGATCGGCATCGTCCCCATCGGCGAGGCCATGCAGCTTGCGACCGAGGCAGATCTCGACTTGGTCGAGGTCGCGCCGATGGCCCGCCCGCCAGTGTGCAAGCTCATGGACTACGGCAAGTTCAAGTACGAAAGCGCCCAAAAGGCACGTGAGGCCCGTCGCAAGACGACGCTGACCGTGATCAAGGAAATCAAGCTCCGGCCGAAGATCGACCCGCACGACTACGGCACCAAGAAAGGCCACGTCATCCGGTTCCTCAAAGCCGGTGACAAGGTAAAGGTCACGATCATGTTCCGCGGCCGGGAGCAGTCCCGACCCGAACGCGGCTACGAACTGTTGATGAAACTCGCCAAAGACGTCGAGGAACTCGGATTCGTCGAGGCGAACCCCAAACTCGACGGGCGCAACATGATCATGGTCATGGCGCCACACCGCAACCTCAAGGCGGTCAGGACGGAAGCGTCAGGACCGCAGCCGACCGAGTCCGATCTGCTGCTCGCCGAGGCGTCGCCTCGCGCGGACGCGGCGGCCGACACGACGAGCGATACCGAACCGGAAGAGAGCATCTGATGCCGAAGAACAAGACGCACAGCGGAGCGGCGAAGCGCTTCCGCATAACCGGCAGCGGCAAGGTGATGCGCGCCCGCGCCGGGCGGCGTCACCTGCTCGAGCACAAGTCGTCAGCGCTGACGCGTCGCTTGGCCGGCCTCGTCGAGATGGCACCGTCCGACGCCAAGAGGATCAAGAAGCTGCTCGGCAAGTAGGTCCGACCGCTCACTGTGCGCGGCCGCCCTCCGGCAGTCGCTCGAACTACGTAAGGGGAAGTCCCAGTGGCACGCGTCAAGCGGGCAGTAAACGCCCACAAGAAGCGCCGATCCGTTCTGGAGCAGGCCAGCGGTTACCGCGGCCAACGCTCACGGCTGTACCGCAAGGCCAAGGAGCAAGTGCTCCATTCGATGACGTACGCCTACCGCGACCGCAAGAAGCGCAAAGGCGACTTCCGGCAACTGTGGATCCAGCGCATCAACGCGGCCTGCCGGCAGGACGGGATGACCTACAACCGGTTCATCCAGGGGATCAAGGCGGCGGGCATCGAGATCGACCGCAAGTCGCTGGCCGAGATCGCCGTTTCCGACCCGGCAGCGTTCAGCACCATCGTTGCCGCCGCCAAGGCAGCCAACGCGGCCAACGCCGACACGGCTGTGGCCTCGCCGGACGGATCGGCTGCCTGAGTCGGCAACGACCCGGCGGCGACTAGCCCAGGACAACCATGGCCGGCAGCCCGCTGATCACGACGTCGCACAACCGTGCCGTCACGAGCGCACGGCGCCTCGCCAAGCGCGCGTTCCGGCGCGAGGACGGCCGCTTCCTCGTCGAGGGACCGGCCGGCGTGACAGAGGCGCTAGCCGAGGAGGGCGCCGTACTCGAGTTGTTCGCGACCCCAGAGGCAGCGACCCGGTACCCCGCCTTGCTCGCGACCGCGGCGGCAGCCGGGATCGTCATCCACTCGGTGACCCCGGGCGTCATGTCCGATCTGGCACAAACCGTTACGCCACAAGGACTTGTCGGCATCGCAGGGATGCGGGACCGGACTCTCCAAGAGGTCACCGCCGCGCGGCCGCGACTCGTCGTGGTACTCGCCTCGGTGCGCGATCCGGGGAACGCCGGCACCATCCTGCGGACCGCTGACGCGGCCGGTGCGGACGCCGTCATCTTTACCGACTCGAGTGTCGATCCTTACAACCCCAAGTGCGTCCGGTCGTCGGCCGGCAGCCTGTTCCATGTCCCTTTCGTCGTGGGCGCCCCGGTGGAAACCGCCATCACGGCACTGCGCGGTGCCGGCCTGCGGGTCCTGGCGACGTCCGGCCAGGGAGGCGTTGACCTATACTCAGCGGCGTTGTCCGGGCCGGTGGCCTGGGTTTTTGGCAACGAAGCGTGGGGCCTGCCGGAGGAGTTGGTAGCGCTGGCCGACGAGAGTGTCCGGGTTCCCATCCACGGACGCGCCGAGTCGCTCAACCTGGCAACCGCTGCGGCGGTCTGTCTCTACGCCTCCGCCCAGTCGCAGCGCCGTCCGGGTGGCTGCCGGGAGGCCAATTCATGAGCGACGACGCGGCGGCGTACGACGAGCTGCCTGACGGCGTGCTCGTCGCTGATGCCTCCGGCAACGTAACGACACTCAACGTCGCGGGGCAGCGGTTGCTGCGCCGGACGATGGACGAGGTGCTCGGCCGCGACTTCCGGGACGTGCTGCCACTCGTCGACTCGGCCGGACGCGACTGGTGGCAGTGCACCGATCCCTACGGCGGGCTGACCACCCGAACCGGCCAGCCGGAACGAATACTGACTCTCACGCACGCCACCGCTGACGTGCACAAGCTGCTAGTCACGGCGCGCTACGTGAGGGAGAACGCAGGCGGCAAGCTGGTTCGGCTGGTCATCGCCTTCCGTGACACGCTTGCCCGCGAGCGGCTCGAGCGTGGCGGTGCCGAGCTGATCTCGACCGTTGCACACGAGCTGCGCTCGCCCCTGACCAGCGTCAAGGGCTTCACGGCAACGCTGCTCGCCAAGTGGGACAAGTTCAACGACGAGCAGAAAATCGTGATGCTCCAGACGGTCAACGCGGACGCCGACCGGGTGACACGGTTGCTGACCGACCTTCTCGACGTGTCGCGGATCGACGCGGGCCGGCTCGAACTGCGCCGGCAGGTCGTCGATGTGCCGGCGGCGGTCCGCAAGTCGTTCGCGGCCCATGTGGCCTCTGGTGAGCCGGAGGACCGGTTCGAGCTGGTGACCGACGGCGAATTGCCTGAGATGTGGGCCGACCCCGACAAGGTGGATCAGGTCATCGGCAACCTGGTGGAGAACGCGTTGAAGTACGGCGCCGGCGTCGTCACGGTGCGCATCGACGCCACGCCGGACGCCGCTGTCGTCACCGTGACAGATGAAGGCGAGGGCATACCCGAGGAAATGCTCGCTCGCGTCTTCACGAAGTTCTGGCGGCGCCCCGACGGCGGTCGGCGCAACGGCAGCGGCCTGGGGCTCTACATAGTCAAGGGTCTGGTCGAGGCGCATGGCGGCGAGATCGACGCGTCCCGTGCCTCGAGCGGCGGTGCGCAGTTCCGATTTATCCTGCCCGCCGGCGCACCCGCGTACGAGGTGTGACGGCGGGCACCGCCGCGCCCCGTATCCTTCCCGCGAACGCTTCGACGCTCGCTGCGCGACCCAACCGCTAGGAGTTCATCCGCCGTGGCCGACTACGACCCCGTGCCGGTAAGCCCGCTGGACTCGGACAATCTCGCTGCGCTGCGCGACGCGGCGCTGGCCGCGTTCGACGCCGCCGGCGATCTCGAATCGCTGGCTGCGGCCCGGACCGCGCACGCGGGTGACCGCTCCCCGATCGCTCTGGCCCGAAGCGAGATCGGCGCCCTGCCGCCCCAGGCCCGCAAGGACGCGGGTCAGCGCATCAACGCCTTCCTCGCCGAGATCAAGCACGCCCTTGCCGACCGGACCGCGGCCCTCGAGGCGGAGCGCGACAGCCGGGTTCTGCTCGAGGAATCGGTCGACGTAACGCTGCCATGGGACCGCGCACCACAAGGCGCCAGGCACCCGCTGACGATGATCCAGGAGCGCGTCGCCGACGTGTTCATCGCGATGGGCTACGAGGTCGCCGAGGGCCCCGAAGTCGAGACCGAATGGCACAACTTCGACGCGCTCAACATGCATCCCGACCACCCGGCCCGGTCCATGCAGGACAGCATCTATCTCGATCCTCCGGAACGCGGTGTGGTGCTGCGCACGCAGACATCGCCTATGCAGATGCGTTCGCTGCTGTCCCGGCCGCTACCGGTCTACGTGATCGGTCCCGGCCGCGTCTTCCGCGACGACGCGATCGACGCGACGCACTCGCCCGTCTTCCACCAGGTCGAGGGCCTCGCTGTCGACGAGGGCATCACCATGGCGCATCTGCGCGGCACGCTCGACCACTTCGCGCAGGCGATGTTCGGACCCGAGCTGCGTACCCGCATGCGGCCTTCGTACTTCCCCTTCACCGAACCGAGCGCCGAGGTCGACCTGCTGTGCTTCGGCTGCAAGGGCGACGGCTGCCGGATCTGCTCGGGCGAAGGGTGGATCGAGTGGGGCGGGTGCGGCATGGTGCACCCGAACGTGCTGCGCGCCGCCGGAGTCGACGCCGAGCGCTACACGGGCTTCGCGTTCGGCATGGGCCTCGAGCGCACGCTGATGTTCCGGCACGGAATAAAGGACATTCGCCACTTCTACGAAGGTGACGTGCGCTTCGCGCTGCCCTTCAGCTCGGAGCTCTGACCCTGCATGCGAGTTCCACTCTCCTGGTTGCGCGAGTACACGACGATCGACGCGCCGGCCGAGGAGATCGCGGCCGCGCTGATCCGCGCCGGGCTGGAAGTCGAGACAATCGAGCGGGTCGGAGGCGACGTACGCGGCGTACTCGTAGGCGAGGTTCTGGAGATCGAGGAGCTCGCCGATTTCAAGAAGCCGATCCGATTCTGCCATGTCACCGTCGGAGGTGAACCCCGCGGAATCGTCTGTGGCGCAAGCAATTTCGCGGTTGGCGACCGGGTGCCCGTTGCACTGCCCGGTGCGGTGCTGCCGGGCGACTTCGTCATCATGGCCCGATCGACCTACGACCACGTCAGCGACGGCATGATCTGCTCGGTCCGCGAACTCGGTCTCGGTGACGACCACACCGGCATCCTGGTGCTGCCGCCGGACGCGGCCATCGGCGCCGATGTCGTCGACTACCTCGACATGGTCGACGACGTGCTCGACATTGCCGTCACTCCCGACCGCGGCTACTGCCTGTCGGTACGAGGCGTGGCCCGCGAAGCGGCGATCGCATTCGGCGCCGATTTCCGCGACCCAGGCCTGCTCGACTTGGCCGCTATGCCCCAAAAGGGTTACGAAGTCGTCGTCGAGGACAGCGATCGTTGCACTCGTTTCGTCGCGCGGATCGTTCGCGGCATCGACCCTTCTGCACCGAGTCCGCAGTGGCTGCAGCGCCGCCTTGTTCTCGCGGGTATGCGGTCTATATCGCTCGCCGTCGACATCACCAACTACGTGCTGCTCGAGCTCGGCCAGCCGCTGCACGCCTACGACCTGGCCAAGCTGTCGGGACCGATCGTCGTACGCCGGGCCACTGCCGGTGAGTCGATCACGACGCTGGACGGCAGTGGGCGCGCAGTCGATCCGGACGACCTGCTGATCACGGACGACAGCGGCCCGATCGGGATCGCCGGGGTGATGGGCGGCGCGGCGACCGAAGTGGACGCCTCGACGCGCGACGTCCTCATCGAGTCCGCGCATTTCGAGCAGCGCGGCATCAGCCGCAGCGCTGCTCGGCACCGGCTTCCGTCCGAGGCGTCCAAGCGCTTCGAGCGCGGCGTCGACTCGGATCTGCAGGTCGCCGCGGCCGAGAAGGCGGTGCGACTGCTCGTCGAACTCGGAGGCGGGGTTGCCGAATCCGCGGCGACCGATCTCGATCTGCGGCCGGCGCGCCGGGTGATCCCCTTCCGCGCCG
>JBDTYE010000065.1:0-14334 GCA_040005895.1 Actinomycetota bacterium | reverse complement strand
GGCAGCGGTACGAGCGGCGGCGGCACGACGGCGCAGATCGTCGTCATAGCCACCGACGCGTTCGTCGTGAATGCGAACGTCGGCAGCGCCGACGTCCCATCGCTCAAGAAAGGCCTGCAGGCGCAGATGATCCCGACAGGGACCAGCACTCCTGTCTTCGGGACGGTCAGCAGCGTTGGCTTCGTCGCGGCGGCGGGCACGACGACGTCGACAACGACATTCCCGGTCGTCATCGCCGTGACGGGCAAGCCGGAGGGCTTGCTGGTCGGCGGCACCGCCAGCGTCTCCATCACCGTCAAGCAACTGGACGGCGTCCTCACGATCCCGGTCGCCGCCCTGTCGACGGTCAACGGGCAGACCGTCGTGCACCAGCTGAAGAACGGCAAACAGGTCGACACCTCCGTGACCGTCGGCGCGACGTACGGCGCCCAGACCGAAATCGTCGCCGGCCTGACCGAGGGCGATCAGTACGTCCTCCCCGCCGGGACCACTGCCAGGACAGGGCAGACGCGCCGCCAGGGTACCGGTGGTGGCATCGGCGGTCAGGGCGGTCAGGGCGGTCAGGGCGGCTTCGGCGGCGGAAACCGCGGCCAGGGCGGCCAAGGTGCCCCGGCCGGAGGACCCGTCGTGATAGCGCCGTGAACGTCATCGAACTCGACGACGTACGCAAGACCTATTCGACCGGAGCGGTGGAGGTCGAAGCCGTGCGCGGTGTCTCGCTGACGATCGAAGAGGGCGAGTACGTCGCCATCATGGGTCCGTCGGGGTCGGGCAAGTCGACCTTGATGCATCTGCTCGGATGCCTCGACCGGCCGACCTCCGGCACCTACCTACTTGCCGGCTCGGATGTCAGCCGCATGTCGGAGGCGGAGCTCGCCGAGGTGCGCAACGAGCGGATCGGCTTCGTTTTCCAGCAGTTCAACCTGCTGCCGACAATGACGGCCTGCCGCAACGTAGAGCTGCCCTTGTGCTACGCGGGCGTCGGCCGGACCGAGCGTAGGGAAAGGGCAATGGAAGCCCTTCGCCGGGTCGGTCTCGAGGACCGGGTGCTGCACCGGCCCGGCGAACTCTCCGGCGGCCAGCAGCAACGCGTCGCCGTCGCAAGGGCGCTGGTGACCGACCCGGCGCTGATACTCGCCGATGAGCCGACCGGCAACCTGGACTCGGCCTCTGCAGCGGACGTGCTGGCGCTGTTCGACGAGCTGCGCGACGCGGGTCGCACCATCGTGCTGATCACCCACGAACCCGATGTCGCCGCGGCTGCGCAACGCGTCCTCCACATCCGCGACGGCAAGCTCGCGGAGACCACGATCGCGGTGCCGGCGTGAGCTGGCTCGAGACGTTCCGCACCGGAATCGAGGCGGTTCGGTCGCACCGGCTGCGCTCACTCCTCACGATGATGGGCATCTTCATCGGCATTGCCGCGGTGATCCTGACCGTTGGTCTCGGCCAGGGCGCGCAGCAGCAGGTGCGCAGTCAGATCAGCGCGTTGGGTAGCAACCTTCTCGTAATTTCCCCTGGCAGCACGACGAATGCGGGCGGCGTACGTGGTGGCTTCGGTTCCGCGTCGACCCTCACGATGGCGGACGCCGAGGCGCTCAAGTCGAAAACTGTCGCACCCGACATCGCGCGGGTCGCCCCGACCAGCCAGACGGGCGGCACCCTGCTCGCCGGCAGCACCAACTGGACCGCACAGGTGATCGGTACCACGCCGGACTGGCAACCGGTGCGCGCACGCACCCTCTCGGCCGGCCGGTTTCTCAGCGACGCCGACATCGAAGCCGCAGCCAACGTCGTAGTGCTCGGCCCCGACACCACAACTGAACTGTTTGCCGGCCGCAGCGCGGTCGGCGAGACCGTGACCATCAACGGGACGCCGATGACCGTGGTCGGCGTATTGAATCCGGCGGGCTCCTCGACCACCAATCAGGACGACCTCGCGGTCGTGCCGTCGACCACGCTCGCGGTACGCCTCAGCACCGCCACCAACCGCAACGCCGTTTCCAACATCTACGTCGAGGCGGTCTCGTCGCGGGCCCTGTCGTCGGCCTATCAAGAGGCGCAGTCGGAGATATCGGCGCTGCACCGGCTGACCGCCGCGACCGCGGACTTCTCCATCGCCAGCCAGCAATCGCTGCTCGCCACGGCAACCAAGGCCGACCGCACGCTGACGGTCCTGCTCGGCGGTATTGCCGGGATCGCCTTGCTGGTCGGGGGAATCGGCGTCATGAACATCATGCTGGTCTCGGTGACCGAGCGGATCAGGGAGATCGGGCTGCGCAAGGCGCTCGGTGCGACGCCGCGCGACATCCGGCGCCAGTTCCTGCTCGAAGCGTCCGTGCTCGGACTCACCGGCGGGCTACTCGGCGTGTCCGTCGCTATCGCCGGCGCACGGTCGCTACCACATCTCATCAATCAGCCGGTGCTCATTTCGCCAGCGGCCTGCCTCCTCGCGATCACGGTGGCGCTCGGAATCGGCATCGGCTTCGGGGTCTACCCCGCGACCCGCGCCGCCCGCCTGGCCCCCATTGATGCACTGCGCAGCGAATGAACCCTTCCACAATCAGGAGATCCGCCATGACACCGCCACCCGCTTCGAGCATCCGGCGCACTCCCCTGTTCTTGCTGGCGGCTCTCGCGCTGGTCGGCGCATCCGGATGCGCAGGGAGCAAGAAGGCATCGAGTACGCCGTCGACCTCACTCTCGCTCGCACCTGTGCCGTCGGCCGCGGCGAGTCCCGGACAACGAGGTCAGCGACCCGGCGTTTCCGGCGTCATTGCCGCCATCGACAAGACGACACTGCAGGTGCAGGACGGCACCAGCACTCAGACCGCTGTCAGCTACACAAGCAAGACCCTGTTCACGCAGTCGGTGCCGGCGACTCTCGCTGATGTCAAGGTCGGTTCCTGCGTCGCTGTCACGAGCGCCGATGCCGGCAGCGCCGGTACATCCACCAGCCCGAATGCCCCGGTGGCCGCCGGTCGGGTCACGATCAGCACGCCGGTGAGCGGCGTCTGCACCGGCGGTTTCGGCGGTGGACCAGGCGGCGGCCAGGGCTTCCCCGGCGGTTTCGCCCGGCGCAGCGGCGCACCCGGAGCGGGCGGGACCGGCGGCCCCGCGCAGGGCGGCGGGGTCCGCCCGAGCGGGACGCCGGGTGGCGGCGCTTTCCGCGGGGCGAACGGTCTTGTCACGTCGGTCGACGCCAGCGGATTCGTCGTGCAGAACACGCCTAGAGCCGGCGGCGGCGGCACGTCACCGAGCGCAGGATCATCGGCCGCACCGGCTGTTTCGACGAACGTCACCGTGTCCGCGGCGACCGTACTCAGCAAGCCGAAGCCAGCCACCGCGGCGGCACTGAAAGTCGGCGAATGCGTTACGGCGCAAGGAACCACGGACAGCACCGGTGCCGTGACCGCAACCTTCATCGCCATCCGGGCCGCGGACGCGGCCGGGTGCGGGCAGCGGCGGGGGGCGCCATCCGGCGTGGTGACCAATGGGTAACAAGCGCGCCGGCAGGGTGCGGCGTACTGCTGGCCGGCTGGTCGCCGCCGGGATCGTCGCCGCCCTGATCGGCGGTGTTTCGGCGGGTGCCTGGGCGGTCACCCGCTCGCCTGCCCTCGCGCTGCGGACGTCGGTCGCGAGCAAGGGTGACGTCGAGCAGACATTGAGCGCGACCGGCACGGTCGAGGCGCCGCGCCGGGCGGCTCTCACGTTCGCGACCTCGGGCACCGTCGCCACGGTTGACGTAGCTGCCGGGGCGCGGGTCACCGCCGGGCAGACACTCGCGACACTGGACACCACGTCGCTGACGATTGCTGTCACCAAGGCGAAGGCCGGCGCCGCCAACGCCGCTGCGAAGCTGGCCGCCGATAAGACGGCCCAGGCGGATCAGGTGACTGCAGCCGCGGCCGCGGCCACCGCCAAGACTGCTGCGGCCGCGGCGAAGGCAGCTGCCGCCGCAAAGGCGGCGGCCAGCGCTGAGGCGGCCGCCGCTGCGGCAGCCACGGCCGCCACCGTGAGTGCGCAGCAGCAGGCCGCGGTGACCGCCGCGCAGAACCGCGCCGACACCGACCTCGCGACAGCCACCAACGCGCTGGCGAACGAGAAGCGGCTCTGCGCGGCGCCCGCGCAAGCTACGACCCCCGACCCGACCCCGGCCCCGACCCCGGCCCCGGGCGGCCGTCCCACGCGACCAGCACAGCAACCGGCGACGCCCCCGACGCCCCAGCCGTCAGCAACACCCACAACAACTTCGCCAGGGAGCGCGTCGGGCCGGCCCAGCGGCCGTCCGTCCTCATCCGGTACGCCGAGTGGTGCGGCCCCGACCGCAACCACGTGCACAGCGTCGCTGGGCGAGGTCGCGCAGGCGCAGCAGACCGCCGCAGCGGCACAAACCCACCTGCAGCAAGCGATTGCGGCATTGTCTAACCGCGGCGGCTCCGGAAATGGCTCCGGCAAAGGCCAGGCCGGCGGTACGACGACGGCTCGATCGAGCTCCGGCGGCGCGACTACCACCACGGGCGCCACCACGGCCGGCGCTTCCACTGGAATCGCTGGGGGCGGTCGCGAAATCACCGACGCAGACCTTTCAGACGATCAGGCCGCGCTGGTCCGCTCGCAGGCCTCCCTCGTCACCGCCGAACAGAGTCTGAAGGCGGGCCGGCTGACCAGCCCGTTCGCCGGGACGGTCGCCGCCATCGCGATCGCCGCGGGCGGTGGCGTGACCCGATCGACCACCGTCGCAACGATCGTCGCCAGCGCCGCCGCAACCGTCACGGTCGCAGTCGGGGAATCCGATATCCGCTCCATTGAGGTCGGGCAGCCCGTCACGCTGCTGCCGGATGGGTCGACGACACCCATCAGCAGCACCGTTTCCGCCATCGGATTCATGCCGTCCACGTCGACGACGTCGGTGGCCTACCCGGTAACGATCGACGCGTCGGAGGCGGCCGCCCGGCTGGCCCTCGGCGCGCGGGTGTCCGTGTTCATCACGACCCGCACGGTGCACGACGTCGTGACCGTGCCGACCTCCGCGGTGCATCGGCTGGGGGGCAGCGCAGCGACCGTGACCACCGTCCTCGCGGGCAAGACAGCAGCGACCCGGGTGGCCATGGGCGCCGTGAGCCCGGAACGCACTGAGATCGTCTCGGGGCTCGACGCCGGCGCGGTAGTCGTCGTCGCAGACCCCAACACGCCACTGCCGGGCAACGCGACGAACCGCGGCCTGGGTGGCGGACCTGGCGGTCCGGGGCAAGGAGGCGCCGTGCCGGGTGGTACGGGCAACACGTTCCGGCAGAACGGCGGTGGCCGGGCCGGCTGACACGTCGAACGACTGTTCGAGAGCCCGCGGCCGCGGCTCCCGGTCGCAGTTATCGGCTGGTCGCGGCGGGAGTTATGCTGCCGCGCGTGCCGTCGGACGTCGTTGCCTGGGTCGAGTGGCCAGACTTCGACGCACCGACCGGCGTGACGGTCGCGCCCGCGGGCGAAGGATCGCCGACAGGTGACGTGCTGCAGCGCATCACCTTTTTCGTGCCGCGTTACATGGGTGGGCGCGACGCGCTCGAACCCGCCACCAGGATGCCGCGGCTCTCCGTAGTGCAGCTCCCCACCGCGGGGTACGACGACGCGCTCGGATTCCTGCCGGACGGTGTCACCCTGTGCAATGCGCGCGGCGTACACGACGAGTCGACCGCCGAACTCGCAGTGGGGTTGGCAATCGCCGGCCGGCGCGGTTTCCCCGACTTCGCCTCCGGGCAGGCTGCCGGCCAGTGGCGGCACGCGACGTGGCCGGCTCTGACCGACAGCAGGATCGCGGTCGTCGGCCACGGCTCGATCGGGCGGACCGTCGTACGCATGCTCGGCGGCTTCGACGTGCAGGTGACCGCGTTCTCGCGCAGCGGCTCGGACGGCGCAAGCCGGGCGAGCACCCTTTCTGACGTCATCGGCACCTTCGACATCGTCATTGTCGTCGTGCCACTCACCGACCAGACGCTCGGCATGTTCGGCCCTGGCTTACTGGCTCGGATGAAGGACGGCGCGTTGCTGGTCAACGTCTCCCGCGGTGCCGTGGTCGATACGGGCGCGCTGTTGGTCGAATTGCACGGCCGCCGGTTGCACGCAGCACTCGACGTGACCGATCCGGAGCCGCTGCCCGCTGATCATCCGCTGTGGCGGGCGCCGAACGTCCTGATCACGCCGCACGTCGGCGGTGACACCTCCGCCTTCGAGCCACGCGCGAAACGGCTGGTGCACGACCAACTGGCGCGGGTCGTGGCAGGCGAGCCGCTCACCAACGTGGTCAGAGCCGGATAGCCGGGACCGTCAGCGGGTGATGGCGGACCGGACGTCGCACGCTGCAAGGTGCCGCTGGAGGATCGCTGCGAGCACCGCGACATGCGGCTCGCGGATCAGGTCCAGATGCACGCAGCGCACCCGCTCGATCCGCAGGTCGGGCGCCAGGTCGCTCCAGCCGAGATCCGGCACGTCGGGCACCTGATCGGTGCGGATGAGCAACACCGGCACGTCGATCGGTCCGGCCGGCGCGTAGCGGCGCGACAGCACACGCAACTGGGATACGGAGAAGTCGTTTCGCAGGACGGGTGGCACCGCCTCGCCACGCCCCAGCATGGCATCGATACGCCGGGTCGAGGCGACCTCGACGGCATGCCCGTACCAGCGGCGGATCGAGCGCCGGACCAGCCGGGTCGACAGGGTCCGGTAGATCTGAGCGGACGGTGCTCCCTCTTCGCGCGCCTCGGCAATCCGCCGGCGCCACCTGATGCCGGTCGGTGGAATCGCCGCGACGATGTCGAAGCCGGGAGCAGGCGCGTCACCTAGTGCCAGCAGCGAGACCTCGGATCCACCCGCACGCAGCTGCCGGGCGATCTCGAAGCCGATGCGGGCACCCAGCGAGTAGCCGAAGATCGCGTATGGGCCGTCGGGCTGCACGGTCCGGATGGCGGCGAGGTAGGTCGCGGCAAGTTCCTCGACAGTCGTCTCCTGCAGCGGCCGGCCGGAAAGCACCGAGGGGCGCAGGCCGTAGACCGGGCGGTCATCGTCGAGATGACCGGCCAGGAGCGCCGCGAACATGACATCGCCGCCAGCGCCGTGTACGACGAAGAGGGGCTGGAGATCGCGGCCGGCCCGGACCAGCACCATCGGCGTCCAGGCGTCCGCCCCGTCGTTGGCCAGCAGCGCGGCGGCCAGGGCGGCGACCGTGGGCGCCTGCAGCAGCAGGGATACCGGCCGGTCATAGCCGAGCTGGCGCTCGACTCTGGCGAACATCCGCGCGGCCCGCACCGAGTCGCCGCCCAGCTCCGCAAAGCTCGCGCTCCGGGAGATCGGCACGCCGAGGATGCGCTGCCAGATTGACGCGAGCGCGCGCTCGAGGTCGTCGCGGGGCTCGTCACCTTCATCGAGCGCGGGTTCAGGCGCGGACGGCAGCTCACGCAGGGAACGCCGGTCGAGCTTGCCGTTGCTGAGCCTGGGCAGCTCGGCGAGCACTTCAACCGTGTCCGGCACCATGAAGCCAGGTAGGACTTCGCGGAGTTCGCGGCGTACCTCAGCACCGTCCAGTGACAGGCCGGCGGGATACGTCACGAAAGCTGCCAGCCGCAGGTCCCCCGATTCGTCCGCCCGGCCGACAACTGCTGCCTCCTCGATGCCCGCGACCGCCCGCAAGGCGAACTCGATCTCGCCCAGGTCGACCCGGTTGCCCGAGATCTTCACCATCTCGTCGGCCCGCCCGGTGACTACGAGCCGACCGGCCTCGTCGATCGTGCCGAGGTCACCTGTCGTGCAGCTCCGCGTGCCGTCGCCGCCCATGCCGAAAACCAGCGCAGTCGCGTCGGGCAACTGCCAGTAGCCGGACGCGATGTCGCCTCGGGCGACGAGGATGCGACCTTCGGTTCCCGGGCCGACATCGGCGCCTGCATCATCGACGATGCGCAGCTCGACGCCGGGCATGGCCACCCCGGCGGGCACCAGTCCCGAGCCGATCGGCGTCTGCGCGTCGACCGCCATGTAGGCGACACCGCTCGCCTCGGTTGACCGGTAGGTGACCAGCAGCGTCGCCTCGGCGCCCAGATGCCGGCGCAACCGTGCGGCGTCGGACCACGCGACGCTCTCGCCCCAGGTGACGACGGTTCGCAGCTGCGGGAAGCAATCCTGCGGTGACAGCGTCTCGAGCAGCGCCCGCAGCAGTGTCGGCACGATCGCGAAATGCTCGATTCGCTGGGTCCTCAGCCACTCCGCCAGCGGCTGCACTCCCTGGGTCCGGACGTCGTACCCGACCAGCGTCGCGCCGTCGCCGACAGCCGCCGACAGCATCACCCGCTCGAAATTGCCGACAGTTCCGGCGACCGGCAGACCGAACCGGGCCGCGCCGGGGGCGAGCCCGATCAGCCGGTTGCGATCCATGCTGTCGACGAGTAGTCGCCGCGACGACATCACCCCTTTCGGCCGCCCCGTAGATCCCGAGGTGAAGATGATCGACACAACGGCGTCGTCATCGACACGGGCAGGCGCACCGTAGGGCCGGCCCCGCTCGATCGCGTCGTCGATACGGACGACGCGGGCCGCAACGAACGCCGACAGCTGGTCGTCGGCGGCTGCATCGTCAGCCAGAACCAGGGATGCGCCCACGTCATCGAGAATCGCGGCGAGCCGCGGTCCGGGCGACGCCGGGTCGAGGGGAACGGAGACGAATCCGCACCGGGCGATCGCCAGGAACGCCGTCGCCATCGCAGGCAGTTCGGTGGCGCGTATGCCGATCCGTGGCGCTACCGTTTCAGGACAGCCATGCGGTCCGATGGCGCAGGCAAGAAAGCCGGCGAGCCGGTCCACCGATTCGTCGAGTTCGCCGTAGGTGATAGTCCGCGAACCCCATTCGAGCGCCGCGCGCTCCGGGTGCGACGCGGCGATCCGAGGCAGAACCTCGGTCGGCGTCTCGCGCATGGCGTCCCCCATTGGGCTGTCCCGTTCCGAAAACCACCCCTAGTAGTCTCGGGGTGACTCTCCGACAGCTTTAGGGTACCGATCACAGAGCGTTCGTCAGGCCGTTTCCAAACCTAATGCCGCACGCAGTTGCATCGGAGCTGCCGGCCGCGCGAGCAGATATCCCTGACCGTCGTCGCAGCCCAGATCGCTCAGGCCGGCGAGCTGCTCGGCGGTTTCGATCCCCTCACCTACCGTCTTCATCCCCAGGGCGCGGGCCATCGCGGTCACCGCGGCGACGATCGCAGACCCGTCGTTGCCCTCGTGCATGCGCTCGACGAAGCTCCGGTCGATCTTGAGAATGTTGACGGGGAACCGTTGCAGATGGCCTAGCGACGAATAGCCGGTGCCGAAGTCGTCCAGTGCGAGTTGCACGCCCATCGCCGCCAGCCGCTCGAAGACGCCCTGCGCGAGCTCGACTTCCTGGAGCATCGCGGTTTCGGTCACTTCCAGGCATAGCAGCGCAGGGTCGAGGCCATGCTTTTGCAGCACGGCTGCGACGGCTTCGACGACGTCTGGTTCGCCGAGCTGGCGACCCGAGATGTTGACGGCCATCGTCAGCGGTGGACGCCCGGGACGTTCCGCGTTCCAGGCGACGATTTGGCGACAGGCTTCGTCGAGCACCCAGCGGTCGATGGGCACGATGAGCCGGCTGTCCTCGGCGACCGGGATGAACTCGGCCGGCGAGAGTGGTCCGCGCTCCGGGTGCTCCCAGCGGATCAGCGCTTCCAGGCCGGTGATCGTGTTGTCCTCGAGGCAGATGAGCGGCTGGTAGACGAGGTGGAACTCGCCGCGTTCCAGGGCCTGGATCAGCCCGGCCTCGATGTCGAGGCGGGCGTTGGCACGGTCGCGGACGGCCGCGTCGAAGAACTCGTACCGGCCGCGGCCCCGTTCCTTGGCCTGGTACATCGCGGCGTCTGCGTCGCGGACCAGGTCCTCGGCGCGTTCGGCCCAGTCGCGGGTGGTGGCGATGCCGATGCTTGCGCTCATCGAGATATCGCGACCGGACACGGTGAACGGCTTGGCGAGAGCCCGGCCGATCCGCTCGGCGAGCACGCGGATCAGGTCGTCGGTCGGCTGGCTCTCGCACAACACGACGAATTCGTCACCGCCGAGCCTGGCTACCGTGTCGCCGCGCCGGGCGGTCGCCATCAGCCGGCTGGCAAGTTCCTGCAGCACTGTGTCGCCGGCGGCGTGACCCAAGCTGTCGTTGACCACCTTGAACCGGTCGAGGTCGAGGAACAGCAGCGCGACAACCCCCGGGTTGCGTTCGAGCCGGGTGAGCGCGTGCTCCACCCGGTCGAGCAGGAGCACCCGGTTGGCAAGCCCGGTCAACGGGTCATGAAGCGCCTGGTGCGCGAACGCCTCTTCCGCCAGCTTGCGGGCGGTGAGGTCCCGGCTCGCCACCAGCACGCCGCTGACCAAGCCGTCGTCGCCGACTACCGGCACCAGCCGCGAGTGCAGGAACAGCCGCTCACCCTCGACCACGTGCGCGCTTTCCTGTTCTGACGGCATCCCGGTGTCGAACACGCGGCGCACCGTCGTTTCCCACGCATCGATCCCGCCCGCCGGGCGGCCCAGCTCGCGGTTGGTATGCCCGACGATCTCCGCCTCCGGCAGGCCCATCAGCCGGGCGGCCATCGGGTTGACATAGACGTGACGCAGGTCGCGATCCAGTCTGACGACCGGGTCCGGGGACGCCTCGAGCAGCGTACGCAGCTCATGCTCGACCCGGACCAGCTCGACGTTCGCCGCGGCCAGCCCGACCACATGGTCGCGAACGGCCAGCTCGGCAAGCACGCGGCGGGTGATGTCCTGCGAGATCCCGAAGGTCCCGATGATCGTCCCGAAGGCGTCCCTGAACGGATACTTCGACGTGATTATGAAATCGTCCGGCTTGTCCGGCCAGGTCTGCCTTTCGTCGACGAGCAACTGCGCGACCCCCGTGCGGATGATCTCCTGCTCGTCGTCGTACGCCTGCTGGGCGTGCGGTTTGCTGAAGAAGTCGAAGTCGGACTTGCCGATGAGGTCATCCGGCGACGCGACACCAAAGATCTCGGCCTGGCCCTTGCTGGCTCGCAGGAATCGGCTGTTGATGTCCTTGAAGTAGATCTGCTCCGGCACCTCGGAGAGCAGGTTCTCGATGCACAGCCGTTCGATCTCGTCGCGGGTCAGAGGCCGGCCTGCAGCGGCGTCGCTCGACGCGTGCATCCCTACCTCCTCTTGTGCGCGCCGGGCCGGACCGGCGAGGCTGGGCGCATGACTCCTAATGACCTGTCGGCCGCGATGACCCGGGTGTTACCTTCCGTGCGATCTGATTTGGACGCTTTGGTGCGCATTCCGTCGATCAGTGCCGATCCAGCGCATCTCGACGACGTCCTGCGGTGCGGCCAGCACGTCGCGCAACTGCTTCGGGACGCCGGGCTTCCCGAGGTTGAGGTCCTTTCGGTGCCCGGCGGTCGGCCCGCGGTCGTCGGTCGCCGCCCGGCGCCGCCCGGTGCGCCGACCGTGTGCCTGTACGCACACCACGACGTCCAGCCGACCGGCGCCAGGGCCGCCTGGAAGACCGACCCGTTCGCGCCGACAGAGGTCGACGGCCGCCTGTACGGCCGGGGTGCCGCCGACGACAAGGCAGGAATCGGCGTACACCTGGCGGCGATCCGCGCGCTCGGTGACGATCTCGCGGTCGGCGTCACCGTGCTGGTCGAGGGCGAGGAGGAGATCGGCTCGCCGACCCTGGGCGCATTCCTGGACCGCTATCGCGACCTGCTCGCCGCCGACGTCTTCATCCTGGCCGACTCGTCGAACTGGGCAATCGGCAAGCCGGCGCTGACAACCGCGCTGCGCGGCCTGGTCGACTGCTTCGTCGAGCTGCGCACCCTCGACCACAGCCTGCACTCCGGGATGTACGGCGGCGCCGTGCCGGACGCTCTGACCGCCTTATGCCGGTTGCTCGCGACACTGCACGACGACGCGGGGTCCGTCGCGATCGCGGGCCTGCACAACGAGAGCGTCGGCAACATCGAGATGACCGAGGCGGAGTTGCGCGCTGAAGCGCAGATGCTGCCGGGAGTCGACCTCATCGGCACCGGGCCGCTGACCGACCGGATGTGGAGCAAGCCCGCGCTGACGGTTCTCGCCATCGACTCACCGCGCGTCGAGGACGCGAGCAACACCCTTCAGCCAGCTTCCCGGGCAAAGCTGAGTCTGCGCATCGCGCCTGGCCAGGACGCCGTGGCGGCCATGTCCGCACTGATTGCCCATCTTCAGGCGAACGCCCCCTGGGGCGCGCAGGTGACGGTCACGCCTGGCGAGACCGGGGCGGCGTACCGGATCAATGCGAACGGGCCTGTGTACGACGCCGCGCGGCGGGCCTTCGCAACAGCGTGGGGTGTCGAGTCGGTGGACATCGGCTGCGGCGGCACCATTCCGTTCGTCGCGTCGTTCGCCGAGGCCTACCCATCCGCAGCGATCCTCGTCACGGGTGTCGAGGATCCCGATTCGTGCGCGCACGGCGCCAACGAAAGCCTGCACCTGGGCGAGTGGGAGCGCGCGTGCCTGGCAGAGGCTCTGCTGCTGCAGGAACTCGGCGCGGATTCTCGGCGCGGCAGGGCGCCGTCGTAGGTTCTCAAAGACCCTGCGCCGCCCTTTTGGAGGATTTCGATGGAGTACCGCCCGCTCGGCAAAACCGGCATCTCGGTTTCGGAGATCGGCTACGGTGCCTGGGGCATCGGCCGATCGGCGTGGGTGGGAGCGAGCGAAGACGAGTCGATCGCCGCTCTGCACCGGGCGATCGAACTCGGCATCAACTTCATCGACACCGCGCGCGGCTACGGCGAGAGCGAACGCATCTGCGGGCAGGTGTTGCGCGAACACGCTGGAGAACAGCTGTACGTCGCCACGAAGGTGCCGCCGAAGAACGGGATCTGGCCGGCGCCCGACGGCCTCGACCCGATGACGACTTTCCCTGGCGAGCACATCCGTGCCTCACTCGAGACCAGCCTGCGCGCGTCGGGACTCGAGGCCTTCGACGTGCTGCAGTTCCACGTCTGGAGCGACGAGTGGATGGGGCGCGGCGACTGGCTCGAAACCATTACTGCCCTGAAGACGGAGGGCAAGATCCGGTCTTTCGGCGTCTCGATCAACGACTACCAGCCGGACAATGCGCTCGCCCTGGTCCGCTCCGGCGAGGTCGAAACCGTGCAGGTCATTTACAACGTGTTCCACCAGGAGCCGCAGCAGCGCCTGCTGCCCGCTTGCGCCGAACACGGTGTCGGCGTGATCGTGCGCGTCGCGCTGGACGAGGGCGGACTGACCGGCCGGATCACCGCGGACTCGACCTTCCCTCAAGGGGACTTCCGCAACGAGTTCTTCCGCGGCGACCGGCCGGCTGAGGTCGAGTCGCACGTCAATGCGCTCGTTGCGGATCTCGGCATCGCCAACGACGACGTCGCCGACCTCGCGTTGCGGTTCACGCTCGACGACCCGGCCGTTTCGACCGTCATCGCCGGCATGCGCTCGATCCGCAACGTCGAACGCAACGCGGCAACCAGTGACGGGGTGGCTGTTCGTGGCGAGCAGCGCAGCGTAATTGCGAAGCACCGCTGGGAGCGCAACTTCTACGAGTGAAGTGAACCTTCTGTAGTCACCCGGTCACCGAGACGGATCTAGTCAGGCGCTCTGCGGCTTCAGTACGTTCGCGGAACCCCATAACTAGAGGAGAGACGATGAACCGTCACTTCCGTTTCCTGGTGGCCGCTCCCGTGGTCGCCACCCTGGTGGTCGGAGGACCGCTCTTTGCGGCCAGCCAGAACGCCGTCGCCGGCACAACTGGTGCTTCTCAGAATTACGTCGTGCTCTTCAATGCCGGCGCCTCCTCGGCCGGTGCAGCCGGCGCGGTTGCCTCAGCCGGCGGCACCTTGGTCGCCAACTACAGCCAGATCGGTGTCGTGATCGCACGGTCGACCGCCTCGGACTTTGCCACCCGGATTCAGTCGGCCAGCGGCGTACAGAGTGCTGCTGCCACCACCAGTTTCGCGACCAGGCTCAAGGCCGACACAGCCACTGACGCTGACGTAGCAGCCGCAACGCCGGTCAGCGACACCGACAGCCTGTCGGGTCTGCAGTGGGACATGGTCCAGATCCACACCCCGGAAGCGCACGCGATCACCGGCGGCTCGTCGAGCGTGCTCGTCGGCGATATCGACACCGGCCTCGACTACACGCACCCGGACCTCGCGGCCAACGTGGACTTCGCCAACAGTGCCTCCTGCGTCGGCGGCGTGGCCGACAACAGCCCGGCCGCGTGGAACGACGACAATGGGCACGGCACGCATACCG
>JBDTYE010000064.1:0-14382 GCA_040005895.1 Actinomycetota bacterium | reverse complement strand
GCAACGGTCTCCATCGTGACGACGTCGCCCGCGCAGGCCAGCACGATGTCGGGGTTGTTGGACCCGTCGTCGTTGCCCGCCCAGTCCCAGATACCTGCACCCTTGCCGCAGTGCTCCAGTGCCTCGTCCATCGTCAGCCACTGCAACTGCGGCTGCTTGTCGATGACGATCAGGTTGATGTAGGACCGCGACCGGAAGCAGTGGTCGGCGACCGAGAGCAGGCAGTTGGCGTCCGGCGGCAGGTAGACGCGGGACACCGTCCCGCGCTGCGTGAGGACGACCTGGATCAGGCCGGGACCCTGGTGGGAGAACCCGTTGTGGTCGTTGCGCCACGCGGTCGAGGTGAGCAGAACGTTCAGGCTCGGGATGTGCTCGCGCCATGGAAGATGCGCCGCCTCCTCCAGCCACTTGCCGTGCTGGACCGTCTGCGACGCGCTGACCATGGCGAAGGCTTCGTACGTCGCGAACATGCCGTGCCGCCCGGTGAGGTTGTAGCCCTCGAGCCAGCCGTGGCAGTTGTGTTCGGAGAGGACCTCGACCACCCGGCCGTTGCTACTGATCTTGACGTCGCCCAGGGTGACGCTCTCCATGAACGCCCGGTCGGATACCTCGAACACCGCGCCGAGCCGGTTGCTGTTGGTCTCGTCCGGGCAGAACAACCGGAAGTTGTGCGGGTTGTCGCGGTAGATGTCGCGCATGAACTCGCCGAGCTTGCGGGTCGACTCGGCGTACTCGGTGGCCGGCTTCGGCACATCGATGGCGTAGTTACGGAAGTCGGGCAGCAGCAGGTCCTGCGTCAACCTGCCACCGTTGCTGTGCGGTGTCGCGCTCATCCGCAGGTCGCCGGCCGGGTTGGCCGACCGCACCAGCTCGGTCGGGGCTCCGGTCGCGTCGAACAGCTCCTCGGGCCGGTAGGACTTCAACCATTCGTTGAGGATCGCGAGGTGCGCCGGGTTCTCGCGGACACCGGAGAGCGGCACCTGGTGCGCGCGCCAGGTGCCCTCGATCTGGACTCCGTCGACGACGTCCGGGCCGGTCCAGCCCTTCGGCGAGCGCAAGATGATCAGTGGCCAGCGCGGGCGCTTGCCGTCCCATGACCCGTCGCGCGCTTCCTGCTGGATCGCGCGGATTCCGGCGTACGCCGCCCCGAGGGCAGCGGTGAACCGGTGGTGCATGCCGGGCAGGTCGGAGCCTTCGACCTCGATGACCTCGTAGCCGTGGCCCTCGAAGAGCGAGCGCACCTCGGCCGGGTCCTTGCGGGCCAGCACGGTCGGGCCGGCGATCTTGGCGCCGTTCAGGTGCAGGATCGGCAGGACCGCGCCGTCGTGCGCCGGGTTGATGAAGGAGATGCCCTTCCAGGAACCCTCGAGCGGCGCGGTTTCGGCCTCGCCGTCACCCACGACCGCGATCGCGAGCAGGTCGGGATTGTCCATGACGGCACCGAAGGCGTGCACGAGCACGTAGCCGAGCTCACCGCCCTCGTGGATGGAGCCGGGAGTCGTCACCGACACGTGACTGGGGATGCCGCCCGGACTGGAGAACTGCCGGAACAGCGTCTGCATACCGGCTTCGGTCTGCGGGATGGCCGGGTAGACCTCGCTGTACGTGCCTTCGAGGTAGCCCGCGGCGACCAGCGCCGGACCGCCGTGGCCAGGTCCCGCGAGGTAGATGGTCTGCTGACCGGTCTTGCGGATCAGCCGACTCACGTGCGCGTAGATCAGGGAAAGTCCCGGACTCGTGCCCCAGTGGCCGAGCAGGCGCGGCTTGATGTGATCCGCCGTCAGCGGTTCCCTCAGCAGCGGATTGGCGCCGAGGTAGATCTGTCCGATGGTCAGGTAATTGTTGGCACGCCACCACGCATCGATTGCGGCAATCTCACTATCAGACAGTCTGGACAGCTCGTCATATTCCATGTCGAGCGTCCCTTGCGGTCGGATATCTACTGACACGTGCCGGTCCTCCTGTGGTGGGAATGCAACGCTGATGTTCACCTTCGGGCCCGCTGCACACAAACGAGCGCGACTGAGCCCCCCGCGGTGTGCGGAGGGCTCAGGAATGTGCGCGCTCAAACTGTCAAACCTTGATGGCCGACTTGTGCTGCTCAGGGGTGGCGAAGGCCACCTCCTTCGAGGTGCGGAACGCGTGAGCGAAGCCGGCGAGAGCCAGCAGGAGCATCAGCGCAGCGCCGAGGTAAGCCACACCGGTCGCCTGGTCTGCCTTGCGGCCGAGCTCACTGAAACCGTACGAGGTCAACAGCAGTCCGCGCAGCGTCTCACCCTTGAAGGCGGTTTCACGCGTGGCAGTGATGTCCGCAAGCGCCTTGGTGAGGTCCGGCAGGTTCGCCGCGTTCGGGTCGGCCTTCGTCGCGTCCGCCAGCGCGGTACGGGCCACGCCCTGCGGCACGCCCAGCTCGGCGTACGTCTGGCCCTTGGTCGCGGTTGCAACATGCAGTGCGATGAAGGAGTTGGCGTAGCACTCCGCCTGCTTGCCGGACGTAAGGTTCTGACCCGCGAACGCGGTGAGGCAAGGCGCCTTCTTCTCTTCATCCGTCAGCGTTGCCACGGTCTTGAACTGGATCTTCTGCTGGCCGAGCTGGTCCTTGACGTACGTCTTCGCGAAGTTCGCGTTGCTGGCCAGCACCAGGCCAGCCATCAGCAGGACCAAAGCCAGCCCTAGGCCACCGATGCTGGTGATGATGTCGAGTGTTCTGCGCTTCATGACACGTCCCCTTCCAAGGAGAACAGGTAGCGGCCCTTAGGCCTGATACAACAGTCCCCGGGCGGCGCCAGGTGGCGCAGAGGCCAACGGCATGGGTCCATGGGACCAACGGCCTGCGATCCTCGGGACCGCCCGGTGGTCCTTTCGCCGGGACCGAGTGTCTTTGGGCCCTGTCCGGCGACCGGAGGCCGCGGGGAGAATGACCCGCATGCCAGTCATGTCGCTCGACTCACTGACGCTCGAGGAGTGCTTCTCGCTGCTCCACGACGCGGACCTGGGTCGGGTCGTCTACACGGAGCGCGCCCTGCCCGCCTGCACACCGGTGCGGTTTGCCCTCGACGGGCACACAGTCGTCTTTCTGGTCGACTCCGGGTCCCGGCTGGCCGTCGCGACGGACCACACGGTTGTCGCGTTCCAAGCCGACTACGTCCATCCTGAAACCGGGTTCGGCTGGACGGTCCTGGTGACCGGTGACGCGAAGCCGATCACCCGGTTCTCGGATCAGCTGCGGGCCAGCCGGCTGCATCTCTCACGCGCGGACGCCGAGCTCAACACTGAGCACTGGGTCCAGTTGACGCCGGGGATAGTCACGGGCCGGCGACTGCAGCCCAGCCAATCGAGTCAGGTCGATCGGACACGCGACTGAGGACCTTTGGCCCGAGGCGCGGTCGGGACGGCCAAATACCCTCGTTTCATGACCATCTCAGCGCAGGTGCCGCACGCCGATGCAGTGCTCAGCGACGGCTCGATCGTCGAGATACGAGCAGCAGCCGACCCCGACCGGCCGATCATCGAAGACTTCTGTGCAAGCCTTTCGGACGAGAGCCTGCAGTCGCGTTACTTCCACGCGCGTGGGCAGCTCACCGACGCCGAGATCGACGCTTTCGTGCATGGGCCCGGCGATTCATTCACGCTGATCGCAGCCAATTCATCGCAGGTGGCCGGTCTCGCCACCTACGACCGCGAGCCCGACACGTCGGTGGCCGAAGTGTCCTTCCTGGTCCGTGACGAGTTCCGGCTGCGCGGCGTCGGAACGCTGCTGCTCGAACATCTTGCGGCCCACGCACGCAAGCTGGGCGTGACCGCGTTCGTTGCCCACGCGCTGGCGGGCAACCGCCGGATGCGCGACGTCTTCGCCAATGCCGGGTACGCAGTCGAGGAGACTCTCGACGGCGACGTACTGCACATCACCCTGGACCTCGAACAGACCGAGTTCGCGCTGGACGCGATCGGCCTGCGCGAACAGGTTGCCGACGCCCGCTCGCTCGTACCGCTGTTGCGGCCGCGCTCGATCGCGGTCGTCGGAGCCGGCCGGAAGCCGGGCACCATCGGGCACGAAGTGTTCCGCGCGCTCCTGATGAGTGAATTCAACGGACCTGTCTACCCGGTCAACCCCGTTGCCGAGCACGTCGCCGGTGTCCGCGCCTACCCCACCATCGCCGACCTCCCCGGTCCGGTTGACCTGGTTGTCGTCACGGTCCCCGCGGCGGCGGCCGTGCAGGTCGTCGAGCAGGCCGGCCAGGCGGGCGTTCTGGCTGCCGTTGTGATCTCGGCCGGCTTCGCCGAATGTGGGGACACCGACGCGGAGGCGCGACTGACCTCCCTTGCCCGGCACTACGGCATGCGCCTGGTCGGGCCGAACTGCATGGGCGTCCTCAACACGGCCGCCGACGTCCGCATGAACGCGACCTTCGCTCCCGACCCACCCGCATCCGGACGCATCGGGCTGCTGTCGCAGTCGGGCGCGCTGGGCATCGCGGTGCTTTCACGGGCAGCGCGAAACGGCATCGGCATCTCGACTTTCGTCTCGGTCGGCAACAAGGCCGACGTGAGCGGCAACGACATGCTGCAGTACTGGGAGAGCGACCCCGACACCGACGTCGTACTGCTGTACCTGGAGTCCTTCGGCAACCCGCGCAAGTTCGCCCGCATCGCCCGCCGCGTGGGTCAGCGCAAGCCGATCGTCGCGGTCAAGAGTGGCCGGACCGCTGCCGGTAGCACCGCGGCCCAGTCGCACACAGCCGCAGCAGCTACCCCCGACGTCGCTGTCGACGCGCTGTTCCGCCAGTCCGGAGTGATCCGCGTCGACACTCTTGGGCAGCTCTTCGACGTCGCCCGGCTCCTGACGGCACAGCCGCTTCCGCACGGCAATGCCATCGCCATCGTCGGCAACGCCGGCGGCCCCGGCATTCTCGCCGCGGACGCATCCAGCGCCGCCGGCCTGACCGTGCCAGCGTTGCCTGCCGAGACCCAGCAGGCATTGCGCGCCTTCCTGCCCTCTGACGCAGCAGTGACCAACCCGGTCGACATGGTCGCGGCAGCCACTCCGGCGGCGTACCGCAGCGCACTCACCACCGTGCTCGCGGACACCACCATCGACTCGGTCCTCGTCATCTGCACGCCGACCCAGGTGACCGACGTCGCCGCGGTGGCTGCGGCCATCCGCGAAGTTGCCGCAGAGACGGAAAAGACCGTCGTGGCCTGCTTCGTCGGCCTTGACGAGCCGCCGGTCGAGCTGGGAACCGCGGTGCCGTCGTACGCCTTCCCCGAGCCTGCCGTCATGGCGCTGGGCCTCGTGGCGGCGTACGCCGCATGGCGCGAGCGCACGCCGGGAACCGTTCCCGAGCTGGCCGGGGTAGACCGGCGGCGCGCTCAGTCGATCGTGTCCGACTACCTCACCGCCAACCCGGACGGCGGCTGGCTCTCACCCGCCGACGCGGTCTCGCTCGTCCGCTCCTACGGCATCGACGCCACCGAGTCGGTCGAGGTCCGCAGCCCAGATGGCGCCGCGGCCGCCGCAGCCGCCATCGGCGGCCGCATCGTCCTCAAGGCGTCCGGTCCTGAGCTCGTGCACAAGAGCGATGTCGGCGGCGTCCGGCTCGGCCTCACAACACCTGAGGAGATCCGGGCGGCGTACGTCGACATGGGTGCGAAGATCGGGCCGGCAATGACCGGCGCCGTGGTCCAGCGCCAGTTGCCGGCAGGCATAGAAACGGTTGTCGGGGTCAACCACGACGAGAGTTTCGGTCCGCTGGTCATGTTCGGTCTGGGCGGCGTCACGATGAACCTGCTCGGTGACACGGCGTTCCGGGTGCTTCCCGTCACGGACGCCGACGCCGCGGAGTTGGTCAGGTCGCTGCGCGGCTCCCCCGTGCTCTTCGGCTACCGCGGAACGCCAGCCGTCGACGTACCGGCGCTCGAGGACCTGCTCGTGCGCACGGGCAAGCTCGCCGGCGACATCGCGGAGATCGCCGAACTCGACCTCAATCCCGTCATCGTCGGCAGCGCGGGCGTCGCGCCCGTGGATGTCAAGGTCCGCATCGCACCGCGATCCGAGCCGGACGCAATGTTGCGCCGGCTGCGCTGAGCAGGAGGAATGTCATGGCCACTGTTCTGGTAACCGACGCGTCCCCGGCGGAATCCGCGGTGCTGATGACGGAGCTGGCCCGCGTCGGGCATGAGATCGTCCGGTGTTTCCCGCTCGCTTCGGTCAACGCTCCGTGCGCCTATATCGCGACCGGCGTCTGCCCGGTGGACGACAAAGCGATCGACCTGGCGGTCGATGTTCGCACCATGACTGCCGGCGCGCTCACCCCACGCGAGCAAGGCGCGGTGTGCGCCCTGCGCGCCGGGATTCCGGTGATCATCGCCACCGACAGCGATAATCCGCTGTTCCGGCTGACGACCACCACGATGGCGGAGGATGCGGCCACCGCCGTCGAGGTTGCCCTCACACAGCCCTCCATACAATCGGCGACCCGCCGGGTCGGCGAAGCCGCAGTCCGCGAGCTTGGACTCTTCGACCCAGCAGTGAAGGTGTCGGTCGACATCGTCTTGCGAGATTCGACCCTCGATCTGGTCATCGCCATCGGCTCCCGACCGCCGGCAGCCGTCATGCAGGCGGTCCGCAGTGCGGCGACCCGCGCGGCACGCGACCACTGGCCGCCGTTCCACGTCGGTTCTGTGATCTACGCACTGGCCCGTTCGCGAACGGCGGAAATGGTCGATGTCAAGGACTGAGTTCAGCGGACCAGACCAGGCGGCACCCGCCGTCGGGCCGGGGCGCGAGGTCGAACCGGCCGCCGCGGCGCTCGGCGCGGTCCCGCATGTTGGCGAGCCCGTTGCCCCCGACCCGCCCCGCGGGCCCGCCATCGATGCCTACGCCATCATCGTCGACGCTCAACGCGACCGAGCCGCCCTGGACGACCACCCGTACGACGGCGTGCCCGGAGTCGGCGTGTTTGGCGACGTTGGCCAAAGCCTCCCTGAGAACGGCGCGCAGCTCGGCACCGAGCTCGTCACTGACGAGCGAGTCGACAGCCCCGTCGAAGTAGAGAGTCGGCCGGAAACCGAGGGCGCCACTCGCTTCATCGGCAATCGCCGTTAGCGCATCGCGAAGCGAGTCGCCGCCGGCGCTGGCGTGCAGCGAGAAAATGGTGGACCTGATGTCCCGCACGGTCTCATCGAGGTCGTCGACCGCCCGGCTCAGTCGAGCTGCAACCTCGGGCTCGTCTATGAGCTTCGCGGTGCCCTGCAGCTGCATTCCGACGGCGAAGAGCCGCTGGATCACCGTGTCGTGCAGGTCCCGGGCGATCCGCTCGCGGTCCTCCAGGAGCGCGAGCTGTCGGACACGGCTCGCGAGCCGGGCGTTTTCGATCGCCACCCCGGCCGCGGCGGCGAGACCGACAAGGAGTTCCTGGTCCTCGGCCGTGAATTCGGCGGCTCCGCGCTTGCCGCACATGTAGAGGTTGCCGAAAACCACGTCGCGCACCCTGAGGGGCACGCCGAGAAAGGATTGCATCGGTGGGTGGTTGGCCGGAAACCCGTAGGAGTCCGGGTGTTTCGTGAGGTCGGTGAGGCGGATCGGGTGCGGTTCGAGGATGAGCAATCCGAGGATTCCCTCGCCCTCGGGGAGATGGCCGACAGCGCGGATCTGATCCTCGTCCATGCCGACCGTGATGAAGTCACTCAGCGCGCGATCGGGCCCGAGAACGCCGAGAGCGCCGTACCGTGCATCGACCAGATCGCAGGCAGCCTCGACGATGCGCCGCAGCACAACGGCGAGTTTCAGGCCCGAGGCTACTGGCAGGATCGCCTCCAGCAGCCTTCGACCGGCATCATCAGTGGTCGGCACGGGCAACAGTCTAGGGAGCTGACATGTCAGACGTTCCAGTCCGGGTGTTCCTGCTTGACGACCACGAGGTCGTACGCCGCGGGGTGGCCGACCTCCTGAACGCCGAGCCGGACATCGAGGTGGTCGGCGAAGCAGGCACGGCCGCCGAGGCGCTGGCGCGAATCCCAGCGCTGCGCCCGAACGTGGCGGTTCTCGACGTGCGGCTGCCCGACGGCAACGGAGTCGAGGTCTGCCGCGACATCCGCTCGTCGATGCCGCAGGTCAAATGCCTGATGCTGACGTCGTTCGCTGATGACGAGGCGCTCTTCGACGCGATCATCGCCGGCGCCGCCGGCTACGTCCTCAAACAGATCCGCGGCACCGACCTGGTCAGCGCCGTGCGGTCGGTCGCGGCCGGCGAATCCCTGCTCGACCCGTCTGCGACCGCGCGTGTACTCGACCGGCTCCGGCACGGGCAGAAGCGCGATCCGCGGCTCGAGTCCCTCACGGAGCAGGAACGCCGCATCCTGGAGCTGATCGGTGAAGGCTTGACCAACCGTGAGATCGGCGCCCGGATGTTCCTAGCCGAGAAGACCGTGAAGAACTACGTCTCGAACCTGCTCGCCAAGATGGGCATGGAACGCCGCACCCAGGTCGCGGTGTATGCAGCGAAGCTCGAGGAGCGCGCAGGGCACCCCGGCACGTCGCGCGGCGACGACACCTAGCCGCGACGGACGGCGAAAGGGGCGGCCGGATCGCTCCGGGCCGCCCCTGCCCCCGCTGGCCTACCTGAGGAAGGGATGCTTCTTCACCAGCGGAAGTCGGTTGTCACCCGGCGTACACGGAGCCAGCCGCCTGCTGGCGAAGGGCGGCGAGTTCGCAGGCAATATCGCCGGCCCACGCGTCGACGGCCTCCCAGTCGCGGAAGTCACCTTCTGGCGCGCCGAGCGCCTTGGCGATGGCCCGCTCGGCCAGGCTGAGACTCGCCCGGTCCGGCGTGCCGCCGAACACGCGATGATCAAGGGCGCCGATTGCCTCCGCGAGTTTGCGCGGGGCGGCTGACTCCTCGGCGGGTCGCAGCGGATCACCTATCGGTCTGCTCGAAAACAGCCAGACTGGCCGGTCGCGCAGGACCTCCCGGTTGGCCTCGACGAAGCGGGTCGCCGGGCCGAGCCAGTGGCCGGCGTAGACCGCACTGCCGACGACTACGGCGTCGAACCTGTCGAGGAAGCGGACCCGGTCGACCGTACAGACATCGAGCTCGACGCAGAGCCCGCGGGCGCCCAGAGCCTGAGATAGCGCGTGCCCGACGCGCTGCGCGATCCGCTCGGTGGCGCCGTGCTTGCTCGCGACGGCGACCAACACCCTGATGTCCATCGAGACTCCGTTCCTGCTCAAATCAGCCGTGGATTGCGTTTGCGACCGGTTCCGGGCTGGCTGTCGGCGCAGGCACGCGCGACCGCGCGATGACTACAGGACATCCGGCGTGCTGCGCGACGTACGCGCTGGTGGATCCGATGAGCAGCCTCGTCATCGGGTTGGCGCCACTGGCTCCGACGACCAGGAGTTCCGCGCCGACCGAGCGCTCCACGAGCACCGGACCTGGTACGCCGAGGGGCGCCTCGAGTTCCACCCGCGACAGCGCCTCCTGGCCGAGCTCGTCCACAGTGATCTGCCGGAGCAGAGCGAACGTGTCTGCGCCCATGTCGATGTTCGGGAGCAGGAACTCGCCGGTCAGACTCGCGGCCGTGGGATAGGTCCAGGCGTGCACGGCGTGCACGCTGAGCCCGCGCACCCGCGCGTATTCGTACGCCCAACGAAATCCAGCTCGAGACAACTGCGATTCGTCCACCCCCACCACGACGTACGGCGACTGTGCACGGTGCTGCTGGTTGCTCATGGCGTCCCTTTCCGGGTCTCCACCAGCCTCCCTCGGGCGGCCCGCACGCCCCAGGGCCGATGGCAATCGAACGAGTGGGACTTTCGGCCCCCCGTTGCTCAGGCAAGGCCCTGATGGCGGGAACCCCGACGACATCGGCACGGCGCAGCCGACCGAAGTCCCGCCCGCCGAGGACTCTCGCCCCTGGAAGGCAGCCGCGAGGGCGGGGAAGCTGGCAGGAAAGGCGAATTCGTTCGCACAACTGCGCTCAGCAGGAGACCGTCATGAGGATGCTGGTCCTTGAAGCCCACCCCGGCGAGTCGGATGACGTGCTGCTCGAAGCAGCCGACCGCGGACACGAAGTCTTCAGATGTCAGCCGGTCGATGGGCAGGTACTGCCCTGCAACGGTCTGGTCGGTGAATCCGGCTGCCCGTTCGACGACAGGATCGACGTCGCCATCGACGTGCACCTCGGGACGCGCGGCCTGACGCCGCGCGAGCTCGGCCTGCTGTGCGCCGAGCAGTCCGGCATCCCGATAGTGGTCGCCGGGAAGTCGCCCATCGGCGAGTCGGCTCCCGAGACAACTCTCGCGGACGTCGTCATCGCTGCCGAGCGATTGTTCATGGCCGCAGACATGAGGCTGCCGCTGTACGCCCTTGAGCGGTCCGTACGTGGCGAGCTCGCCAACCTGGGCCGCCGGACGGCCCCGGTCTGGGTGTCCTACGAGGACCACGACGGCGTCTTTGACGTCGTGGTCGAAGGCGACGGAATCGGCCCGGTCGAGCAAGCCGCCCTCGACGCGGCACTTCTGCCGATGTTCGCCGAGGCGATGGTCCAGCGCCGCTTCGGGGACACGGTGTACCGCCGACACACTGCGGAATCACGCCGGCGGGCCGTTCTCCGCTGAGCGGACCCGACGGAAGGTCGAAACGGCTCCAAACGAAGGGACTTTCGGCCCCCCCATCGCGCGCGGATTTCCCAGTGTGTGCTGCGGGGGCACTGGTGCACGTCCCGGAGACCGGACAGATGTTCCCGCACGTCCGCCCGGATGACCTCGACGACCTCCTGGAGACACTGACGTCGATCACCGCCGACTCCGAGCCGGCGGAGCCAGCACCCTTCTTCAGCCGGCAGCTGCGCATCGCGACGGAGAACTCCGGAGTACTCGACCCCGAGAGCCTGGACGACTACCTCGCCCACGGCGGCTTCGAAGCATTGCGCAAAGTGTTGTCCACCATGTCGCCGGCGGAAGTCCGCGAAGAAGTGAAGTTGAGCGGGCTGCGCGGCCGCGGCGGTGCCGGCTACCCCACCGGTCTCAAGTGGAGCACGGTCGCCAAGGCAGCGGGCTCTCCGAAATACGTCATCTGCAATGCCGATGAGGGCGACCCCGGCGCGTTCATGGACCGCAGCGTTCTCGAGAGCGACCCCTACCGGGTGCTCGAGGGAATGGCCATCGCGGCGTACGCCGTAGGTGGCAGCGAAGGCTATGTCTACTGCCGGGCGGAGTACCCGCTCGCGGTCAGCCGGCTGCGCAAGGCGATTCAGCAGGCAACCCGGGCCGGCTACCTCGGCGCGGCGATACTCGACAGCGCCTTCAACTTCCAGATCGACATCCGACTCGGGGCCGGCGCCTTCGTCTGCGGCGAGGAGACCGCGCTGATCGCGTCGGTCGAAGGCGGCCGCGGAACGCCCCGGCCCCGGCCGCCGTACCCCGCGATATCCGGCCTCTGGAAGCAGCCGACTCTCATCAACAACGTCGAGACCTACGCGAACCTGACGCCGATCATCAAGAACGGCGGCGCCTGGTTCGCCGGCATCGGTACGGGGACGAGCAAGGGCACCAAGGTGTTCGCTCTGGCCGGGAGGGTCGTCAATACCGGGCTCATCGAGGTGCCGATGGGCACGTCGCTGCGCGAGATCGTCTTCGACATCGGCGGCGGCATCGTCGACGGCCGCACCTTCAAGGCGGTGCAGACCGGCGGGCCGTCAGGGGGCTGCGTACCCGCGCAGTTCCTCGACATGGAGGTCGACTACGAATCGCTGGTCCAGGTCGGCTCCTTCATGGGATCCGGCGGCATGATCGTCATGGACGACACGTCCTGCATGGTCGACGTCGCGCGGTTCTTCATGGACTTCTGCCGCGAGGAATCCTGCGGCAAGTGTGTGCCCTGCCGGGTCGGCACGACCCAGCTGCTCATGCTGCTCGAACGCATCACCACAGGTGTCGCCACCATGGCGGATCTCGAACAGATGGAGGGTCTCGGAAAGATGGTGCAGCGGACCAGCCTGTGCGGGCTCGGGCAGGCAGCACCTAACCCGATTTTCAGCACCCTGAGGTACTTCAGGGACGAGTACGTTGCTCACATCGTCGACCGGGTCTGCCCGGCCGGCGTCTGCGACATCTCACCGGCGATGGTGTCGGCATGACCGTTCACACCCTGCGGATAGACGGCGCCGACGTTGCCGGCACCGAAGGGCAGACGATCCTCGAAGTCGCTACCGAGAACGGCATCCACATCCCGACGATGTGCCACTTCGAGGGCCTTTCCGACACCGGTTCCTGCCGGCTCTGCGTCGTACAGATAGCAGGCTCCAACAAGCTGACTCCGGCGTGCAAGACGGCCGTGGCCGAGGGCATGGACGTCACGACGACCAACGAGGAGCTGCTCGGGTTCCGGCGCACCATCACCGAGATGCTCTTTCTCGAGCGCAACCACATCTGCGCGATCTGCGTCGCCAACAACCACTGCGAACTGCAGGACATGGCGGAGGAACTGCAGATCGACCACTTCGAACTGCCGGTGATCAACCCCACTGTCGGCATCGACGCCAGTCACGCGCTCTTCGCGATCGACCACAACCGCTGCATCATGTGCGTGCGCTGCGTCCGGGTCTGCGACGAGATCGAGGGCGCGCACACCTGGGACGTCATGGGCTCGGGCATCGACGAGCGGGTCGTCACCGACATGGGCACTCCATGGGGCGACTCGACGACCTGCACGAGCTGCGGGAAATGCGTCCAGGTCTGCCCGACCGGCGCCCTGTTCGAGAAAGGCCGGTCGATTGCTGAGGGCAGCAAGGCCACCCGTCCCTTCCTACCCTTCCTGAAGTCATTGGGTGACCGCTGATGCCACGACCGACGCTGGCCACTGTCTGGCTCGACGGCTGTTCCGGTTGCCACATGTCGCTTCTGGACATGGACGAGCGGCTGTTCGAGATCACGGCGAAGGCCGACATCGTCTACAGCCCGCTGATCGACGTGAAGGAGTTTCCCGCACACGTCGACCTATGCCTCGTCGAAGGCGCGGTGTCCAGTGAGGAAGACCTGCACAAGATCAAATATGTCCGGGAGCGGACCAGCACGCTGATCTCGTTCGGCGACTGCGCGGTCACGGCCAACGTTCCCGGGATGCGCAACCCGATCGGCCCACAGGCGCTGCTGGACCGGTCGTACGTCGAGAACGTGACCTTGCGCCCGGGCATCCCCGTCGACGTCGTCCCGGCACTCCTGCCGGTGGCCACGCCGATCCACCGGGTGGTCAAGGTCGACGTCTTCCTGCCGGGCTGCCCCCCGTCAGCGGATCTCATCCATCAGTTGCTGATGGACCTGATCGAAGGCCGCACCCCCGACACCCACAACGCGCGATTCGGCCGCTGAGGCCATGCCAACCGAGGAGCGCCGATGAGCAGCGTCACCAGCAGCAAGATCATCATTGATCCGGTCACCCGCATCGAGGGTCACTCGAAAATCACGATTCACCTCGGCGAGCAGGGCGAGGTCACCGATGCGCAGTTCCACGTCACCCAGTTCCGCGGCTTCGAGCGCATCGTGCAGGGCCGGCCAATTCACGAGATGCCCTCGATCATGGCGAGGATCTGCGGCATCTGCCCGGTGAGTCACCTGGTCGCGTCGGCGAAGGCCTGTGACGAGATCATGGCCGTCGAGCCGCCGCCCACGGGCATCGACCTGCGTCGGGTGATGAACCTTGCACAGATCGTGCAGTCCAACGCACTCAGCTTCTTCCACCTGTCCTCCCCCGATCTGCTGTTCGGGTTCGACGCCGAAGTGGCCAAGCGCAACATCATCGGCCTGGCGGCAGCCAACCCGCAGCTCGCCCGCGACGGCGTCGGCGTACGCCGCTTCGGGCAGCAGATCATCGAATGGCTGGGCGGCAAGCGGATCCACCCGTCCTGGGTCGTCCCCGGCGGCGTCGACGCGCCGCTCACGGCTGACGTCCGCGACCGCATCGTCGCATCGATCCCCGAGGCCATCCGGGCGATCGAGGGCGCGCTGGCCTGGTACAAGTCGTCGGTCCACCAGTGGGCAGAGGAAGCGGCCGTCTTCGGCGACTTCCGGTCCGGGTTCATGGGCCTGGTCGACGAGGACGGAAACGTCGACCACTACGGCGGTTCGCTGCGTGTCATGGACGCCGATGGCGCGATGCTCGCCGACCGCATCGACCCCGCGCACCTACCAGGACTACCTCGGCGAAGCCGTCGAGCCCTGGTCCTACCTGAAGTCGACGTACTGGAAGGACCTCGGCTACCCGGACGGCGTCTACCGGGTCGGTCCGCTGGCCCGACTCATCGTCGGCGGCCAGCTCGGGACGCCACGCGCGGATCTCGAGCTGCTCGAGTTCCGGGAGATGCTCGGCCGCGTTCCGAGCAGCT
>JBDTYE010000063.1:0-14555 GCA_040005895.1 Actinomycetota bacterium | reverse complement strand
CTCCCCCGCCTCGTGGCCCTTGGTCCGCGGCAGCCCACGCGCCTTGGCCCACCGGCCGTTGCCGTCCATGACGAGCGCCACGTGCCGGGGCACCAGCTTGGCGTCGATCAGCGGCGGCTTGGCACCGGAGGGATGCGGGCTGGGCACGGCTGGCGGGGCGCCGCGCGGCCGGCCGCTGAAAGTGCGACGGGCCATCAGCGCTCGACCAACTGCAGTGAGCGCAACCGGCGATCGAGATGCCATTCCAGGTAGGCGCTGACAAGGCCAGAAGCCTCGCGCTGGCAGCGGCGGTCGGACTGGTCGGCGTACGCCCAGTCTCCCTCGAGCAGCGCGCTCATCAAGGCGATCGACTCGGGCGCCGGCGAAGCGCAGCCGCTGGGGCGGCAGTCGGTGCAGACCGCGCCACCGGACGGGACGTGGAAGCTCAGATGCGGACCAGACGCACCGCACCGCGCGCATTGGTCGAGTCCCGGCGCGTAGCCGCTGATCGCGAGGGTCCGCAGGACGAAGGCGTCCAGCACCATCGATGCCTCGTGCTCGCCGGAATGCAGGGCTTTGAGGCCGCCTGACAGCAGGAGGAAGACCCGCAGAGCGGGCTCCCGCTCCTCGGTGAACCGGTCGGCGGTCTCGAGCATCGCGGTCGCCGCGGTGTAGTGCGGATAGGAGCCGGTGACCGCGTTGTAGGACACCAGGATCTGCGCCTGCGTGACGATGTCGAGCTCGCGCCCGGCGTAACACTGCAGGTCGACATGGGTAAAGGGCTCGAGGGAGGAACCGAACTTGCTCTTGGTTCGCCGCACGCCCTTGCCGACCGCGCGGATCTTGCCGTGCCGGCGCGTGAGCATCGTGATGATGCGGTCCGCTTCGCCCAGTTTCTGGGTGCGCAGGACGATGGCCTCATCGCGATAGAGCGTCACCAGTTCATTCTCCCCCAGCGGGCACGGATTTGGACCCGCCGCCACGCCCCGGCCGGGGGTTAGCCCTACCCGCGATTCGGGTGGCCGCGGCATGGCCGCGGCATGGCAAGGTCCGTAGCGTCGTACCCGTCGGGCACCAGGGCTCGAGTTGAACGAGGAGGACATGTGGATCAGCCGGCAGAGGGTGCGCAGCGGGTCCTGCCGCGGCCTGACGCCATTCCGCTGAACCCGATCCGTGCGCTGGTCTCGCCGTACACGGCACTCGCGAGCATCCATCTGATCAGCGACGTGCTGGTCGGCACGGTGACCTTCACGGTCGTGCTCACCCTGGTCGCGCTGTCCGGATCGATGCTGGCCCTGGCCCTGGTCGGCGTACCGCTCTGGGTTCTGACTGTGCACGTCGTGCGGCGGCTGAGCGCCTTCGAGCGAGGTCGCTTCCGGCTGACGCTGGGTATGGACCTGCCGGCACCGAAGTTGCCGTCGCGCGGAAGGTTCCTGCGCTACGCCTGGTCGCTCGCGAAGAGTCCGACCGTGTGGCGGCAGATCGGCTATCACCTGCTGTTGCTGCCCTGGGGCGTCGTCGCGATGGTCCTGACGATGGTCGCTTGGACAGTTCCTCTGAGCCTCGCAACGCTGCCTCTCTACTTCCCACTCCTGGGTGCGCACTCCGCCGACCTGTGGTTGTTCTCGGTCGGCGATGTGCGAACCGAAGCTGCCGTGGCGGTACTCGGAGTCGTCCTGCTGGTTTTCGTCACGCCGAACGTCGTACGGGTATTGCGGACCGTCGACGCCGAGCTGGCCCGGACGCTGCTGTCGTCCCTCGGCAGCGAGGAACTCGCTGAGCGAGTCGACGAACTGACCGTCAGCCGGCGTCGCAGCGTCGACTCAGCGCAGGCCGAGCGCCTGCGCATCGAGCGCGACCTGCACGACGGCGCGCAGCAGCGACTCGTCTCGCTGGCGATGACGCTGGGCCGAGCCAAATCGCGGCTGGGCGCGGACGATGCGGCCCGCGAACTCATCGACGAAGCGCATCAAGAGGCGAAGATGGCGATCACCGAACTGCGCGACCTCACCCGAGGTCTGCAGCCGCCAGTGCTCTCCGACCGCGGACTCGATGCCGCGCTGTCAGCGCTCGCCGCGCGTTCGCCGGTACCGGTCAAGGTGGCGGTAGATATCGGCGACCGGCCGTCGCCGACCGTCGAGGCAATCGCGTATTTCGTGGTCGCCGAGGCCTTGACCAACGTCGCCAAGCACTCCGGCGCGCACCGGGCGTCGGTGATCGTCCACCGGACCGACGACGCCTTGCACGTGGTCGTGACCGACGACGGAATGGGCAGCGCCAGCGAGCAGGGCGGTTCCGGCCTCGCCGGGATCTCGGACCGCATCGCCGGCGTCGACGGAAAGCTGACTCTGCTGAGCCCGGTCGGCGGACCGACCGTCCTGACGGTAGTGCTCCCATGCGGGTAGTCATCGCCGAGGATTCGGTGCTGCTGCGAGCCGGCATCACCCGCCTGCTGGAGGACGAGGGATTCGACGTCGTTGCCGCGGTCAGCGACGGTGACGCCCTGCTGCACGCAGTGAAGCAGCACCAGCCGGACGTGTGCGTGGTCGACGTACGGATGCCGCCGACGCATACCGACGAAGGTCTGCGCGCGGCGCTGGTGGTGCGCAGCACCTGGCCGGACGTGGGTGTGCTGGTGCTGTCGCAGTATGTCGAGGAGAAGTACGCGTCCGAGCTGCTTGCCGGCAACACCCGCGGCGTCGGCTACCTGCTCAAAGACCGGGTCGCCGACGTCGAGGAGTTCGTGGCCGCGCTGCGCCGGGTGGCCGCCGGCGGCGCCGCTCTCGACCCTGAAGTCGTCGGGCAACTGCTGGCCCGCAGCCGGCGCCGTGACCCACTCGCCCGGCTGACGCCACGCGAGCAGGACGTGCTGAAGCTGATGGCGGAAGGCCGGTCGAACTCCGGCATCGCCGCAGCGCTCGTCGTCAGCGAGGGCGCGGTCGAAAAGCACGTGAGCAGCCTGTTCGGCAAGCTCGACCTGGTGCCCGGAGACACCGACCACCGCAGGGTTCTCGCGGTCCTGCGCTACCTGGAGGGTTCATGACCACCCTGTTGAGTTCGCCGCCCGCGCCGCGGCTGAGTCCACGGCGCCGCACCCTGCTTACGGTGGGTGTCTCGGTGATGGCCGTGCTGATCGGCCTCGGCGGTCTCAGCCTGGTCGCAAACTACGGTCACACGACGTACACCACCGTCTCCGACATCGCGCCGACGGGGCAGCTGGTGGGGGTCAGTAGCGGCAGCGGAGACGTGGAGGTTCATGCCAGCCCGGACAGTCGCATCCACGTCGAGACCCGCGTCCGCTACGGGTTCCGCCGGCCGCGGATCTCGCTGCACACAGGGCCGAACGGCATCGAGCTGCGCTCGCAGTGCCGCTGGTTCGATTCGGCGTGCAGCGTCGACTACCACATCGGACTGCCCTCAGGGCTCGACATCTCGATCACCACCGACTCGGGCAATATCAAGGCCGCGGGCGTCACGGCACCGACCCAGCTCACGACCGGATCAGGTGACATCACGGGCACCGGGATGGCGGGGTCCCTGGTTGCCCGCACCGGTTCCGGCGCCATCCGACTGCGCGCGACGACGAGTCGCGCGGTGACCGCCAAGACCGGCTCGGGTGACATCTCAGCGGAGTTCAGCGATGCCCCCACCGAGGTCAGCGCGCGGACCGGCTCGGGTACCGTGACCTTGACGTTGCCAGGCACGCTTGCGTACGCCGTCGACATCGACACGGGATCAGGCGACAGGAGCATCGACGTACCCACCGACCCGCGCGCCGAGCGGCACCTGTTCGCGCGGACCGGCTCGGGTGACGTGCGCGTGCGCGCGTCGGCGGCTGGCTGACCCTCGTCACACTCGCTGCGTTGGCCGGCCAGCGTGAACCAACGTTGGTGAGAGATACGCAAACCACGCCAAAGCCGTTGGTTACGTATCCCTCGCGCCTGGAACGGACACGCGGGTGCGCGCGGCTCCGGCCCGGCTAGGACTGCCAGCGCAGGAGGGCGGCGTACAGGGTCAGGCCCGGTCCGAAGGCGAGCGCGACGATCGCATCGCCTTCATCGGGGGTACGCCGCCGGAGCATCTCTTCGATGACCATAAGGACTGTCGGGGACGAGCAGTTGCCGTGATCGCGCAGGGTGTCGCGCGACACGTCGAGAGCGTCGGAGGCCAGACCGAGCCGGTCGCCGACAACGTCGAGGATTCGCGGACCGCCGGGGTGCACCGCCCACCCGGCGACGTCGGATCGCTGCAAACCGTTACGCAGCAGCAGATTGTCGACCACGCCGCCGACCTGCGCGGCGAGAACGTCCGGCACCTGCGGCGACAGGCCCATCCGGAAACCGAGGTCAGTGATGTCCCAGGTCATCTTCTCGACGTGTGTCTGATCGGTCGACGCCACCACGTCGACGAGCTGCAAGCCGGCGCCGTCGGGCTTGATCACGACAGCAGCCGCGGCGTCGGAGAACAACGCGTGGCTGATGATCTGTTCGGTGTCGCCGCACGGCGGCTGGGCGTGCAGGCTGACGAGTTCGACACACAGCAGTACGCCGACGAGTCCCCGCGCCGTCGCGGCGTCGCCGACCGCTGCTAGCGCCGGGATCGCGGCGTAGCAGCCCATGTGGCCGATCATCAGCCGCTGCGTCGAAGCCGACATGCCCAGATCCCGTGCCAGCAGGATGTCCAGGCCAGGCGTCGCGTAGCCGGTGCAGGAAACAACCGTGAAGAGGCCGACGTCATGGGCGGCAACCCCCGCGGTCTCGAGGGCGGCGGCGACAGCTTCCTTGCCGAGCGGCATGGCCTCGGCGACGTACCGCTGCATCCGCTGCGCGGTCGACCACTGCGAGACGTCCTCGATCGTCGGGTCGACGACACCGTGTCTTGTCTGTACTCCCGAAGCGGCCCACGCGTGCGGCGCGACCCGATTTCCGGCGTACACCTGACTGAAATACCCGTCCCACAAGGCTTTCTGGCTTTTCGCAGGCGGCACGGCCAGCGCGATCGCGGCTACGTTCGCTACCACCGGCTGACCTCGGCGTCGTCGGGATCGAGTCCTTGAGCGTCGAGGCCCAGCCAGTCGGCGCAGACGTCGCTGGTGGCGGGTTGCAGCGAGCCGCAACGGGCGTCGCGGTAGATGCGCTCGAGCGCCTCGCCCCTCCGGGTGGCGGCTGTGCCGCACGCCTCCAGCATGCTCGCCGCGACCTCCATCGCTGTCTCCCCCGCGAGCAGTTTGGCTCGGTATACCCAACGGTTGGCTTCCGGGGTAGCGGGTTGTTCGTCGACGTACCTGCCCGCCTGCTCGACCGCCAACCAGGTCGCGGCGACTTTGGCGTCGGCCCGGCCGAGTCGCGCCCTGACCGCTGGCAGCCGGCCTACGCCGTCCCGTCGCGTCAGATACGTGACCGCAGCGTCGATCGCGGACTGGGCCACACCGGCGTACACAGCGGCGTAGCTCGCGACCAGCCACTGCGGCATGTACTGCGCAAGCATCACGGCCATGCCCTCGACGCCACCGATCAACGCGTCGAGCGGCGCGAGGGTGTCGAAGTGGATGTCGTGGCTGGCCGTCGCGCGCATGCCGAGCGAGTCCCAGGTCGGCTCGACCACCACCCCGTCGCCCGCGGGGACGAGGAACTGCGAGACCTTTTCGCCGTTGCGCGCTGCGACCAGATAGCTGTCGGCGTGCCCGGCCCCCGAGCAGAAACTCTTTGCCCCTCTGATCCGCCAGCCGTCGCCTTCCCGCTGGTACGCCGTCGTCATCTTCGTCAGCCGCGAACCCGCGCCGCGTTCGCTCATCGCGACGCCGAAGAACGCGCCCTCAGCGGCCCGCCCCAATACCCGGTCCCGGTGCTCGAAGAATGCGTCACCGGCGCCCAGCGCGCGGGCGACGTCCTCGGGCACACCGGCAAGCGCGCCGGTGACCGACGCGTGCATGTTGAAGATCAGAGCCGTGGCGCCGCTGCCCCTGGCCAGCTCACGCGCGACCGGCAGGTAGCTGCCGAACGTCGCTCCCATCCCGCCGAGTTCCTGCGGCACCAGCAACCCGAGCAGGCCGGCTGCCCTGATGTCGGCGAAGTCCGCTTCGGGAAAGCAGCCGTCGCGGTCGTACGCCGCCGCGCGGGCAGCGAACGCCGACGCGAGTTCGCGAGCTGTTCCGACTGCGTCGGTCACCTGCGCTTGACCCCCACTCCCTGGTAGACGACCGCAGTCGAACCGGTCGGCTTCATCCGTACCTCGTCCATCGATCCGCGCAGCCAGCGGATGTAGTCCCGCGCCGACGGCCGCAGGCCACGCGTCGCGAGATCGATGCCGACGTGGTCGCACAGCATTCGCAGCCGGTCTGGGGACACGAACAGCCTGCGATCGTGAATCCGCGGCGGCGGCCCGCCCTTGAGCCGCTCGCCGATCAGCACCGTGGCGACGTACGCCCGCGGGCCACTGCTGATGGTGTCGCAGATGAGTTTGCCTCCGGGCTTCAACGCGCGTGCGATCTCGGCAAGCAGTCGCGGCAGGTCGTGTACGTGCTCGAAGATCTCCCCGGCGACGACGACATCGGCACCGGCCGCCTTTACCGGCAGGCGCGTGACGTCGGCCCGCACGGTCACCACCCCATGCTTTTTGGCTTCGCGCAGCGCGCTCTCAGTGAGGTCGATCCCGATGTGCCGGTAGCCGACAGGCACGTGCGGTGCGGTCAGTCCGCCGCCGCAGGCAAGATCCAGGAGCACCGCTCCGTCCGCCGTGGGCGGTGGGATCAGCTCACCGCGCGACTTCGCCAGCCAATGCAGCGCCGCGAACTTGCCGCGGGCCTGCCACCACTCGTCGACCAGGTCGTCGTACTGCGCCCGGTCGTTGCGCGGTCGCATCGGCGGCTTCGGGGTCACCCTCCCAGCCTGCCTTACGAGCCGCCTGCGCGCGACCCAAGCGGCGAGTGCGCGCTGATCGGGGTACCCATACCGGCTGGCTGAGCCATGCTGGAGGGGCTACGCCGCCGGCACCGGCCGCGGCGAAAGGTCACGGAGGTTCGCAACCTTCTCGGGCACCGCCTCGTCTGGACAGGTGTGGAGATGACAACGGCAGGGCGAAGCGAAGGCTTCGACGCGTTCGTGGTCGGCCACGCGGCGTCGTTGCTGCGGCTTGCCTATCTGCTGACCGGCGATCGCGGTCATGCCGAGGACATGCTGCAGGACGCGCTCGAACGTGCCTACCGGCATTGGCCCCGGGTCATCGCCGCGGATCGGCCGGACGCCTACGTCCGGCAGGTTCTCATCCACGCGGTGACGGACCGTTGGCGCAAGCGCCGGTTCGCCGAAGTGCCGCTGACGCTGTACAGCGACCGGGCTACCGGCGACGACATGCACGACGTCGACCTGCGCGACGTGCTGGTACGCGGCCTGCGGGCGCTGCCCGTGCGGCAGCGCACGATCGTCGTACTCCGGCACTGCTTCGACCTCTCCGAGGTCGATACGGCGGCCGCCGTCGGCTGTTCGGTCGGCACCGTGAAGAGCCAGACAAGTCGTGGTGTCGCAAGACTTCGTGAACTTCTCGGCGACCTATCGCCCGCAGAAGCCGCATCAACGCTCAGGAGTTCCTCATGAACGACATCGAAAACGCGTTGCGTTCGTTGCCCGAATCGGTCGACATCTCGCCGGCACCGGACCTCATGCGTTCGGTCCGCCGCCTGCACGCGCGCCGCACCGTACGCCGCCGGTCCGGCATGGCTGCGGTCGTCGCCGGAGCCGTGGCTGTCTCCTCGGTCCCGGGCCTGGCAATCAGCAGAGCCCGCGGCCGTGGCGCCTCGCGACTGGCCTCGGCCTCGGCTCCCAGCACCGCGTACACCGTTGCCTCGCTGGATGCGGCGCTCGCAGCGTTGGCGGCCAGCGCGCCCGCCGAAGCCGCCGAGAGTGGCCGCTACGCGTACGTCCGGTTCGACGCACTCCAGTTCGTCAAGCCGGACGGCAAGGGGGAGGCCAAGATGGCAGTCCCCGACGCCAACGTGGTGAAGCCCGCCACGGACGGCGGCAAGAAGGACGGCAACTCCGCCAAGCCCCCGCAAAGCGCGGCTGACGAGGCGGCCGCGAAGGCGGCCAAGGCGGCCGCACTAGCCGCCGAAGGCGCTTCTCCGACGAATCCGGACGTCGTCGTCGTGCCCAAGGGTGCGGATCCGGCCGCAGGCCAGCCCAAGGGCGTCCCGGCCGATCTGACCGCCGAGCAGAAGGCGAAGTTGGCTTCGGCGCCGCAGGGGGACGAGTTCCCCTTCGCCGAAGTGCGCCTCAACGAGTTGTGGATCGACCACGCGGGCACCGGCTGGAAGCAGTCCAAGCTCGAGCGAAACGTGTTCTTGAACGCCGCTGACGAGGCCAAGCACAACGCGAGGCTCGGCGAGAAGGGCGTCGGCCCCGACCCCAAGGAGGAAGCCGGCGGAGCGGTCAAGACCGAGGACCCGGCGCTTGACACGGCCAAGTTGCCGACTGATCCGGACGCGATGTCTGCCTATCTCACGAACGTCGCCGTCGGCGACAAGGGGACGGACGCGTTCAGGTCGGGTCTGAACTTCCTGCAAGGACGCGTACTGCCGCTCAAGGTCAGGATCGCGGTCTACCGGGCCATGTTGAAGGTGCCGGGTGTCACGGTGGCGAACGGCGTCGCCGACTTCGCGGGCCGGCCCGGTGTCGCGATCGGCATGGTCGGCGACAGGGACAACGACAAGCTCTACCAGACGATCATCGACCCGTCGTCCGGGGCTCTTCTCGGGCACAAGGTGAGCCTCACGAACGAGACGCCAGGCTTCGGCCCAGCCGGCACGGTCATCGAGCACTCTTCGATCCAGCAGGAAGGCTTCGTCGACGCGATCCAGAAGCGTCCCGCCGCCTGACCGCGCCCCAGCAGCAGTGATCCACGGCACTTGATCATGGTCCTGGCCATGATCAGGTGCCGTGGATCAGCTGTCTTGCGGGGCGCTGGTGCCAGGTCAGAAACCGAGCCGGCGCAGTTGCCTGGGGTCGCGCTGCCAGTCCTTCGCGACCTTGACGTGCAGGTCGAGATAGACCGCAGTCCCGAGCAGGGCCTCGATCTGGTGCCGCGCCGCGGTCCCGACCGCCTTGAGCCGCTCGCCCTTGTGCCCGATCACGATCGCCTTTTGCGAGTCGCGCTCGACGAAGAGGTTGGCGTGGATCTCCAGCAGCTTGCCTTCCTTGCGCGACGTCATCTCCTCGACAACGACGGCGATGGAGTGCGGTAGCTCGTCGCGGACCCCCTCGAGTGCGGCCTCGCGGATCAGCTCGCCGACCATGACCTGCTCGGGCTCGTCCGTGAGCTCGCCGTCCGGATACAAAGCCGGTCCCGGCGGCAGATGCGAGACGAGGACGTCGGTGATGACATCCATCTGATACGCCGACACGGCCGAAACAGGTACTACGTCGTCCCAGTCGCAGAGCTGGGATACGGCCAGCAGTTGCGCGCCGATGACGTCACGTTCGGCCAGATCGGTCTTCGTGACGATCGCCACTTTGCGCGTCTTGAGCTTGGCCATCTCCTCGGCGATGAACCGGTCACCGGGTCCGACTTTCTGATCGGCCGGGACGCAGAAGCCGACGACGTCGACCTCGCTCCAGGTCGCCCTGACAATGTCGTTGAGCCGCTGGCCCAGGACGGTCCGCGGCTTGTGAAGGCCGGGGGTGTCGATCAGTACCAGCTGCGCGTCGGCGCGGTGCACGATGCCGCGCACGGCGTGACGTGTGGTCTGCGGCCGGTCTGAAGTGATCGCGACTTTGGTGCCGACCAGAGCGTTGGTGAGCGTCGACTTCCCGGCGTTGGGCCGGCCGACGAAACAGGCGAACCCGGACTTGAAATCGCTCACGTGACGCCGGCGAGCCCGGCGGCCGTCGTACGCCGCACGAGGGTGCCATCGTCTGCACCGAGCAGCACGATCGTGTCAGGACCGAACTCCATGAGCACCGCACCGTCGACCGTGGGGGCCGTCGTCCACCGCTCGCCGACCACCGCGACCGCTTCGAACTCCCGCGCACCGCTCGCGACGGCGGCCGCCACGGCAGCGTGCAAGGCAGACAGCGTCAGCGGCTTCTCGGCATGCTCGACGGTGGCTGCGGCGTACGTCCGGCCGTCGACGTCGCGCACTGCCGCACCCTGAGTCGTGCCGGTGTACGGCGCGTAGGCGCGAGTCCGCGCGGCGACCGCGAGCGTCAGGATTTTCTGATCCTCGGGATCGAGCTCAGGTGAGTTCATGGGGCGGCTCGTCCTCCTCCCGGCGGATCAGGATCGTACCGATCCGATTGCGCCGGCCCTTCGAGCTCTCGGCCACGAAAGTCAGCCCCTGCATCGTCGCTGAAGCGCCGGGAATCGGCACGCGGCCCAGCGAACTGCCCAGCAGCCCCCCGACCGTGTCGACGTCGTCGGTCGGCAGGTCGACGCCGAAGAGTTCGTTTAGCTCGTCGACCGGCAGGCGGGACGTGACCCGCCAGGTGACGTCGTCCACCTGCTCGACCTGCGGGGCCTCCCGGTCGTACTCATCGGCGATCTCGCCGACGATCTCCTCGAGGATGTCCTCGATCGTGACCAGGCCGGCGGTGCCTCCGTACTCGTCGATCACGATCGCCACGTGCACCTGGCTCGCCTGCATCTCGCGCAGCAGCTCGTCGACCGGCTTCGAGTCAGGCACGAAGGTCGCAGGGCGCATGGCGTGTACGACGTGCAGGTCGTCCTTGCCCTCCTGGCCGCGGCGCACCAGGTCCTTCAAGTACGCCACCCCGAGCACGTCGTCAGCGTTGTCGCCGATCACCGGGATGCGGCTGAAACCGCTGCGCAGCGCAAGCGTCAGCGCCTGCCGGATCGTCTTGTCATGTTCGATGAACACGATGTCGGGCCGCGGCACCATGACCGAGCGCACGAATGTGTCGCCGAGCTCGAAGACCGAGTGGATCATCTTGCGCTCGGCGTTCTCGATGACCTGACCCTGCTCAGCCAGGTCGACGAGGTCGCGCAGCTCGGCCTCCGTCGCGAATGGTCCGCGGGCGAAACCCTTGCCCGGCGTGATCGCATTGCCCATCAGGATCAGCAAGCGTGGCAGCGGCCCGAAGATCCGCGTGAGCCACACAGTCGTCCGCGCAGTCTGCAAGGCGATCGCATCGGCGTGCTGTACGCCGAGGGTGCGCGGCGCGACGCCAACGATGATGTAGGACACAACCGTCATCAGACCTGCTGCAATCACCACAGACCAGTTGCCCACGTCGTCGTGCCGGAATCGCACGATGAGCAGCGTCGCGATGCAGGTGGCCCCAAGCTCGAAGAGCTTGCGCAGCAGCAGCAACAGGCTCAAGTAGCCGGCCGGTTGCTCGGCGATGACGGCCAGATACCGGGAGCCGGACAGGCCGTCGCGTTCGAGCTTGGCTGCATGCACCTTGGACACCCTGGTCAGGGCCGCTTCGGTCATGGCGAGTATGCCGGCCACGACGACGAAGATGACGACGATGCCGACCGAGAGCTGGTCGCCCAGGGTGCTCATCCGTTCGCCTCGGCCGACCCAGGCGCGCCGGACCCGCCAGGGGCGCCGCTCCGCCAGCCCGCGATGAGGCGGGCCTGTTCGCGGAACATCGCCTGCTCCTCTTCCGGCTCGGCGTGGTCGAAGCCGAGCAGGTGCAGGATCCCGTGGGTGCACAGGATGTCGAGCTCGTCGGTCATCGTGTGCCCGACCGAACGGGCCTGCGCGGTGGCAACTTCCGGGCACAGAACGACATCACCGAGCAGGGTGGGCGGCGCGGATTCGTCCTCGTCCTCCACCGGCCGATCGTCGAGTTCGTCCTGCGGGAAGGCGAGGACATCAGTCGGACCCGGCTCGTCCATGTAGCGGATGTGCAGCTTCTCCATCGTCCCGACGTCGACGAGCAGGATCGAGAGTTCGGCCAACGGTGCGACACCCAGGTCTGCGAGCACGTGCCGGGACAGGTCGACGAGGCGTTGCTCGTCGACGACAGCGCCGCTCTCGTTGGCGACGAAGATTGCCATCGCGGCCGTCAGCGCCGCGGGCGCCGGGGATAGGTGCCCCCGGCCGAACGCGGCGCCTCTTCCTCGGCGTCGAATCGCGCGTAGGCATCGACGATGTCGGAAACCAGCCGATGCCGCACGACATCGCTGCTGGACAGGATCGTGAAGTGCACGTCCTCCACGCCATCGAGGATTTCCTGTACGACGCGTAGTCCACTTCGCGTCCCCGCCGGCAGGTCGACCTGCGTCACGTCGCCGGTCACCACCATCTTGGCGCCGAAGCCCAGCCGGGTCAGGAACATCTTCATCTGCTCGGGCGAGGTGTTCTGCGCCTCGTCGAGGATGATGAACGCGTCATTAAGGGTCCTACCGCGCATATACGCCAGCGGCGCGACCTCGATGGTGCCGGCCGCCATCAGCCGGGGAATCGACTCGGGGTCGAGCATGTCGTGCAGGGCGTCGTACAACGGTCGCAGGTAAGGGTCGATCTTCTCGGTGAGCGTGCCGGGAAGGAAGCCCAGCCGCTCCCCCGCCTCGACCGCGGGCCGGGTCAGGATGATCCGGTTGACCTGCTTGGACTGCAGCGCCTGGATGGCTTTGGCCATCGCCAGGTAGGTCTTGCCGGTGCCGGCAGGACCGATGCCGAACACGATGGTGTGCTCGTCGATCGCATCGACGTAACGCTTCTGGTTGAGGGTCTTCGGCCGAATGGTGCGCCCGCGCGTGGACAAGATGTTGTGCGTCAGCACTTCCACCGGCCGCTCGGCCGAGCGGGAGGTGAGCATCGACAGGATGCGGTCGATCGTCTCGGTGCTCAGAGAGTCCCCGCGGTCGAGCAGCTCGATGAGTTCGTTGAACAACCGCGCGGCTTGGGCATTCTCTTCCGGCTCGCCGGTGATGGTGATCTCGTTGCCGCGGACATGGATATCGGAGCGGAACGCGCGCTCTATGACGCTGAGCAGCTCGTCGCGCTCGCCCAGCAGGCTGACCATCGAGTGGACGCCGGGAACGATGATCTTGGTCTGTGCCTTGTCTGCTTGCGCCAAGACGCGGTTCGCGCCTGCTTCCTTCTTCGACGACAGTGCATTGATGGTACCCGCGTGCACGGAAACCGACTCCTGGGACCGTCGCCGTGGCCGTACAGCAGGGCTCAGCCGAGACCGCGCAGCGGCCGTCCGCCGAGCACATGCCCGTGCACGTGGAAGACCGTCTGTCCGGCGTCGGCGCCGGTGTTGAAGAGCAGTCTCCAACCGTCGGCGATTCCCTCGGCAGCGGCTACATCCGCTGCCACAGCGGCGATTTCGCCGGCGAGTGCGGGGTCGGCTGCCGCGAGTTCGGCGATGTTGGCATGGTGCTCTTTCGGTACGACGAGTACATGCGTAGGCGCGTGCGGCGCGATGTCGCGAAACGCGACGACGCGATCTCCCCGGTGCACGAAGTCGGCGGGAATCTCCCCCGCGACGATGGCGCAGAACAAACAGTCGGTCACCGCAGGCCGCGCGGGCGGGTGAAGTACAGCCCGGCGATGCCGCCAAGCCCGAGCAGGCCAGCCGCCACGACGCCAAGGATGATGATGTTGAGGCTCTTGCCGGAGGTCTTCGCCTTCGGCACCGCGGCGAGCGAAGTGGTCTGACTGGGACTCGGTTCGATGGTGGGCGCGTCGCTGGCCGTCTCGTCAGGGGGCAAGGTGAAACTGACCGCCGCCCCGGGGTCGCTGGCAGAAGCCGGGCCGAGGGGCACAGTCGTCGAGGCCGCGGCCGAAGAACTGACAGCGCTGGATGTCGACGTCGATCTGGTCGGCTTTGCGGTTGCGGACGATGACGTCGGGGGCTTCGAACTTGTCGCGGATTTGGACGGTGTCGGGGACTTCGTCGGAGTCGACGTCGGGGTCGGAGTAGGCGAAGGAGTCTTCGTCGGGGTCGGCGTGGCCGTGGGCGAAGGAGTAATCGTCGGAGTCGGCGTCGGCGTCGGCGTGGTTGACGGTGCCGGCGAAGAGGAGGCAGGCGGTGGCGTCGAACTCGCCGGTGGGGGCGTAGTCGCCGGGGTCGACGATGCCGGCGGCGGCGTCGACGAGGTCGGGTTGGCCTGGCCGTAGGCGGGGGCGCCGGTGAACACGGCTACTGCCATCACGGCGCAACCACAACACCAGCGAGCGATCGATCGGCGCACAGACCCACCCAACAGCGACGGAAGCGGACCCGCAGATGGTAACGGGACGCGGGCCGGCGGCGTACCGGATCGGGCCCTGCCCGGCGACGCTAGGCCCAGCGGGACTTGGCGAGCAGCACGGCGGCAGCGACGACGCCGGCGGTCGAGGTGCGCAAGATCGATGAACCCAGGCGGTACGCCGACGCCCCGGCCCCGGCGAAGAGTGCGAGTTCCTCGTCGGTGATGCTGCCCTCCGGCCCGATCACGATGACGACCTCGCCCGCCGCGGGCACTGTCACTTCGGCAAGAGGAAGGTCCGCGGTCTCGTGCAGCACGACGGCAAGCTTCGCCCCGCGCAGCCGGGCGGCGACCTCATCGGTTGAAGCGAGCGGGGAGATGGTGGGCAGCCAGGCCCGCCGGGACTGTTTCGCGGC
>JBDTYE010000062.1:0-14638 GCA_040005895.1 Actinomycetota bacterium | reverse complement strand
CCATCACGATCGTGATGTCCTCGCCCTTGGCGGGCGCGGAGATGATGACCTTCTTGGCGCCACCCGCGAGGTGCTTGGCGGCGTCGTCGCGCTTGGTGAACCGGCCGGTCGACTCGATGACGACGTCGACGCCGAGGTCGCCCCAGGGCAGCAGGGCCGGGTCGCGCTCGGCGAGGACCTTGATCTTCGAGTCGCCGATGTTGATGACGCCCTCACCCGCGCTGATCTCGTGCTGCAACGTGCCCAGCACGGTGTCGTACTTCAGCAGGTGAGCCAGCGTCTTGGTGTCGGTGAGATCGTTGACGGCAACGATCTCCACCGCGCCGGCCGACTGCTTTTCGACAGCGCGCCAGAAGTTACGACCGATACGACCGAAGCCGTTGACACCCACTCGTACTGCAGCCACGGGGGCACTCCATCTCTAGACAAACAGGGATCTGTGCGTTGGAAAGTCTTGCCGGGAACCGTTTCCAGCTTACCGGTGCGACGCTGCTGCAGGCGACCTGCGCAGCCGTGATCCCCGCCACTTCCAGGCGTCATTCGTCGGGCAGCTCGACGTGGTCGCCGAGCGCTTCGAGCGTCGTACCGTCAGCGGCTGCGCGTTTGTCCGCAAGCGCCAGCAACCGCCGGATCCGGCCGGCGACAGCGTCCTTGGTCAGTGGCGGGTCCGCCAGAGCACCCAGCTCCTCGAGCGACGCCTGCGCGTGCTCCAGCCGCAGTCGGCCAGCCGCGAGCAGGTGCTCGGGCGCGTCGTCGTCGAGCAGCTCCAGCGCCTTTTCCACCCGGGCCCCTGCAGCGACCGCCGCGCGGGCCGAGCGGCGCAGGTTGGCGTCGTCGAAGTTGGCGAGCCGGTTTGCGGTCGCCCGCACTTCCCGGCGCATCCGGCGTTCCTCCCACGCCAGCACCCCCTGATGGGCGCCGAGCCGGGTGAGCAGAACGCCGATGCCTTCGCCGTCGCGTACGACGACCCGGTCGACGCCGCGTACCTCACGAGCCTTGGCCTGGACCCCGAGACGACGAGCTGCACCGACCAGCGCGAGTGCGGCTTCTGGCCCCGGGCAGGTGACCTCGAGCGAGCACGAACGTCCCGGCTCCGTGAGCGAACCGTGGACGAGGAACGCCCCGCGCCAGGCGGCCGCCGCATCGCAGACCAGGCCGGAAACGACCGCGGGCGGCAGGCCCCGGACCGGACGGCCGTGCGCGTCGAGCAGTCCGGCCGCGCGGGCCAGCGCATCGCCGTCCTTGCTGACGCTGAGGACATAGCGGTTCCCGCGGCGCAGTCCACCGGCAGAGAGAACCTTCACCGCGGTCTGGTGCCCGAAGAGCTCGACGATGTCCTTGCGCAGCCGGCGCGCGGCCGCGCCGGTATCGAGCTCCACCTCGACCACGATCTTGCCCGCGACCAGGTGCAGGCCGTTGCCGAACCGGAGCACCGAGGACAGCTCGGCTTTGCGGCAGCACGGCTTGGTGACGGTGATGTGCGCGAGCTCGTTCTTGATTGCGGCGGTCATTGCCACGATGACGTGTCGTCTCCCATCAAGGCAGGGTGGGGTGGCGCAGGAACTGGCGATATGCAGCGGCGAGCAGCACCGGGTCGTGCCGCGCCGGATGTGCGCGCGACGCGACTTCGATGAACGTGACCGTCCCCCCCAACTCCGCAGTCGTAGCCATCAGACCACCCCGGTCAAGTACCGACGTGTCCGCGATCACGTGATCGAGCCGCAGCTCGGGCACATGGGCCCGCAGGGCGTCCAGATGCGCCTGCGGTGAGAAGCCCTCGGTCTCCCCGGTCTGCGGTGAAAGGTTGAGGGAAAGGATCACCGAGGCGGGAGTCTTCACGATCGCGTCGCGCAGCTCGGGGACCAGCAGGTGCGGCAGAACCGAGGTGAACAGCGATCCCGGGCCGAGCACGACGAAGTCCGCTGCCGCCACTGCGGCCACTGCCTCGGCACAGGCGACCGGGGCGATCGGCTGCAGTTCGATGGAGCAAACCCGGCCCACGGTGGTCGCCACCTCGTGCTGACCGCGCACCTCGGTGCGGATGCCCGGTCCCTCGAGGTCGGCGACCTGCGCAACGATCTGGACCCGCTCTGTCGTCATCGGCAGCACCCGGCCGCGTACGCCGAGTAGCCGGCCGCAGAGGTCGAGCGCCGCGACGTCAGAGCCGAGTAGCGAAGCGAGACCGACGATGACGAGGTTGCCGACCGCGTGCCCGCCGACCGCGCCGGCGTCGTACCGGTGCTGGAAGAGCTGGGCCCAGGTGCTCGCCCATTCGTCGTCGCCGGCGAGCGCGGCCAGCGCCATCCGCAGGTCGCCGGGCGGCAGGGCGTCGAGGTCGTCGCGCAGCCGGCCGGACGAACCGCCGTCGTCGGCGACCGTCACGATCGCGGTGAGCTGGTCGGTCAAGGTTCGCAGCGCCCGCAGGCTCGCCGCCAGGCCGTGCCCACCGCCGAGCGCTACGACGCGCTGGCCGGTAGCCGGAGTCACTCGCGTCCCAGGTCGCGATGAACGACTTTCACCTCGGCCCCGGCCGTCGTCAGCCGGTTGGCGAGCTGTTCGGCCATCACGACGCTGCGGTGCTTGCCGCCGGTGCACCCGACTCCGATCGTGAGGTAGTGCTTGCCCTCGTGCAGGTAGCCGGGCCGCTGAAGTGCGAGCAGATCGGCATAGCGGTCGAGGAACTCGGTGGCACCCGGCTGGCCGAGGACGTACTCGCGAACCTCCTGGTCGAGGCCCGAGCGCGGCCGCAGCTCGGGGATCCAATGCGGGTTGGGGAGGAAACGGCAGTCGACGACCATCTCGGCGTCGACCGGCAGGCCGTACTTGTAGCCGAACGACACGATCGTGACGCGGAGCGCTTCGCTCATGCCGACGGCGAAAACCGCGTCGATCCGGTCGCGGAGTTGATGCACGTTGAGGTCGGTGGTGTCGATGATGAGTTCGGCCATGTCGCGCAGTTCTTTCGTGAGTTCTCGCTCCCTCGCGATCCCGTCGATGAGCCGGCCGTCTGCCTGCAACGGGTGCGGGCGGCGTACGTGCTCGAACCTGCGTACCAGCGCCACGTCACTCGCTTCGAGGAACAGGATGTAGGGAGTCACCTGCCGGGTGTGCAGCTGCTCGAGGCCCAGTCGCAGGTCGGCGAAGAAGCCGCGCCCGCGTACGTCGACGACGACGGCCACCTGCGCTATCGCGCCGTGCGACCTGGCAGCGAGCTCGGCCATCGTGCCGAGCAACGACGGCGGCAGGTTGTCGACGACGAACCAGCCGAGATCCTCCAGCCAGCGCGCCGCTTCGCTGCGGCCGGCTCCGGAAAGCCCGGTGATGATGACGATCTCCGGCGAAGCGTCGACAGCATCGATCACGGCGGTCCTTCCACTGCGGGTACTTCGACTGTCAGCGGGGAGGATGTCACGTCGTCGACGTCGATGATCTCGCCGGTCTCCGGGTCGACTGCCGGCAGCGGCACATTGCCTGACAGCGAGGCCGCGATCGCCTCGGCCGTCACCCGGCCGATGCCGGAGACCTCCGTGATCTCGTCGGCGGACGCAGACCGCAGCCGCTTGACCGACCCGAAGTGTTTGAGCAGCGCCTTGCGCCGCGTCTCGCCCAGTCCGGCGATGCCGTCGAGTGCGCTGACCGTCATCGCCTTGCTGCGCTTGCTGCGGTGGTAGGCGATCGCGAACCGGTGCGCCTCGTCGCGGACGCGTTGCAGCAGGTAGAGGCCCTCGCTGGTGCGCGCCATGATGACCGGCTCGTCTCGCTCCGGCCGCCACACCTCCTCGAGCCGCTTGGCCAAGCCGCAGAGTGCGACGTCGTCGACGCCCAGATCGGCAAGCGCGCGCGCCGCGGCGGCCACCTGCGGAGGGCCGCCGTCGACCACGACGAGGTTGGGCGGGTAGGCGAACCGCCGCGGCTTGCCGATGTCGTCGAGGTTGTCAGCCCTCCCGGCGCTCAAGTCGCGGTCGTCGCCGACGAGCGCGAGTTCGCCGGTCTTTGCCCGCTCCTCGATGTAGCGGGTGAACCGGCGGTGGATGACCTCGTAGATGCTGGCGACGTCGTCCTGACCCTGCACGCCCTTGATGGCGAACCGGCGGTATTCGCCCTTGCGCGGCAGGCCGTCCTCGAAGACCACCATCGACGCGACCACGCTGGTGCCCTGCAGGTTGGAGACGTCGTAGCACTCGATGCGCAGCGGCGCCTCGGTCAGGCCAAGTGCATCCTGCAGCTGCTGCAGCGCCTGGCTGCGCGCGGTGAGGTCCCCGGCACGTCTCAGCTTGTGCAGCTGGAAGGACTGGGCTGCGTTGCGGCGTACCGTCTCGTGCAGCGCCTTCTTGTCCCCGCGTTGCGGAATGCGGACGTCGACGCTCGAGCCGCGCTTGACCGACAGCCACTCCGCGAGAGCGTCGCAGTCGGTGGGCATCACCGGGACGAGAACTTCCCTGGGCACGTCGGGTGAATGTTCTCCGTAGAGCTGCTCGAGGAAACTCGCGACCAGCTGCGCCTGGTCCATCTCCTCGACCCGGTCGACGATCCAGCCGCGCTGGCCGCGGACCCGCCCACCGCGGACGAAGAAGACCTGGAAGGCAGCCTCCAGCGGATCTTCGACGAACGCGATGACGTCGGCGTCCGTGCCGTCGGCGAGTACGACTGCCTGCTTCTCCATTGCGCGGCGCAGCGCACCGAGGTCGTCGCGCAGGCGCGCTGCCCTCTCGAAGTCGAGCTCCGTTGCGGCGGCCGACATCTCGCGTTCGAGTCTGCGGATGTGCTCGCCGGTGCGGCCTGCCATGAACGCGCAGAAGTCCTCGACGATCGCCCGGTGCTCCTCGGCGCTGACCCGGCCGACGCAGGGCGCCGAGCACTTGTCGATATAGCCGAGCAGGCACGGTCGCCCCACCTGGCTGGCCCGCTTGAAGACGCCGTTGGAACAGGTGCGGACGGGAAATACGCGCAGCAACAGGTCGAGCGTCTCGCGGATCGCCCAGGCGTGCGCGTAGGGACCGAAGTAGCGGACGCCCTTGCGTTTCGGGCCGCGCATGACCGTGGCCCGGGGGAATTCCTCGAACATCGTCAGGGCCAGACTTGGGTAGCTCTTGTCGTCGCGGTAGCGGACGTTGAACCGCGGGTCGTACTCCTTGATCCAGTTGTATTCGAGCTGCAGTGCCTCGACCTCGGTCGAGACCACGACCCAGTCGACGCTGCACGCGGTCTCGACCATCATCCGGGTGCGCTGGTGCAGGTTGTAGATGTCCTGGAAGTACGACGACAGCCGGCTGCGCAGACTCTTCGCCTTGCCGACGTAAATCACCCGGCCGTGCGGGTCGCTGAAGCGGTAGACGCCAGGCTGATCGGGGATCGTGCCCGGCGCAGGTCGATACGTCGCCGGGTCTGACATTCCTCCATGCTACGACCGTGCGCCGACGGCCATCCATCGGCCGGCAGTTCGGGTCGCCGCTCGGAGCGGGAGCACTGGCGATGGGCTGGTGCAGACCGGAACTGCGACGCGTAGGCGAGCTACCTCTCTGGCTGGGCCGACGCGACCTGCACCTCTCGCACCGTTCTTCGCTGCTGCGCAAGGACTCCCGGTCCTTCAGCCGCAGGCTGACCGGCGGACCGCCCGTAGTCGGTGCGTACTACGGGGCAGCCGCACTCGTGTCACTCTGGGTACATGCCCCCGCAGCCGTCGTACGCCGCGTGTTCCAGATGACCGACAGCGTCAGCGAGGACATCCTCGTTGACGCGGACCACCCCGGACGGATCGGTCGCACCATGATGCGGCTGGAGTGGCAGCGGCACGCGCCCATCGCCGTCCGCATGCACCTGACGACTTTGCCCGACCACCCGGCCCTCCCCCGCGGTGATTGGTCGGTGCTGCGCGACTTCCTCCGTTACGGCCTCGACGAGCCGACCGGCGACGGCGATGTGCGGATCGTCCCTGACCCCAACGGCCGACATGTCACGCTGCAGCTGATCTTCGACGGCCGCCGAAGCTGCATCGAGCTGCCGCGCTCGACGGTGCTCGCGTTCCTCGACCGAACCGAGGTGATCGAGCCTTCGGGCGAAGCGGGCGAGGCCGCGACGCTCGACATCCTGGTAGCCCGCCTGCTCGAAGGTGAGCCTGGCTCCTAGGCCGAGACGCCGGCCCGCTTGCGTGGCCTGGCACTCTTTGCCGGCACCCGCTCGCCCAGGATCGTGCGCAGGAAGGCGCCGGTGTGACTGGCGTCAACAGCGGCGACGTCCTCCGGCGTGCCTTCGGCTACGACGAGTCCCCCGCCGACCCCGCCTTCGGGGCCCATGTCGATGATCCAGTCGGCCGTCTTGATCACATCGAGGTTGTGTTCGATGACGAGCACGGTGTTGCCCGCGTCGACGAGCCGCCCGAGTACGCCGAGCAGCTTGCGGAGGTCGTCGAAGTGCAGGCCGGTCGTCGGTTCGTCGAGGATGTAGATGGTCCGGCCTGTCGACCGCTTCTGCAGCTCCGAGGCCAGCTTGACCCGCTGCGCCTCACCGCCGGAGAGCGTCGGCGCGGGCTGTCCGAGCCGGACGTAGCCCAGACCGACGTCGACTAGGGTCTTGAGATGCCGCGATATCCCCGGCACCGCCTGGAAGAAGTCGGCGGCCTCCTCGATCGGCATGTTGAGCACTTCGGCGATGGTTTTGCCCTTGAAGTGCACTTCGAGGGTTTCCCGGTTGTAACGGGCCCCGTGGCAGACCTCGCACGGCACGTAGACGTCCGGCAGGAAGTTCATCTCGATCTTGATGGTGCCGTCGCCGGAACACGCCTCGCAGCGGCCGCCCTTGACGTTGAACGAGAAACGCCCGGGCAGGTAGCCACGCACCTTCGCCTCGGTCGTCTCGGCGAACAGCTTGCGCATGTGGTCGAAGACCCCGGTGTAGGTCGCCGGGTTGCTGCGCGGCGTACGCCCGATCGGGCTCTGGTCGACACCCACGACCTTGTCGAGGTGCTCGAGCCCGGTGACCCGCTTGTGCCGGCCGGGTACGAGGCGCGAGCCGTTGATCTTGTTGGCGAGCACCGCGTGCAGGATGTCGTTGATCAGCGTCGACTTTCCCGATCCGGAAACCCCGGTGACCGCGACGAAGCAGCCGACCGGGATGGCCACCGTTACGTCGCGCAGGTTGTGCTCGCGCGCCCCAGTGACCACGATCTCGCGCTCGCCGCGCTGCCTGCGGATGTCGGGGATCGGAATGCTGCGGCGACCGGACAGGTAGGCGCCCGTGACCGAACGCTCGCTGACGAGCAGGTCGGCATAGGTGCCGGAGACGACGACCTCGCCGCCGTGCTCCCCCGCTCCCGGGCCGATGTCGACGATCCAGTCGGCGTGCTTGATCGTGTCCTCGTCGTGCTCGACGACGATCAGCGTGTTGCCGAGGTCGCGCAGCCGCTCCAGGGTTTCGATGAGCCTGCGGTTGTCGCGCTGGTGCAGGCCGATCGACGGCTCGTCGAGGACATAGAGGACACCGACGAGGCCCGACCCGATCTGGGTCGCGAGGCGGATGCGTTGCGCCTCGCCGCCGGCGAGCGTGCCGGCAGCCCGGTCGAGGGAGAGGTAGTCGAGCCCCACGTCGAGCAGAAAGCCGAGCCGCGCGTTGACTTCCTTGACAACCCGTTCGGCAATCATCGCCTCGCGGGCGTTGAGCTCGAGCGCGCCCAGGAACTTGGCGCACTCGAAAATCGACAGCGACGCGATCTCGGCGATGGTACGTCCGCCGAGCGTCACGGCGAGCGACTCGCGCTTGAGCCGTGCCCCTCCGCAGCCCGGACACGGCACCTCGCGCATGTAACCCTCGTAGCGCTCCCGGCTCGTGTCGGTCTCGGCTTCGGAGTGGCGCCTTTCGAGGTAGGGGATCACGCCCTCGAACGACGTGTAGTAGGAGCGCTCGCGGCCGTACCTGTTCTTGTAGCGCACGTGCACCTGCGCATCGCCGCTGCCGTGCAGCACAGCCTTCTGCGCCTTGGCGGGCAGGCGTTCCCAGGGGGTATCGAGCGAGAAGCCGACGGTGTCGCCGACGGCTTGCAGCAGCCGGCCGAAGTACTCCATGTTGTGGCCGCTCGACCAGGGAGCGATCGCGCCCTCGGCGAGCGAACGCTCCACGTCGGGCACGATCAACTCCGGGTCGACCTCGCGCCGGGTGCCGAGGCCCGCGCACTCGGTGCAGGCGCCGTACGGCGAGTTGAAGGAGAACGAACGCGGCTCCAACTCCGGGAAGCTGATGCCGTCGTAGAGACACGCGAGGTGCTCGGAGAACTGGCGTTCGCGCTCCGGGTCGTCCTCGGGCAGGTCGACGAACTCGAGGGTCAGCATGCCCTCGCCGAGGCGCAGCGCGGTCTCGACTGAGTCGGTCAGCCGCCGCTTCGCCGACTCCTTCACCGACAACCGGTCGACGACGACGTCGATCGTGTGCTTCTCGGCCTTCTTGAGCTTCGGCGGGTCCGAGAGCTGGTGCACCACGCCGTCGATACGGGCCCGCGAGAATCCCTTGGTCAGCAGCTCGCTGAACAACTCGGCGTACTCGCCCTTGCGGCCCCTGACCACTGGGGCCAGCACCTGGAATCGGGCGCCGTCCTCCATCGCGAGCACCTGGTCGACGATCTGCTGCGGGGTCTGCCGCGCGATCGGCCGTCCACACTCGGGGCAGTGCGGCCGACCCGCCCTGGCGAAGAGCAGCCGGAGGTAGTCGTAGACCTCGGTGATCGTGCCGACCGTCGACCGGGGGTTGCGGTTGGTCGACTTCTGGTCGATCGAGACGGCGGGCGAAAGACCCTCTATGAAGTCGACGTCGGGCTTGTCCATCTGGCCGAGGAACTGCCTGGCGTACGCCGACAGTGACTCGACGTAGCGCCGCTGTCCCTCCGCGAAGATCGTGTCGAAGGCGAGCGAGGACTTCCCCGATCCGGACAAGCCGGTGAAGACGATCATCGCCTCGCGGGGGAGGTCGAGCGAGACGTTGCGCAGGTTGTGCTCCCGCGCGCCGCGGATGATGAGGCGATCAGCCATCTGTTTCAGGAACCTCGTCCGTCTCGAGTGCTGTCCAGCGTAAGCGGGGGCAGCCGCCGCGACGACACGGCATCCCACGACCCCGGCCGGATGCTACCGACGCCAACCGACAGAACTGTTCGGAGATTCCTGGAAGCCCTGCCGTCCGCGCTGCCGGGCAGCGAGCATGTGCAGTAGCGCGCGCGTGCTCGGGTAGTCTTTCAGTGCCTCGCCGGCCCCGCGCGAGCGCCTCGAACTCTGCCGAAAGGTGCGTCCGGCTGATGCGCTTGGCACTGCGTACCCGCGCCGCCTGCAAGATCGCCGCCGTCCTGGTCGTTCCGCCACTCACTCTGGCCCCCTTCGCTGCCGCCGGGCCGGCCGGCGCGCTGCCCAAGCAGGCCGCCCCCAACACCGTCGAAGCGCTGATCGAGAGCAAGTTCGCCCCCGACACACTGACCGTGCCGGTGGGAACGACGGTCACCTGGCTCAACAAGGGTGGTTCGCACACCGTCGTAGGCGGCGACGGTGTGATCGACCCAGCCTCGCCGATCGGCGAGAACCCACTCGCCAATGAGGGCGACAAGGTCGAGAAGACCTTCGACAAGCCCGGAACCTATCCGTACTTCTGCCAGCCGCACGTCAGCCTCGGCATGAAGGGCACGATCATCGTCACCGCGGCCGCGGGCGGGGCAGCCAGCTCACCCCCAGCGCCCAGCGGTTCGACCAGCGAGACCGCAACGCCCGCGAGCGCCGCGCCCGGTGCGAGCGGCGTGTCGAGCGCATCTCCGCCGATCGCCGGCACATCCGCCACTGGGTCGGCCGCCGCGTCGAGCCCGGCGGCGAGCGGCAGCGGTGCCGTGGTGACCGGATCCCCCAACCCGGGCACGCCTGACCCCTCCCTCGGAGCTGTTGCGCTCGAGAAACTGGACCTCAAGCTCGAGAAGGAATCGCATCCGCTGACCACGTTCCGGCTCGCCCTGTGGGCACTCACGCTCGGGATCTTCCTGCTCGGTGCAGCCGTCTACTTCGTCACGAAGCCGCGACGCGACAGCGAGTGATGGTGGCGGACGCCTACACCGGTGACTGCACCATTGGCGGCCCGCCCGCCCGGCGCGAGCTCCCCGGCTTGCACGTCACCAAGATCGCGGTCGGCGGCACGAACAACAATGTCTACCTGCTGCGGTGCACCGCCACAGGCAGCACCCTGATCATCGACGCGCCGGCACCGCACGAGGTCATCGTCGAAGCGCTGGGTGACGGTACGCCGACCGCGATCGTCATCACGCACGGCCACGATGACCATGTTGCGGGACTCAAGGGACTCGCCGGACTACTCGGCGTACCGGTGCTGTCGCATGCTGCCGACGCGTCAATGCTGCCGGTGCCGGTGACGACGACGGTGGCCGACGGCGACGTGGTGGCTTGCGGCGATGCCCGGCTCACGGCGATTCACCTTCGCGGCCACACGCCCGGCGGCCTGGCCTTGATGTACGACGCCGGCGGGGTCCTCGCAGCCGGCCCGCATGTCTTCGTCGGCGATTCGCTGTTTCCCGGCGGCGTTGGAGCGACCTTCGGTGATCCGGCCCGATTCCGGCAGCTGCTCGCAGACGTCGAGGAGCGGCTGTTCGACGCGTTGCCGGACGATGCCTGGATCTATCCCGGCCACGGCAAGGACACGACGCTCGGCGCCGAGCGGCCGCACCTCGCCGAATGGCACGCCCGCGGCTGGTGAGTCGCTGGCCCATAGTCAGCGCAGGTCGCTCTTGAGCATCTCCTCGACGTCGGCCAGCTTCGGGTCCGGCGGGTGCATGACCGAGTAGACGATCGAGGATCCGATGACACCGACGATCACGAGCAGCGACACCCACACCGGCATGTGCACCTTGAAACTGACAAGCATCTTGACGCCCACGAACACCAGGACCGCCGACAAGCCGACCTTCAGATAGGTGAACTTGTCGAGCAGATCGGCAAGCAGGAAGTACAGCGCCCGCAGGCCGAGGAGTGCGAACGCGTTGGAAGTGAAGACGATGAAGGGCTCGTTCGTCACGGCGAACACCGCCGGAATCGAGTCGACGGCGAACACAACGTCGGTCGTTGCGATCACGACGAAGACTGCCAGCAAAGGCGTCGCCAGGCGCTTGCCTTCCAGCCGCACCGTCATCCGCTGCCCCACGTAGTCGGGCGTCACGGCGACCAGCCGGCGCAGCAACTTCAGGGCCGGGTTCTTGGCCGGGTCCGTTTCATCACCGGTGTTCCGCGCCATCCGGTAACCCGTGTAGACGAGGAAAGCCCCGAACACGTAGATCATCCAGTGCGCGGAGTCGAGCAGCGCGACGCCCATCGCAATGAAGATCGCGCGGAAGACCAGGGCCCCCATCACGCCCCACAGCAGCACCCGGTGCTGGAGAATCCTCGGGACGTTGAAGTAGCCCAGGATCAGCGCGAACACGAACAGGTTGTCGACCGAGAGGCTCTTCTCGAGCAGGAAGCCCGCGTAGTACTCCCCCGCGGCCGGGCCGCCGTACGCCCACCACAGGATCAGCCCGAAACCCAAACCGATGCTGACCCAGGCGATGCTGGAGATCGCGGCTTCGCGCCCGCGTACCTCATGGGCATCGCGGTGGAAGAAGAATGTGTCCGCCGCGATCATCAGCAGAATCGCTACGACCACCGCGACCCAGGTGTAGAGGTGGATGTCGAGATTGAGATCGGGGACCGCTCGGGCGGCGGCTGCAAGTGATGTCATGACGGGGATCCGGGGGCTCCTTCGGCTGGGCGACAGGTGTCAGCAGCCGAAGGTCTCTCCCGCCCGTGCGTACGGGCCGGCGGCACCGGGCCTGTCGTGCCGGCCGTGTTGACGACGCCACCGCTTAGGGATACTCCCCTTCGATGCGCTCATGGTACCCGGTGTGGGCCGGGCTCACGGAGCCAGTGCGACCGGACGTTCTCATCGCGATATTGCGGACTGCAGCAAAAATCTTGCGGGTTTGTCCCAGTCGCTTGCTAACGTCGGCCTTCGCAAGCTTCTCGAGTTCGGCCAGCGCTGGTCTCGTCATCTTGAAACGTTGGGGAGCCCCAGTGCCAGTCGTGTCGGAGCCGCTCGTCGAAGCGCACGCGCTGATCAAGATCCATCCCGCCCGCGGCGGAGCGCCGGCGCTGCGGGCGGTGGATGCGATCGACTTCCGGCTCGAGCGTGGAGAGTGCTTCGGCTTCCTCGGGCCGAACGGTGCCGGCAAGACGTCGACGATGCGGATGATCGGCTGCATCTCTCCACCCAGCGGCGGGACGCTGCGCATCCTCGGCCAGGATGCTGCCGTCGACGGCAGCAGTATCAGGGCCCGTATCGGCGTCGTACCTCAGGACGACTCGCTCGACGCCGAACTCAGTGTCCGCGAGAACCTGCTCGTCTACGGACGCTATTTCGGCCTCTCCCGAGTTGTCGTCCGCGAGCGCGCTGACAGGCTGCTGGTGTTCTCGCGGCTCGAGGACAAGGCCGACCAGCGGGTCGAGACGATTTCCGGAGGCATGCGCCGGCGCCTGACGATCGCCCGGGCGCTCATCAACGAGCCCGAACTGCTACTGCTCGACGAGCCGACGACGGGTCTGGATCCTCAAGCCCGGCACGTCCTGTGGGAACGGCTGTTCCAGCTGAAGTCGCAGGGCGTGACGCTGATCCTGACAACGCACTACATGGACGAGGCGGAGCAGTTGTGTGACCGCCTCGTCATCATGGATCAAGGCCGGATCGTGGCCGCGGGCTCACCGCGGGCGCTCATCGACGCGCACGTCACGCGGGAGGTACTCGAACTCCGGTTCAGCGACGGCGACCGCACGGACGCTACGAAGGCTGTCGCCGATTTGGCGACAGGACCTGACTGCGCGCGGGTCGACGAACTGCCCGACCGGGTGCTCGTCTATGCCGACGACGGTGATGCCGCGCTCTCGGCAGTGCACCGCATCGGGCTGCGGCCGCTCACGGCACTCGTCCGGCGCGCCAGCCTCGAGGATGTGTTCCTCACCCTCACCGGCCGGAGCCTCGTCGAATGAACGACACCGGACGGGCGATGGTCTTGCGCGTCTTCTCCTACCACTGGCTGCTGTACCGGCGGACCTGGCGCGCATCGATAGTGATCGGGCTGGTCAACCCGCTGTTGTTTCTCACCGGCATCGGCATCGGGATCGGGAAGCTGATCGACTCTGCGCCGCAGCACGCGCTCGGCGGCGTCCCGTACCTTTCGTTCCTCGCACCGGGACTGCTCGCGGCATCGGCAATGCAGATGGCGTTCGGCAGTTCCGCTTTTGCGGTGTTCTTCGCAGCGGAGCCGACGGGGAGCTACACGGCAGCAGCTGCCACACCGGTGAGCCCGACACACATCCTCCTCGGTCACCAACTCTTCACCGCATTCCGGGTGGCGCTACTGAGCACCGGTTTCGTGATTGTGCAGGTACTGCTCGGGGCAGCGCGGTCGCCCTGGGTCGTCGTCACGATCCCGGCGGCCGCGTTGACCGCTGCGGCCTTCGGTGCGCCGGCGGCCGCCTGGGCGATCACCGCCAAGCGTTTCCCCACTATCCAGGCGGCATTCCGGTTCCTGATCCAGCCCTTGTATCTCCTGTCCGGAACGTTCTTTGCGCTCTCGACCGCGCCGGTGTGGCTCCAGCGGGTCGCCTACGTCTCGCCCCTCTGGCACGGGGTGGAACTCTGCCGTGGACTCAGCCTCGGGCAACTCCGCGTACTGCCGATGCTCGTGCACCTCGGATTCCTCTGTGTCGTCACGGTGGCCGGCCTCACTGTTGCGCGCGGAACCTACCGACGCAGGTTGCACCCGTGACCGCCGGAATCGGCACCCGCCCGCTGCTGCAGCGCCAGGTCTACGTCTACCGGCGCAGCTGGTCCGAGTTCGTAGCGTCGGTCCTCGAGCCGCTCGTGTACCTGCTGGCGATGGGCGTCGGACTCGGCCGGCTGGTACGCAATGCGCCGGGGATGCAGGGCATCTCCTACGCGGCGTACATCGCTCCGGGCCTGCTCGCCATGGCCGTCATGAACGCGTCGATCAACGAGACCATTTTCGGCGCCTACTCCCGGCTGCGCCGCGAGAAGCTGTACGACGTCGTCATTGCCACGCCGATGTCGATTGCGGAGATCGTCCGCGCCGAGGTGTGGTGGGCGATGCTGCGCGGCGTGCTCGCCGGCACCGGGTTCCTGGTGACGATGTGGGCGTTCCGACTCGTGCATTCACCGACCGCAATTGTGATCGTGCCGGCAAGCGCCCTGGTGGCGTTGGCCTTTGCGCCGGCCGGCCTGGTCGTCGCAACGTACATCCGCGGCTGGGACGACTTCCAGATCGTCCAGCTCGTCATGCTGCCGATGTTCCTGTTCGCGACGACGTTCTACCCGCTGTCCGTCTACCCGCGCGCCGTGCAGCTACTGGTCGAATGCCTGCCGCTCTACCATTCCATCAATCTCGTACGGGAGCCCGCTCTCGACACGATCGGTCCTGCCTCGGCCGTCGCTGCCGGGTATCTCATCGTCATGACCGCCGCGTGCTGGCGGTCCGCGATTCACCGGATGCAGCAGGTGCTGATCCACTGAAACTGCCGTCAGGCGATGCCGGCGGCTTCCATGCCGCGCAGTTCCTTCTTCA
>JBDTYE010000061.1:0-14860 GCA_040005895.1 Actinomycetota bacterium | reverse complement strand
ATCGACCCGTTCAACCAGCCGAACGTCGCGGAGAGCAAGGCCAACACCTCCGCGATTCTCGACGAAGCAGGCAGCGGTCCACTGCCTGAGGGCGATCCGGCATTCTCCGAAGGCGCCATCTCGGTCTACGCCGTCGAGTCGCTTCCTGGCGCACCTTCGACCGTCGCCACGACCCTGGCGGCATTGCTCGAGGCCGTTCCTGTTGGCGGCTATCTCGCCGTCATGGCCTACCTCGACCGGTTCGCCGATGCCGACACCGCCACGTTGCGCGCCCTGCTCGCCGCCCGCAGCCCAGCGCAGGTCACATTCGGCTGGGGACCGCGGTTCCTGCATTCGACGGGGCAGTACCACAAGGGTGGCCCGCAGCTCGGCGCCTATTTGCAGATCACCGGCGACAACCTGACGGATCTGGTTGTGCCGGACCGGCCGTTCACGTTGGGGCGCCTGCAACTCGCGCAGGCACTCGGCGACCTGCGTGCGCTCAGCAGCCGCAACCGGCCCGTCGTACGGCTGCACCTGCACGACCGCAACGCCGGCGTTGCTCAGCTACTGGCGGCGGCACGGGAGCGCGCGTGAGCGTCCCCACCCTGGAGAGCAACAACCCGCTGCGCGACCCGCGCGACAAGCGGCTCCCCCGCATCGCCGGACCCTGCGGCCTGGTCATCTTCGGCGTGACCGGAGACCTGGCCCGCAAGAAGCTGATGCCGGCTGTCTACGACCTGGCCAACCGCGGACTGCTGCCGCCGGGATTCGCCCTCACCGGTTTTGCCCGCCGGGACTGGGCCGACCAGGACTTCATGCAGGTCGTGCACGACTCGGTGAAGGAGCATGCGCGCACGCCGTTCCGCGAGGACGTCTGGGAGCAGCTCGCAGATGGTTGCCGCTTCGTGCCGGGTGACTTCAATGACGACGCGGCGTTCGACAATCTGGTCAAGACGATCCAGGACCTCGACCGGGTGCGCGGCACCGACGGCAATCACGCGTTCTACCTGTCGATTCCGCCGAAGTTCTTCGAGACCGTGCTTGCCCAACTCAAGCGCAGCGGCCTGTCGGCGAGCGACTCCACCAGCTGGCGGCGGGTCGTCGTCGAGAAGCCGTTCGGGCATGACCTGGCCAGCGCGCGCGACCTCAACCGGGTGCTCGACGAGGTGTTCACGCCGGAGTCGGTCTTCCGGATCGACCACTACCTGGGTAAGGAGACGGTGCAGAACCTGTTGGCGCTGCGCTTCGCCAACACACTATTCGAACCGATCTGGAACCGCGGGTACGTCGACCACGTCCAGATCACGATGGCCGAGGACATCGGCATCGGCGGCCGGGCCGGCTACTACGACGGCATCGGCGCCGCCCGCGACGTACTCCAGAATCACCTGCTCCAGCTGCTCGCGCTGACAGCAATGGAGGAGCCCGTCTCGTTCCAGGCCGATTCGCTGCGTACCGAGAAGCTCAAAGTCCTCGGCGCCATCAAACTGCCGGCAGATCTGGCAACCGGATCGGCTTTCGGCACCTACGCGAAGGGCTGGCAGGGCGGCGAACTCGTGCCGGGCTACCACGAAGAGGAAGGCATTCCGGCCTCGTCGCGCACCGACACCTACGCAGCAGTCCGGCTCGAGATCGACACCAGGAGATGGGCCGGCGTTCCCTTCTACCTTCGCCATGGCAAACGCCTCGGCCGACGGGTCAGCGAGATCGCGGTCGTCTTCCAGCGCGCGCCACACCTGCCCTTCACCACCACCGCCACCGAAGAGCTCGGGCAGAACGCCCTCGTGATCCGGGTGCAGCCGGACGAAGGCGTCACGGTCCGCTTCGGCTCGAAAGTCCCCGGCACCGCTATGGAAGTGCGCGACGTCAACATGGACTTCGCCTACGGCGAGGCTTTCACCGAGCGCAGCCCCGAGGCCTACGAGCGGCTGATCCTGGACGTACTCCTCGGCGACCCGCCGCTCTTCCCGAGCAGCCAGGAGATCGACCTGTCCTGGCAGGTCGTCGACCCGCTTACGGAGTTCTGGGCCGACCGCAAGCCGGAGCGGTATCCAGCGGGCACGTGGGGTCCGAAGTCGGCGGACGAGATGCTTGCGCGTGACGGCAGAGTCTGGCGGCGACCGTGATCATCGACCTCACTCGCACGACCGCGGCAGAGGTCGGATCCGCCCTCTCGCGGGCCCGTCGCAGCGAAGGCGCGTCGACCGTTGGCGCGGTCCTGACCCTGGTGGTCTCCGTCAGCGAACGGGCCGCCGAGGCTGCCATCGCGTGCGCGACCGATGCCGCCCGCGAACACCCGTGCCGCATCCTGGTCGTGATCCCTCGCGCGCCGTCGTCGAGCGCCCGCCTGGATGCATCGATTCACGCCACAGGTCCCGGCGAGACAGTCACGCTACGGCTCTACGGCACACTCGGCGAACACGCCGACTCCGTCGTCCTGCCGTTGCTGCTGCCCGACACCCCAGTAGTGCTGTGGTGGCCGGCCGAGGCTCCCGAGGACCCGGGCGCCAGCGTGCTGGGAAAGCTGGCCGGCCGCCGTATCACCGACGCGGCTGCCAGCCCAAAGCCGGTGAGTGCGCTCGAGCAGCGGGCCCGCACCTACACCCCGGGCGACACCGACTTTGCGTGGAGTCGCATCACTCCGTGGCGCGCGACGCTGGCTGCCGCGCTCGACCACGGCTTCGACCCGGTCAAGTCGATCGAGGTCTCCGGTGCCAGCGGCAACCCGAGCGTCCCTCTGCTGGGCGGCTGGCTTGCCAACCGTCTCAGCGTTCCGGTCGAGATCCACGCGACCCGCGGGCCTGGCATCACCGGGGTGGTGCTGCGCTCCGAGCACGGGCAGATCACGCTGACCCGCCCCGACGGCCGCAAAGCGACTCTGAACCGCACCGGGAGCCCGGCTCGCATGGTGGCACTGGCCCGGCGTACCGACTCTGAGTGCCTGGCCGAGGAGCTGCGCCGGCTCGACCCCGACGAGCCGTACGCCGAGTCGGTCGCCGCGGTCTCGACCGTTTCGAGAGCGCGACCCCGCCGCCGCACATGACGACTCCCGAGGTCATCGTCCACCGCGACGCCATGCTATTGGCCCGGGCGGCGGCGGCCCGGCTCGTCACCAAACTCGTCGACGTACAGTCCGCGCGCGGCTCGGCATCGATCGTGCTCACCGGCGGCGGCGTCGGCACCGCAACCCTGGCCGAACTGCGGCAGATCCCGGCGCGCGATGCTGTCGACTGGTCCCGCGTCGACGTCTGGTGGGGGGACGAGCGGTTCCTCGCCGCCGGCGACCCCGAACGCAACGAGACGCAGGCGCGTGCAGCTCTGCTCGACCACGTCCGGCTCGACCCCTCCCGGGTGCACGCGATCACGCCGCTGGGCGAGGCGCCCGACCCCGAGACCGCCGCATCGCGTTACGCCGCCGCATTGCTCGCCGCCGCCCAGCCGGAGGACCACGGACCGGTGCCGCAGTTCGACGTCCTGCTCCTCGGTGTCGGACCGGACGCCCACGTCGCCTCGCTGTTCCCCGAGTCCCCCGCGATGTACGACGAGCGCCCGGTCGTCGGCATACACGGCGCCCCGAAGCCGCCTCCCAATCGGGTTTCGATGACTCTCGCTGCGATCAACAGCGCGCGCGAGATCTGGCTGCTCGCGGCCGGACCGGACAAAGCCCGTGCCGTCTCGTTGGCACTAAGTGGCGCGGGTGGCGTACAGGTGCCGGCCGCCGCGGTCGCCGGCCGCCGGCGCACGCTCTATCTGCTCGACACAGCGGCAGCCTCCAAGCTGCCGCCCGGCCTCAATCGGTTGGCCTCGCCCTAACCCGGCGGCGGCGGGTCGCCTCGTTTTGCCGGCCCCGATGATCGAGTGTGCGGGAACCGCCGACTTGCCCGGCGTTTCCAGCACACTCGATCTTGACTGGTTACTTGGCCTTCAGCTTGACGAGGCGCCTCTTGCCGTATCGCTCAGTTTGCACGGGCTCTGGCGGCGAGCTCGGTGCGCGACCGGACACCGAGCTTGCGAAATATCGACGAGAGGTTCGCCTCGACGGTCTTCACACTGACGAACAGGTTCGCAGCGTCCTCCTTGTTCGTATGACCAGCGGTCACCAGATCGATGACGCGTCGCTCCGTCGTACTGATGTGCGCGCCCACCGGCTCCGATTCCTGAGATCCAGTGGGTGAACCCGTAGGAGCACCGCCGGCCCGGCTCAACTCCGACAGGACGTAGTCGGCCCAGGCGCGAGCACCGATTCGGTCGAGCAGCCGGTGCGCCTCGTAGAGCGCCGTTCGCGCAGCAGCCTTGTGACGGGCGCGTCGTTCCGCCACCCCGAGGGATAGCAACGCCCGCGCCTTGTCGTACGGGGTCTGCAGAGGAACGGCCGCTGCTACTGCGCGAAGCAGGTCGAGACCTTCAACGAACTCGCCTCGCGAGACGAGGATCAGTCCTTCGAGGTGGTCCGCGGTCCGCGAGCGCTGCGCACACCCGGTCTGTTGCGATTGCCACCGCGCCTCGAGAGCGACCTCGGCTGCCTCATCGGCGTCACCGTGCGCCAGCATCGCCTCGACCCCCGTGACCTCCCACGGGCACCAGCACGGATCCTCGTGACGAAGTGTCCGGACCGCCTGCCGGGCTTCGCGGGCACGGTGGACAGCGGTCGACAGGTCGCGCTGCACTAGGGCCAGTTCGGCAAGGACGCGAGCGCAATGCGCGACATAGAACAGATCGCCGTCGCCGATCGCGAGTTCGAGCCCCTTCGCAGCCAGTCGAGCCGCCCGCTCAACTTCGCCCCGGGCGGCTGCTGCGAAGGCGGCAACGTAGCTGTGGCCGCCGCCTTTGCTGCCCTGGGCGCGCGCGAGGTCGAGGCAGCGGTCGGCTGCTGCGCCTGCCGCATCCAACCTGCCGGCACGCGTTTCCACTTCGGTCAGATCACCGTTGAGGCCCCGTACGGAAGAAGAGTTGCCACTCTCTTCCGCCCGCGACAGAAGTTCCTCGAAGTCGGCCCGCGCCCCGTCGATGTCGTCGTGCGCCAGCTCATAGACGCCTCGGGCCCACAGTGGGCTGCGATAAGGCGCGACGCTGCGCGCGCCGGCCGCCTCCAACACCAGGCCGCGCCGGATGGCCGCATGTCCATCCGTGGCTCCATTCGAGACTTGCCAAAGTGCGATGCCGGTCAGCGCCATCAACAGCATGTCGTCGTGACCGGCGGCCGCAGCTTCTGCCGCAGCCCGCTCCGTCAGCTCCGCAGTTCGGGCCGGATCGACAACGAACGAAAACCAGGCGATCTCCGCCAGCAGTTGCGATCGCAGGCGGCTCCCAACCGCTGTGAACTCGAGCGCCTCCTCGAGCTGCGCGCACGCAGCGGGGGCACTCGCGGGCCCATACATAGCAACAATGAACATCGCCTCAGCCCGCTCTCCAGGAGTGCGGGCCAGTTTCAGCAACCGCCGCCCGATTTCCTCCGCGCGCGGCTCGTCCGTGCTGATGGCTGCGAAATCTGCAGTCAGCACGAGGCGCCGCCAGATATCGCCAACGTCCTCTGGCGGCGTCGCGCCGCACGCCAGCTCGGCCAGGTCCGCCGCGGCTGCCGGCGCACCACGCCCGGCAGTCACGCGGGCCGCCTCCTCCAGGTCCGCCGCAAGCTGATGGTCCGGACCGGTCGCCGCCCGCGCCCGGTGCCGCGCCCGTTCAACGGGATCGGCGACGCTCTCCGCCAGCCGACCGTGCAGTTGCCTTCGTTGCCCTTCGGTGAGCAGGTCGTAGGCCGCAGCCGACAACAGTGGATGCGTGAACGCGACCTGGCCCGCAACTTCGGCCGCTATACCGTGTTCTTCCGCTTCGCCGAGGGCGGCATCGACATCACTCTCGATGCGACGTAGAACATCGAGCGATGCCGCGCCGGCCGCTGCCGCCGTCGCGAGTACCGACCGGGTCGCCGGCGCCAATCTGGTCAGGCGTGAGCGCAGCAACTCCTGGAGCGATGTAGGAACCGAGTGCGGCTCGCCGGGCTCGCGGTGGAGCACGCCGGGTTCACGCGCAATCTGAAGTGCATAGAACGGGTTGCCGCCGGACAACTCGTGTATACGGTGCACGTCAGCTCCCGAAACAGTGGCCGGCAGGTGCAACGCGATGACCTGGCGAAGTTCAGCTTCCGCCAGCGCCGCCAGCCGAAATCGACGGACGGGTTCCGGCAGCGCCTCCAGTAGCGCGGCCGAGGCGGATGGCGGCCGCGGCCTCGAAGCTGTGAGGACCGCGAGCTGCGAGCTCTCCACCCGGCGGAGCGCGAATGCCAGCACATGCGCCGTTGGGGCGTCGAGCCATTGCACGTCGTCCACGACGAGCACGGTCGGACCCAGCCGCGCCAGAACCCGGAGCGCCTCCAACACGGCGAGACTGAGCGTGAGCGAATCCGGAGCGCGGTCACCCGCGTCCCGTCTGCGCAGCGCGACCTCGAGCGCGACCGCAGGCAAGGGCGCGAGCCACGGCACCACGAGTTCGGCCGTCGAACTCAACAGGTCGATCAACCCGGCGAGTGGGAGATCGGACTCCAGTTCTGCTGGCCGGCTGGACAGCACGCGCACGCCCTGCGATTCCGCGACTTGAATCGCCCTGCCGAGCAGCGTCGACTTGCCGATCCCGGCGTCGCCGACAACAACGACATGCGCTGGAGAGCCGGATCGAGCCACCGACGTCACGGCGTCGAGCAGGGCGCGCTGCTCAGTCGCGTGCGCCGCGGGCGGTTCTTCGGCGACCACGGATTCCCCGATCGTCGTGGGTCGTGCTGCCAGTGTCGCGGAAGTCCCGCTGCCAGGAAACAGCCACGACGTAATCCAAGCCGAGACGAAGGACAAGGGTTTTCCCGAATATCAGCGGCGGCGGCGCGCTCCTAGCTTCGACTCCAGAGCCGGTCGAACGAATCGGCGAAACTGCGAGGAGAAGAAGATGAAGACCACCCGGCTGCTGACCGCCTCCGCTGCAACCTGCGCCTTCGTAATCATCCCGTGGACCCCCGCAACCGCACGCCCGCTGCCAGGAGACGGCCCGGACACTGCCGTGAGCGCAAGCTCCCCACGGGCGGCGTACCTGGACACCACCACCATCACGGTCTGCGGCGTGACCTACCGCAACATCACGCCACAGCTAGCGCACCTCATCCGCACCGGCACGGCGATCTACGGCGGAGGAACGGCAGAGCCGACGTCGGCAACTCGCTGCACGTCGTCGCGGAGCACCCGGAGGACTCAACGGCCATACGGCGGTGTTCCGTCGACGAACTCGGCATCGTGAGCCGGCCGCCGTTCAGCGCGCGATCAGCGCGCGATAAGTCCGGCCCGCAAGAGTGCACCTCAGTCGAACCCCCACCTCGAAGGAGCACTCTCATGGACACCAAGACCCGCCCCGCCGCACCCGCCCCAACGACCGCGCGTTACCGCGCCATCAACCCCAGGGGCTACTACGCCGCGCCCGTCGGAGTGCTGTCCGCCGCCCGCTACTCGCCCGCCATGGGCCTGGCAACGCTGCTGATCGTCGGCGTACTCATCGCTGTTCTCCGGCGCTTCGGCTCCGACATGAACACCGAGGGAGTCGTCGTACACCGGGGTACGCCCCAGCCGCTCGTGCGGTGGAGCGATATCGCGGATGTCGAAGTCGTCAAGGAGTGGTACAACGGCCAGCGGATCAGGCTTGTCCGCACGGACGGGCGCACCATCGTCCTGCCGGCTCCGACGAGCAACCTAGCCGGATTCACCGAAGGCCTCGCCCGTGCCAAGGCGCACGCCGGCCGCTGACCTACTTCGCCTTGAGCTTGGCCAACGCCTCTTGCAGGATCGCTTTGCCATGATCGACAGTGCGGCTGCCTCGAAGCTGCCGGCCGGCCTCAACCGCCTCGCCTGCCACTAAGCGGTTTCGACCGGGATGCCGGCCGCGCACTGCGGGCAGTCCGCGGCGGTCCAGAGTTCTGTATCGATGCCGAGCAGGTGATGCTGAGGTACGCCGAGTGCATCGCCCACCCTGCCGCCATCGGGCAGGCAGGTGATCAGACTGCCGATGGCGAGCACCCTGGCTCCGGCGGTGCGCAACGCGGCAACGGTCGCACGTACAGCGGTGCCGGCGTTGATCGCGTCGTCGACGACGACATCGCCGCGGTCGAAGACGTCGGCGCCCCGGATGGTGCCGAAAGAGTTGTCGGAACTGTTATAGGCGAAGCTCGCGCCGATGCGAGCAGCGACGAACTGGGCAACGAACGCGCCGCCGTCGAGCGGCCCGCACACGGTGTCCGGGCTGTACGCCGCGAGCATCAATGCCAGCCCGTCGGCGTACCCCCGCAGACATGTTGCATCCGCCAGCAGCGCATCGAGGTCTAGCCAGGTGTCGCCGTGGAAGTCGGCTGCAAACGCGAAGTGCCCGCGGCGGACGAGTCCGGCGGGCACCTGCATGAAACGGTTGGCTACTTCGCCTTGAGCTTGGCCAGCGCCTCTTGCAGGATCGCTTCGCCATCGGTCTCGTTGCGGCGCTCACGCACGTAGGCGAGGTGGGTCTTGTAGGGCTCGGTCTTCGGCGGCGCAGGAGTATTGGCCTTGTCCCGTCCGGCCGGGAAGCCGCACCGGGGGCAGTCCCACTGTTCCGGAATGGACGCGTCCTCAGCGAAGGACGGCCGCGTCTCGTGCCGGTTGGCACACCAGAAGGAAATGCGCTTGCGCGGAGCCGTTTCGCCGCGTTCGGCTTCGCCCATGGGTCCGGCTCCGACACGACTGCCACGAATGGCATTACCACCAGCCACTACACGGACTCCCTGAGATTGTTCGGGCGACGCCCGACGGGTTGTTGTTCAGTGTACGAGCGCGCACGCCGAGCGGCGAGCATCTACCGCAAAGTGCCTGTGCGTACGCTCAGACGCCAGCCGAGCTCAGGTCTTGAGCAACAGGCCGAGAGCGATGATCGAAGCCGACCAGACAATTGCCGCACCGATCGTCATCCGGTCGAGGTTGCGCTCGACGACGCTCGAGCCGCCAAGCGACGAGCTCACGCCGCCGCCGAACATGTCGGACAGACCGCCGCCCTTGCCGCGGTGCAGCAGGATCAGCGCAATCAGCAGCAAGCTGGACGAGACGAGCAGAATCGTGGAGAAGACGACCACCGGACGAGAGCCTTTCGGACGACGAACGTGACGGTCAGAGTACCTTCTCGACCTCGGCGTAGTGGCATGCGGCCGGGTGGCCGTGCCCGCGGTCGATCAGCTCAGGCTGCTCCTCGATGCACTTGGACCGCTCGCCCTCGTTCAACTCGTCCCTGAACTTCTGGCAGCGGGTACGGAATCGGCAGCCACTCGGCGGGTTGGCCGGGCTGGGCACGTCGCCGCTGATGATGATCCGCTTGCGTTGGCGTTCCTTGCGCGGGTCGGGGATCGGCACCGCGGAGATCAGCGCCTGGGTGTAGGGGTGGGCGGGCCGTTCGAAGATCGAGTCGCGATCCGCGATCTCGACGATGACTCCGAGGTACATGACCGCAACCCGGTCTGCGATGTGGCGTACGACGGACAGGTCGTGGGCGATGAACAGGTAAGCCAGGCCACGGTCGTTCTGCAGATCCTCGAGCAGGTTGATGACCTGCGCTTGGATCGAGACGTCGAGTGCGGAAACCGGCTCGTCGCAGACAACAAGTTTGGGGTCGAGGGCCAGGGCCCGGGCGATTCCGACCCGCTGCCGCTGGCCACCGGAGAACTCGTGCGGGTAGCGGTCGGCGTGTTCCGGCGCCAGCCCGACGAGTTCGAGCAGCTCGCTGACGCGGTTGCCCTCCTCCATGCCGTGGATCTTGAAGGGCTCGGACAGGATCGTGCGCACGGTCATCCGCGGGTTGAGGCTCGCATACGGGTCCTGGAAGATGATCTGCATCTCGCGGCGCAGTTCCCGCAACCGCCCGGCTTTCACGTGGGTGATGTCCTCGCCCTCGAACTTCAGGGCGCCGGCGGTGGGCTCGACCAGCCGGAGGACCGCCCGGGCCGTGGTCGACTTGCCGCAGCCAGACTCCCCGACCATGGCTAGCGTTTCGCCGGGCGAGATGGAGATGGAGATGCCGTCCACGGCACGCACGTCGCCGATCTTGTGCTTGAACACGATCCCGGACGTGATCGGGTAATGCTTGACCAGGTTCTCGACCTGCAGCAGTGGCACGGCGCCGTTCGGCGGGGTGCGGGTTGGTGTCGTCACGAGGTGCGAGTCTCCGCTTCGGCTACCGGCGGGCCGGCTGCTGTTGTCTCGGCGGCTGACTTGACGTGCTGCGCCGCGGCGGGCCCGTTGACCAGCAACGCCACCTGATCCGAGTGATGACACGCGGCGGTGTGGTTCGGCCGGTCCTGCATGACGAGCTCCGGCACGACGTCCGTGCAGACCTGCGTGGCCAGCTTGCACCGCGGGTGGAACGCGCAGCCGGACGGCACCCGGATCAGGCTGGGTGGCTGGCCCGGAATCGGTTCGAGCCGTTCAGCCCTGTGCACATCGAGACGGGCGAGCCCGGACAGCAGTCCGTGCGTGTAGGCGTGCCGCGGCTCGTAGAAGATGTCGTCGACACCAGCGAGTTCGGCGACCTTGCCGGCGTACATCACGAGGACACGATCGGCGTGACTGGCGACCAGGCCGAGGTCATGGGTGATGAGGACGATGGCGGTGCCGCGCTCTTGCTGAAGTGTCAGCAGCAGCTCCATGATCTGCGCCTGCACCGTCACGTCCAGTGCGGTCGTCGGCTCGTCGGCGAGCAGCAGCACCGGGTCGAGCGCCAGCGCCATCGCAATCATCGCCCGCTGGCGCATGCCGCCGGAGAACTGGTGCGGATATTCGCTGGCCCGCTGCTTGGGGTTGGGGATGCCGACCTCGGCGAGCAGGTCGACGGCCAGCTTGCGGGCCGGTATCCGGCCCATCTTCTCGTGGACCTGGATCACTTCGGCGATCTGGTGGCCGACCTTGAAGACCGGGTTGAGTGAGGTCAGCGGGTCCTGGAAAATCATCGAGATGTCGTTGCCGCGGATCTTGCGCAGCGCCTTCTCGTCGGCCTTGAGCAGGTCCTTGCCCATGAACATGATGCGCCCGGACTCGTAGCGCGCCGGCGGCGTCGGGACCAAGCCCATGACGGCCATCGCCGAGACGGACTTGCCCGATCCCGACTCGCCCACGATGCCCAGCGTCTCGCCGCGCGCGATCGACCAGCTGACTCCATCGACCGCTTTGACCACACCGTTGTCAGTGTGGAAATGCACGCGCAGATCTTCGATCTCGAGCAACGTCTCGCCGGGTTCTGGTGCCCGTTCGAGGGTCGTCGCCGTCAGGGTCTCTCGCACAGGGCTCGCTTTCTACCGGAGCTTGGGGTCGAGGGCGTCGCGCAGGCCATCGCCGACGAACACGAAGCCGAGAACCGTGTAGACCACGGCGATCGACGGGAAGAACCAGAGGAAGTCCTTGTAGCCGAAGAACTTCTGGCCGTCGGAGATCATTGCGCCCCAGTCGGGCGTGCCCGGCTTGACGCCTGCCCCGAGGAAGCTGAGCGCCGCCTCCGCCACGATCGCGGTCGCCACCGCCACCGTCGCGTAGACCAGGACAGGGGCCAGGCTGTTGGGCAGGATGTGCCGGGTAACGATGCGCCATCGGCTGGCGCCCAGTGATCGCGCCGCCTCGACGTACTCGCTCTCGCGAATTGACAGGATCGAGCTTCGCAGCAGTCGCGCGACCGTCGCCCAGCTGAAGATGCCGATCGACAGAATCACCGGCATGATGCCGCGACCGATGACGAGGATGATGACGATCGCGCCGATGATGACGGGGAACGCGAAGAACACGTCGGCGACGCGCATGATGATGGTGTCCCACCAGCGGCCGAAATAGCCGGCCAGTGCGCCCAGTGCGATGCCGATGACCAGTGCGATTCCGATGGACGCGACTCCGACGATGACAGCGATGCGGCTGCCGTGGATCAGCCGGCTGAGCTGGTCGCGCCCGACCTCGTCGGTGCCGATCCAGTGCGCCCGGCCGGGACTGGCCTGCGTGTTGAGGAGGTCCTGGTGCAGCGGGTTCTGCGGCGCGATCCAGGGGGCGAGCAACGCCATCAGCACGACCGAGGCGATCATGACAAGACCGAGCACAGCCAGCTTGTTGCGCTTGAACCGGCGGCGTACGTCGCCGAACTGGGTCTGCCTGCGGATGCCGCCCAGCGCGGTCACCTGGCCCGACGCGCCGGCAAAGCCGCTGCCGGGGTCGACTAGACCGGCATCACCCTCCGCGCGGGAGGTCGCCTCGATTGCCGCTGGTGACTCCAGGGGCGCCGGCTCGGTGTCAGAGGTCATCTGCTACTCCAGCCTGATGCGGGGGTCTAGGAAGCCGTAGGCCACGTCGACGAAAAGGTTGACGAGGACGAAAATCAGGACCGCGTACGTCGAGACGCCGAGCACGATGGGGTTGTCCTGCGTGGAAATCGCGGTCACCAGCGTGCTGCCGATGCCATTCCAGTTGAAGATCACCTCGGTGATCAGCGCGCCACCAAGCAGAGTACCGAACGAGATGCCGAGGTAGGTGACCACCGGAATGATCGAATTACGCATCGCGTGTTTCAGAATCACGACGCGCTTGGACAGTCCCTTGGCGGTCGCGGTCCTGATGTAGTCGGCGCGCATCACCTCGAGCATGGTGCCGCGCATGAGCCGCGCCACCAGCGCTGCGTCGACGGAGGCCAGCGTCAGGCCGGGCAGGAGAAACGACTTGAGACCACCGTTGTGGCCCGACAACGGCAACACGTGCCATCGCAGCGCGAACCGGTATTGGAAGATCAGCCCGATCACGAAGGTGGGGAAGCCGATGGCGAGCGTGGTCGTCAGCGTCACGAGCACGTCCCAGAACGAGTACTGCAGGACCGCTGCGATCACACCCGCGCTGATACCGATCAAGATCGTGAACAGGATCGCCGCGAGCGCCAGCCGGGCGGTGTTCCAGATCTTTTCCTTGATGATGTCGTTGACGGGTCGCCGCAACCGGAACGAGGTCCCGAGGTCGCCCTTGGCGACGTTCGTCACGTAGCGCGTGTACTGGACAGCCAGCGGCTGGTCGAGGTTGTAGCGCTTCATGAGCAGCGCCTTGGTCGCCGGGTCGCGGGCCTTTTCACCGCCACCGAGGGTACTGATCGGGTCCCCCGGCAGAATATAGAGGCAGGCGAAGAGCACCAGGCTGGCGCCGAAGAGCACAAGGCCCATCTGCAGCAGCCGGCGGACGATGTATTTGCCCATGGCGCGAGCCTCCTCGACGTGATCGAAGAACACAAGAGCAGGCGCGAGAGGGGCCGGAGGAGTTGCCTCCGCCGGCCCCGCTCGCGTCGTACCGAACTAGGTTGGAACTACTACTTCTGAGAGATCGTCGCGAGCGTCGGGTTCTCGAAGAAGTCCATCTTCACGCCGTCCCACTTGCTGGAGTCGAAGACGCGGTACTGCGTGCGGTACCAGAGCGGAATGACCGCCTGGTCCGTGTCGATCGCGAGCTTTTCCGCTTCCTTGATGATCGGGACGCGCTCTTCCTCGGTCTTAGCCGCCCGCTCCTTGACCAGGAGCGCATCGAACGCGGGGTTGTCGTACCGACCGCGGTTGTCACCCTGGACGACGCCCTTGGCGTCCGGGTTGATCGACTTCTTGGACAGCAGCGGGAACAGGAAGTTGTCAGGCGTCGGGTAGTCGGCGCCCCACGCGGCCCGGAAGATTCCGGTCGACGTGGGCTTCGTCTCCTTGGCAAGTAGCTCCTTGAACGGGATGCCCTCGAGTGTGACATCGAGTCCCAGGTTCTCCTTGAGCTGCTGGGCAACTGCCTGCGTCCACGCTTCGTGGCCGCCACCGGTGTTGAAGCCGAAGTAGAGCTTCGTGCCGGGGGTCAGGCCGGACTTGGCCGCGAGCTCCTTGGCCTTCGCCAGGTCGAACGTGCACGCGGTGCAGACGCCCTCTTGCGCGTAGGCCTTGAACGTCGACGGCACGAACGAGGTCGCCTTCGTCTGGTAGCCCTTGAAGACGCCCTTGATGATGGCGTCACGGTCGATCGCGTACGAGATCGCCTTGCGAGCGTCGGCCGACTTGGTCGGACCGTCGAACGTCATCGGCAGGATGTAGTTGATGCCGTACATGACCTGCTTGATGAAGTTGCCCTTGGGCGTCTGGGTCTTGTCGGCTTCGGGGAGCAGCGCAGGTGGGACGCGGGACCAGTCGAACTGCCCGGCCTTGAAGTTCTTGTACTCCAAGTCGATGCCGGCGTCGCCGGTGATGGTGACGTCGACCTCGTCGAGGTTGGCCTTGGTACCGAAGTAGTCGTCGTTGCGAACCATCGTCATGCTCTTGTCGTGCTGCCACGGCTCCTTGAGCTTGAACGGGCCGTTGCCGATCGGCAGGTCGTTGAAGGTCTTGTTGTCCGCTGCTCCCGCGTCGCTCGGCACCGGGCTGAAGACGGTCTGGATGGTCTTCTTGTCGAATTCGCAGTCCGCCGCGCTGAGCTTGACGACGAGGGTGTTGTCGTCGGGCGCGGTCACACCGGTGAAGTCCTTCGCCTTTCCGCCGTTCAGCTCCGCGTAACCGGCGATGCCGCCCATGTGGTAGGAGACGTCGGACGCCGCCTTCTGGTCGGCCGCCCGGGTCCAGCCGGCGATGAAGGACTTCGCTGTGACAACCTCACCGTTGCTGAACTTGGTGCCCGGCGTCAGGTTGAAGGTCCACTCGGTGCAGTCGGCGTTCTTGTCCCACTTGCTGGCGACGCCCGGCTCGAGCTGCTGGTTGTCATTGTTGAGCTGGACCAGACCAGTGAACAGCTGCTGCGTGACGAGGATGCCCTCGGACTCCTGAGCGTTGTACGGGTCGATGGCAGTCGGCTCACTGACGCCG
>JBDTYE010000060.1:0-14886 GCA_040005895.1 Actinomycetota bacterium | reverse complement strand
TCGTCCTCCTCGTGCTGATGCCGGTCCTGGCGTTCTACCTGTGGGTAACCCTCGCCATCGCGTGGGCCTTGTTCCGCGACGGGCGGGTCGTTTCGCGTGGGATGGCTCTTGCCCTGATTGCGCTCGTCGCAGTGAGTGTCGGGCTCGTCGTCGCCGAGTTGCGGTTCGGCCGGGCGGTGCAGGCGCTCTCAGCGGCGTACGACGCCGAGCCGGTCAACGCGACCTCCGACGTGCCGCCGCTGCCGCTGGCACCTAGCGGCCGACCCGACCGCGCGGCCGCCGACGCGGCGTTCGAGCGCGTGCGCCTGCGGGTCGAGGCGGCGCCGGAAGACTGGCGCGCGTGGTACGAACTCGGCCTTGCGTACGGCGATGCGCGCGACACCGCGCGCGGGCGGCGGGCGATGCGGCGCGCCATCGGACTGAAGGCGGGGGACCGATGACCCTCTCGATCGAGGACGTACTTGCCGCGGCGCAGCGGCTGGACGGCATAGCCCACCGCACACCGGTGCTCACCTCGCACACTCTCGACGACCTGGTCGGCGCGCAGATATTCCTCAAAGCCGAGAACCTGCAACGCAGCGGGTCGTTCAAGTTCCGCGGCGCGTTCAACGCGATCAGCGCACTGGCACCTGCTGACCGGCGGCGAGGAGTGGTGGCGTATTCGTCCGGCAACCATGCGCAGGCGGTGGCGCTGGCCGCCCGGCTGCACGACGTCGGAGCGATCATCGTGATGCCGTCGGACGCACCGGCCGCCAAGCTCGCCGCCACCCGCGGCTACGGCGCGCAGATCGTCGAGTACGACCGCTACACGCAGGACCGCGAGGCGATCGGTTCAGCCGTCGCTGCCGAACATGGCAGCGCCCTGATCGCCCCCTACGACAACGCCTTCGTGATGGCCGGGCAGGGCACCGCCGCCCTCGAGCTTTTCGGCGACGTGCCCGATCTGGACGCGGTCGTCGTACCGGTGGGTGGCGGTGGCCTGCTCGCCGGCACGGCTACGGTCGCACGCGCTCATCGCGCCGGCATCGGCGTCTACGGCGTGGAGCCGGAGGCCGGGGATGACACGCGGCAGTCGTTGCAGTCGGGGGAGCGGGTGACGGTGCCGTTGCCGCGGACCATCGCGGACGGGCAGCAGACGACCACCCCTGGCCTGCTCACCTGGGAGGTCAACAGCAAGCTCGTCGACGGAGTCGTGCTCGTATCCGACGCCGAGATCGTCGAGGCGATGCGGTTGCTGCTCGACCGGCTCAAGACGGTCGTCGAGCCGAGCGGCGCGACCGGTGTTGCGGCGCTGCTCAATTCGCGAATCCCCTTGCACGGCAAGCGAATCGGCGTGGTGCTCTCCGGTGGCAACGTTGGATCGGATCGGCTCGTCGAGCTGATGGCTCCGCTAGTGGGCCGGCGCGAGTAGCACGTCGACGCCCGCGTCGCGCAGTCTTGCGACCTGGGCGGCGTCGGCGCTCCCGTCGCTGATGAGCTGCGTCATCGCGGCGACCGGCACCGTCTGGCACATCGTCTCGACGCCAACCTTGGTGTAGTCGATGAGCACGAAGACCTCTCTGGCCGCCGCGGCGAGCGCCCGGTCGGCCGCCGCGACCATCATGTTGGGCGTCGTCAGCCCGCGGCCGGCGGTGACACCGTTACCGGAAACGAACAGACGTGACACCCGCAGGCCTGCCAGCGTCTGCTCCGCCGCGGGACCGACCAGTGCGTGGATCGAGCGCCGCAACGTGCCGCCCGTCATGACCACGTCGACACCGGTCGCTGTCATCAGCGCCTGCGCCACGATCAGCGAGTTGGTGACCACGGTGAGGTCGGCACGATCGACGAGCAGCCGCGCCAGAGCGAGAGTGGTGGTGCCCGGCCCGATCAGGATGGAGTCGCCTGAATGCACGCTCTTTGCCGCCACCCTTGCGATGGCGGCCTTCTCAGCCGAGGCCTGACTCGACTTCTCTGAGTACGTCGCCTCGTGCGCGGCTCCGGTGCGCAGTACCGCACCGCCGTGCGTGCGCCGCAGCAGTCCCTGCGCGGCCATGGTGCGCAGGTCGCGCCGGATCGTGGGCTCGGAAGTGCCGAGCTGCTCGGACAGCCCCCGCAGCGACACCATGCCGTGTGCGCGCGCTTCTTCGAGGATGCGGCGGCGGCGCTCGGCGATCATCACGCGGCGAGCTTAGCCACGACGCTTCCGGCAGCCGAATGCGAACCGCTCGCGCCTCCCGGAACGACAGGACAGTGAAAGCAGCAGATCGACCACTAGCCACGGAGGTAGGAGATGCGAAGACTGATAGCTGCTGGGGTGGCCGCGGTGACTGTGCTCGGGGGTGGACTAGCGCTGGCGACAACGGCGGGAGCAGACGGAGGCGGCGACATGCGGGCTGAGTTCGTCAATGCCGGCGGCGAATCGATCGGTACGGCGAAACTCTCGCCGAACCGGCATGGCACGCAGATCAAGGTGGAGGTACATCTCCCGGCAGCGATGGCGGGCTTCCACGGTTTCCACATTCACAGCGTGGGTCAGTGTGTGGCACCTGGCTTCACGTCGGCGGGCGGTCACCTGGGCGAGGACGCGGCCGACCCCAATCACCGGCACCGCAACCACGACGGTGACCTGCCGGTGCTGCTGGTGAACAGCGACGGTTTTGGATGGGCTCGCGTTGTGACCGACCGGGTACAGCTCGCCGAGCTCCGCGATGCGGACGGGGCGGCGTTCATCATTCATGCGGCGCCCGACAACTACGCGAACATCCCGGCAACCGACCCGGTGACCGGCAATCCGCGCTACTCCAACCCGAACGCCGTGGCCGTCTACCCGAACACCACGACCGACGCCACCACGCTGAAGACCGGAGATGCGGGTGCCCGCGTCGCCTGCGGTGTCATTTCCCGCAGCTGATCTGATGGAGACCGACGTCGACGCGGCCTCGGACGCAGCGCTGCTCGAGGCCACGGCGGCCGGGGAGAGGGTTGCCCTCGAGCAGCTCTACGCGCGGCATGCGCCCTGGCTGCTGCTGAGACTCCAGCGCCGCTGTGCAGACCCGGCGCTGGTCGACGAGGTCGTACAGGACACCTTCGTCGCCGTCTGGCGGGGTGCGAGGTCGTACTCGGGAACCGGCGAGGTCGCCGCGTGGATCTGGGGAATCGGCGTCCGTCGGCTGGTCGATGCGCTGCGACGGCGACCGGCCGCAGCGCTCGACCTGGCCGCCGTTCCGGAGGTCGCACTGGAGTCCGCTGAGGAGCGAGTTCTGCTCGGTATCGAGTACGGGGACCTGGGGAGCGCATTGAATCACCTGTCTCCGGAACTGCGCGCCGTCGTACAGGCAACGGTCCTCGACGGACTCACGACGCGAGAGGCGGGCCGGCTACTGGGGATCCCGTCCGGCACCGTCAAGACGCGCATGATGCGCGCCCGTGCGGCTTTGAGGCAGGAGTTGGCATGAGCAGCACGTTCTCGGAATGGCACGCCGACGACCGCTTGATCGAGCGGTACGCCGCCGGCGTGCTCGATCCGGCCACGGCGGCGTCCGTCGAGGCACACGTACTCAGATGCCGGGCCTGCCGTACGACGGTCGCCGGGCACGCCCCCGCGGCTCGACTCGCGCTGGCCTGGAGCGCGGTCACCGAACGTATCGACGACCCGAGTCCGGGGCTGGTCGAACGCAGCCTGCGCCGGCTGGGCCTCACGGAGTCGGACGCCCGGCTCGCGGCGTGCGCGCCGGCCATGCGGCTGGCCTGGCTGGCTGCCCTCGTCGCCGTCCTGCTCTTCTGCGTGGTGGCCGCCGCGCAAGGCGACGTCGGACCAAACCTGTTCATGGTGCTCGCGCCGGCTCTGCCGTCGATCGGGGTCGGGCTCGCGTACGGCCCGTGGACCGACGGGACGTACGAGGTGGGCCGGGCGGCGCCGTACTCCGCCGTCAGACTGCTGTTCTTGCGGACCGCGGTCGTGCTCGCCGTCACGTTCGTCCTGTCGGGGGCGGCGGGCCTGGTGGTGCCGGGCCACCGCAATGGTGTGGTGCTCTGGCTGATTCCGGCCATCGCGCTGGTCACGGGAACCCTCGCTCTGAGCGCCTGGCTGCCACCGGCGTGGGCGGCCTCCGTGACCGGCGGAACCTGGCTGGCCGCGGTCGTTGCCTATTGGAAATCGCAGGGCTCCGTCGACCCGATCTTCGGGCCGGCCGGGCAGGTGGCGGCAGGAGTTGTGTTCCTCGTCGCGTGCCTGGCAATTGATAGGGCGCGCCGAGTCCATGCCTACGACGTCCGGAGGTTCTTGTGACCACGTCGCCGTCCGCTCTCGTGGCAGATGGCCTGACCAAATCCTTTGCAAGACATCGGGCTTTGCGCGGCGTGACGTTCACCAGTAAGGGCAACACGGTCGGCCTGCTCGGACCGAACGGCGCGGGCAAGACGACCTTGCTGCGCATCATCGGCACCGTGCTCGCGCCGGACGGCGGGTCGGTGCGGGCGCTGGGCCGCGACCCGGCGAACGCCGACGACCGCCTCGAGCTCCGGCGCCGGCTCGGCTACCTCCCGCAGGAACCCGGCTTCCAGCGCGGTTTCAGCGCCTTCGAGTTCGTCGACTACGTCGCGATTCTCAAGGAGTGGACCCAGCGACGGGCCCGGCACGACGAGGTACGACGCGTGCTCGCCCTGGTCGACCTGTCGGCGGAGTCCGGCCGCAAGATCCGGCGTCTGTCCGGCGGGATGCGGCGACGGGTAGCACTCGCCGCGGTACTGCTCGGCGATCGCGCGCTGCTCGTCCTCGACGAGCCGACGGTCGGCCTGGACCCGGAGCAACGGCTGCGGTTCCGCGACATCCTCTCCCGCGTCGGCGGCGACCGGACGGTGCTCCTGTCGACGCACCAGACCGAGGATGTCGCCGCGATGTGCGACGAGGTCGTCGTGCTGCATGAAGGCGCCGTCAGGTTCCAGGGCCCGCCGGCGTCCTTGGCCGCGCTGGCCGAGGGACGCGTCTGGTTCGCGGACGAACGAGACCCGGCGGCCCAGCTGTCGTGGCGGGCCGGTGACGGCAGGCACCGGCATGTGGGCGATCCTCCAGCCGGTGCAACAACCGAAGCCCCGACATTGGAAGACGGCTACCTGCTGCTCCTGGGAGCACCGGCGCAGGCAGTGCCCGCATGACGACGGAAGTCCTTGTCGTCGATTCGCACCGATGGCTGCCGTGGCAGCCGACTCGCGGCGAACCCGGCGTGCTCGGCGTACTCGCCGTGAGAGAGGCTCGGCGGATCCTCACATCGCCCGCGATCCTGCTCATGGCCGGGGTGGTCGTTCTCATACTCGGGCTCGATTCGGCCACCCTCGGCGACAACGGTCGGGGATTGTTCCACCGGGCCGCGCTGGCCGAGATGCTGGCGACGGTGGGCATCCTTTATTTCGGGCCTATCACCTTCGTCGCGACGCACCTTGCCGCCACGTCCGCGGCCCGTAGTGGTTCGAACCGACTCCTCGTCGCGGCCCCGGTCGGGCAGCGGCGCCGTGACCTGGCGCTCTGCCTGGGTGTTCTCGTGGGACCGGCAGCACTGGCGTTGGCACTCGCAATGGCGGCCGCCGCCGCGGCCGGTGCCGGCCATCAGGCTCCCAGCGCCAACTGGACCTGGATTGTCGGGCCCTGGACATGGATCGATGTCCTCCAGGTGCCGGCGATCGTCCTGGGCGCCGGCATCCTCGGAGTGGTGGTGGCGCGCTGGCTGCCCTATCCCGGATCCCTGCTGTTTGGCTTCGTCGGAATGATCCTTGGCACCATCGCGCTCCTGTCGACCAGCCCGACAGCGCTGCGGCCGTGGTTCGCCCCGTGGGTGTCCATCCAGTGGTGGAGCGGTGACGCCGCGTGGACGGCGCACGGGTCGCAGGCGTGGCACCTGGCCTACCTGCTGGGACTGTCCGGATTCGGCGTCTGCGCCATCGCGCTTCGGCAGGCTGAGTCTCGACGCCGCTGGATCGCTCTGGGCGGCATCGCGCTCACCGCGGTTCTGTCGACCGGCTGGCTCCAGCTGCCGTTGGGTGCATGAGAATGTCCGGCCAATTGTCTGCGCTACTGGGTCCGACCCTGCGCTCCGTCAGGTGGGAGGTGCCCGCCACGATGGTCACGGTGACTGCGGCGCTGCTTGCCTGGAAGCATCGGCCGTTGCAGTCCGAGCCGTCCGCGCTGTGGCTCGTGCGCGGCGCGGCGCTGCTGCTCACGGTGGGTGCGCTGCCAATCCTCGACGATCCGGCCGCCCGCCAGATTGCCGCCGTGCCGCTGTCGCTGGCCCGCAGATCCGCGATCAGGCTGACCGCCATCGCCGGCATCGTGTTCGTGCCGGTGAGCGCACTGGCTGCCTGGTCATCCGTGTCCGTGGGCGACGTGCTGATCGAGACGACCGCCATCGTGTCTATTGCCTGCTCGGCAAGCATGCTGTTCATCAAGTCGTGGGATCTGCCGGAGCCATCGATGATCGTCTCGGTGGCATTTCTCCCGCTGTCGCTCCTGCTCTTACGGTTGCCCACGCCGCTTGCCCTCCTCGTTGGCCCGGGACCTGCCTGGAATCCGGCCCACCAGCGATGGAGCGTCGTACTCTGCCTCGGGGTCTGGGCGCTGTCCCTGGCGCTCCGGGACCCTGCCGCGACGATGTTCCTGTTGCCGACGCGGCGCGCGGTCCGCCGCCACGGTCCTGTCCGGGAGGGCCGGTAGACTCCCCTCCCAAGCTCGACTTCCCCCGGGCGAGTCGTTATCTGATCGGGTGAGTCGTGGAGCCGCAGTGACCGAGAGTCCAGAACGTCCCGAGGGTGAAGTCGTCGAGGACGAGCTGAGCAAGAAGCCCGAGTGGCGTTCCGACGTCAGCGTCGAGCTGATGAAGTCTTCAGCGAGCGATTCCGATGTCGTCTGGGCCGCCCGGGTTTCGACGGCGGGCCAGCAGTCCGCGGAAGCCGCGCACGAGGATCCAGCACGGTCGGCCGGGCTCATTCGCTATTTGATGAAGAGTCGGCACGGATCACCCTTTGAACATAATTCGATGACATATCTTGTGAGCGCACCCATATTCGTATTCCGCGAATTCATGCGGCACCGAATTGGCTTTTCCTACAATGAGGAAAGCGCCAGATATCGAGAATTAGATCCCGTGTTCTATGTACCTGGCCGCGACCGCAAGCTCGCGCAGACGGGCAAGCCCGGACACTACGTGTTCATCGACGGCACGCCGGAACAGTACGAGACCACGGTCGCCGCCACCAAGCGGGCCTGCGAGACGGCGTACGCCGCATATCAGGAGATGCTGGCCGCCGGAATCGCTCGCGAAGTCGCGCGCGGGGTGCTGCCGGTCGGCATCTTCTCCTCGATGTACGTCACCTGCAATGCCCGGTCACTGATGTCTCTGCTGAGCCTGCGGACCAACCGCCCCGACTCGATGTTCCCCTCCTCCCCGCAGCGTGAGATCGAGATGGTCGCCGAGAAGATGGAAGCCGAATGGGCGACACTCATGCCCATCACGCACGCCGCCTTCGACGCCGCCGGCCGGGTCAGCCCCTGAAACCCTGGGATGCGAAGAAGCCGTTTGGCCGACCCGGCCCGCGCGGTCTACCGTCGCCAACACCTGCTGAACGAGGGAATGAGTGCGCATGGCGAGTTCGGACACGCCGTACGGCCGTGTGGTGACGGCCATGATCACGCCGATGAACGCCGACGGGTCGCTCGACTACGACGGCGCGGCGCGGCTCGCGGTGCATCTGGTGGACAACGGCACGGATGCGCTGGTCATCAACGGCACAACCGGCGAGGGCGGCACGACGACGGACAACGAGAAGGCCGACCTGATCCGCGCGGTTGTCGATGCGGTGGGGGAGCGAGCGCCGATCCTGGCCGGTGTCGGCACCCACAACACCGCTCATTCGGTCGAGCTCGCCCAACAAGCAGCCAAGGCCGGTGCGCACAGCCTCCTCGTGGTCACGCCGTATTACTCCAAGCCCTCCCAGTCGGGACTCAAGGCCCACTTCACGACGGTCGCCGACGCCACCGACCTGCCGGTGATGCTCTACGACATCCCGGCCCGCAGCGGCATCCCGATCAACACCGCGACTCTGGTCGAACTCGCCGCGCACCCGCGCATCGTCGCGGTCAAGGACGCCAAGAACGACTTCGTGGGGACCAGTTGGGTGCAGGCCCGCTGTGACCTGATCAACTATTGCGGCTCCGACGAGGTCACCCTGCCGATGCTCGCGGTGGGCGCAGTCGGTGTCGTCAGCGTGCCATCGCACGTTGCCGGCACCACAATCAAGCGGATGATCACGGCGTTCTTTGCAGGCGACATCGTCACCGCCCGCTCGATCCACCTGAGCCTCATGCCATTGTTCACCGGGCTGTTCCGGGTTAGCAGCCCTTCGGACGTCAAGGCGGCAGTTGCGCTCGTCGGTCTGCCGGCCGGGCCGGTGCGGTTGCCGTTGGTGGACCTCACTCCTGAGGAGATCGACGTACTCAAGCTTGATCTCGCCGCCGCCGGGATCGCTGTAGGCGCTGCGTGAGTCACCCGCATCCGGAGTTGCAGTCCCCGCCGGCGCTTGCCGGCGGCGCCCTGCGCATCGTCGCGCTCGGCGGGCTCGGCGAGATCGGCCGCAACATGACGGTCTTCGAGTACGCCGGCCGCTTGCTCATCGTCGACTGCGGCGTCCTCTTCCCGGAGACCGAGCAGCCCGGCATCGATTTGATCCTCCCCGACTTCACCTCGATCAGAGATCGCCTCGACGACATCGAGGCGCTGGTGCTGACCCACGCGCACGAGGATCACATCGGCGCGGTGCCCTTCCTGCTGCGCGAACGCCGCGACATCCCGTTGGTCGGATCGCGCTTCACGCTCGCTCTCATCTCCGCGAAGTTGCAGGAACACCGCATCGTTCCGGTCACCGATCAGGTCGCCGAAGGCGAGGTGCGGTCGTTCGGTCCCTTCGACTGCGAGTTCTTCTCGGTCAACCACTCGGTGCCCGACGCCGTCGCGGTGTCCATCAAGACCGGCGCCGGCACGGTGCTGCACACCGGCGACTTCAAAATGGACCAGACGCCCATCGACGGCCGCCTCACCGACCTCGGCGGGTTTGCCAGGGTCGGCAAGGAAGGCATCGACCTGCTGCTGTCGGACTCGACCAACGCCGAGATGGCCGGTTTCGTCACCAGCGAGCGCGAGGTCGGCGACGTACTCCGCAACATCTTCGCGAAGGCCAACAAGCGGATCATCGTCGCGTGCTTCGCCAGCCACGTGCACCGCGTCCAGCAGGTCATCGATGCGGCCCACGAAGAGGGCCGCAAGGTCGCGCTCGTCGGCCGCTCGATGGTGCGCAACATGGGCGTCGCCCGCGACCTGGGCTACCTGCGGGTGCCCGGCGACACGCTCATCGACCTCAAGAGCGTCGACGACCTGCCGCAGGACCAGGTGGTTCTGATCTCCACCGGTAGCCAGGGCGAACCGCTGTCCGCTCTGTCCCGCATGGCCAACCGCGACCACCCGATCCGGATCGAGGCCGGGGACACCGTCGTACTCGCGTCCAGCCTGATCCCCGGCAACGAGAATGCCGTCTACCGCGTCATCAACGGACTGACCAGGTGGGGCGCCGAGGTCATCCACAAGGGTGTCGCGATGGTGCACGTGTCCGGCCACGCGCCAGCCGGCGAGCTGATGTACCTGCTCAATGCGACCAAGCCGCGCAACTTCATGCCGATTCACGGCGAATGGCGGCACCTGCGGGCGCACGCCAAGCTGGCCGAACTGACCGGCGTACCGAAGAACCGGGTTGTGCTGGCCGAGGACGGAGTGGTCGTCGACCTCATCGACGGGGTCGCGCGTATCACCGGCAAGATGCCGTGCGGCTACGTCTATGTCGACGGGCTCGTCGTCGGCGACATCAGCGAAGCCGCGCTGAAGGACCGGCGCATCCTCGGCGAGGAGGGCTTCATCACCGTCGTCGTGGTGGTCGACTCCGCAACCGGCAAGGTGACGGCCGGTCCGGAGATCTTCGCCCGCGGCTTCAGTGACGACGTCCAGGCATCGTTCAAGGAGGCGCGCCTCAAGGTGGAGGTCGCGCTCGAAGCCGCAGCGGCCGAGGGTGTCAGCGATCCGCAAGCACTACAGCAACTCGTACGCCGCGCGGTCGGCCGGTGGGTCAACGACACCTACCGCCGCCGCCCGATGATCATCCCGGTGGTCGTGGAGGTCTGACACCGACTTGGCGAAGGCGGGTTGAGTCTGCCCGCGTGCCATGAAGGTCGAACAGCATGGCGTCGATGCTCGCGGCCGTCGTTACAGGAACTTGATCACGACGATGGCGATGTCGTCGCGCGGGGGTTCCGCCTGGAAGTCGACTACGCCACGCTCGATCCGGTGGGCGATCGCTGGTGCGGGCAGACCCGTGCATTCCCGCAGCATCGCCATCAGGCCCTCCTCGCCCAGCATCCGGTCGCCTTCGCGTCGTTCGGTCACGCCGTCTGTGAAGAACACCAGCGCGTCACCAGCTGACACGTCGATCAGCTGCGACTCGAGCCGGGGGTCTTCGATCACTCCGAGCAGGGTCTGCGGTTTACCGACCGCAAAGACCGAACCATCGGCTCGCATCATGATTGGCAGCGGATGCCCGGCGGAGCACAGGTCGACGACGGCCCCACCCGCGACGCGCTCCACGACGGCGTACCCGGCGGTGACGAAGCGGGCCCGCGGCCCCTCCTCGAGGATCGCGCGGTTGAGCCGCTCGAGGACGTCGACCACGCTGCGCCCGTCCCGTCCCAGCAGCCGAATCACATGCCGGGCCAGGCCCGTCACCGCCGCCGCCTCGGCGCCCTTGCCGCAGACGTCGCCGATCGCGACTCCCCACCGCGTTTCCCCGATCGGAAAGACGTCGTAGAAGTCGCCTCCGACGTCGTTGCCCTCACCGGCCGCGAGGTAGGAGACGCCGAGCTCGCACCCGGCGACCACGGGCGTCCCCGACGGCAACAAGCTGCTCTGCAGCGCCGAAGCGACCGTGACGCGTTCGCGGAAAAGCCGGGCGTTGTCGATGGCGAGCGAAGCGCGCCGCACCAGGTCCGCGGTGACGTAGATCTCCTCGTCGCGGAAGGGTGTCGAGACGTCCCGGCCCACTGTCAGCGAACCGAAGATGTTGTTGCGAGCGACCAGCGGATAGACCACGCGGTCGGACGCCGCGAAGACTTCGGCGTGCGGCGGTCGCCAGGGTTGCCGGCGGCTGGGCGGTGTCGGCTTCGCCGCCGTCCGCCGTTCCGGTGCCTCCAGCTCGGCCAGCGCTTCGCGCACGAAGTCGACCTGCGCCTCGTCCGCATGCCATGCGTACGCCAGCAGGGCGTCGCCGCTGTCCTCGAGCAGGTGTACGCCGCACCATTCCCCGAGCGCGGGCACTATGAGTTGCGCGACGAGGGACAGGGTCCGGTCCAGATCCAGGGTCCCGGCCAGCAGCTCACTGGCCTCGGCGACGTACGCGAGCCAGCCGCGGCGCCGCTGCTCGAGATCCCTGAGCCTGGCGCTCTCGATCGCCAGCGCGACTCGGTCGGTGACCTGCGCCAGCCGGACGGCGTCGTTGTTGGTGAAGGCTTCGGTACGCCGCGCGCTCACGTGCAGGGACCCGGTCATCCGCCCTTCGACCACGAGCGGCGCAGCCACCGCGGACCGAAGGCCGTGCGCGGTGAGCAGCGGGTCGGCGTCGGCGCCGGATGCGTCATCGAGCACGAGCGGCAGGTTATGGGCGCTCAGCCGGCCGGCGATGCCCTCCGTCGACCGCGCGCGCAGGATTGCGCGTTCGTCGACGTCGAAGCCGTACGCCGCTCGCAGCGCAAAACCGCCGGCGTCATCGGCTAGCAGGACGTAGGCGGCGTCGCCGCCCAGCGCGGAACACAAGCGGCGGAGCACCTGGGCGAGCAGGTCCTCGAGGCCCAGCCGCGCGGTCACCGAGTCGGCGAGGCCGAGTACGCCGGCGACGCCTGTCGGCGTGGCCGCGATCGCAGCCGCGGCCGGCGCCAGCAGCCAGCGGTCGTCGGCAGCGGTCCACAGGCAATGCAGCGCCCCGCCTGAGGGCGCGACCTCGAGCGACCCGAACACCGCGGTGTTGCTGCCGTCCGGGCGGCGTACCCGGACCGTGCCGTGCCAGCGTCCGTGCGCCGCAGCGCGTTCGTAGAGTGAGGTGAACCCGCCGTCCACCATCACCAGATCGTCGAGCGGGTGGGCGACCATCTCAGTTTCCGGCCAGCCGAGCAACGCTTGCGCATCGCCGCTCCAATGCGTGATCAGCCCGGTCGCGTCGGCCGTCACGGCAGCTACGAGTACGCCGTCGGATTCGGCAATTCCGCCAGGACGGTCGTCCAAGTCGAGCTCGATCGGCTCGTCCAGCGGGATTTCGAACCAGACCCGCTTGCCGGCCGTGGAGTGCTCGACCCCCCATCGGAGGGCGATCGCATGCACGAGCAGCAGGCCGCGGCCGCCCTCGCTGGTCTCGGCCGGCGCAGCGACTACGGAGGGCAGAGAACGGGCGGCATAGCGATCGCTGACGGAGACGATGAGCAAATCGTCCGTCGCTTCGATGAACAGATCGATGGTCGTGCCGGCGTGCACGACGGCGTTCGTCACGAGCTCGGTCGTCAGCAGAAGGACGTCGTCGACCGCCTCGGATGCCCCCCAGGTCGCGAGCGTCTCGCGGACGAAGGCTCTGGCCTGGCCTGGGGTGGTGATGAGCGGCGGAAAGCTGGCCGTAGCGCGGGCGCGCAGCTCGATCGCAGACCTCCTCTGAGTGAACGGCGGCTGGTCCCCGGCTTGCACCGGTCGGGTGTAACACTGACACGCCCCCGCGGTGGCGCGGGTTCGCTCGGACAGGAGTGCGGATGGCTGTCAAGGACACACCCGTTGCCGCTCGTGATCGGCGTACGCCGCGAGTCGCATCGAGCGGTACTCCAGCCGCCCCGTTGCGGGTCGGGGACGAGTCGCTCAACGAACTCCTGGCCGCACTCGTCGCGGTTCGCGACGGCAACTTCGCGGTGCGCCTCCCGGCCCGCTCGTCGGGCGTCTTCGCGCAGATCGCGACCGTTTTCAACCAGATGGCCGAGCAGAACGCCGCGCGGTCCCGCGAACTCGCCCGTGTCGGACGGCTGATCGGGCGCGAGGGCCGGATGACCGAACGGCTCGGCGCCGGCGCCGGCATCGGGTCGTGGGCCGAGAGTGTCCATGCCATCAACGAGATGATCGACAACCTGGTGCGCCCGACGGTCGAGGTCGGCCGTGTCATCGCCGCAGTCGCCGACGGCGACTTCTCCCAGAAGATGGCGTTGAAGATCGAGGAGCAGCCCCTCAAGGGTGAGTTCCTGCGCATCGGCAAGACAGTCAACTCGATGGTCGATCAGCTCTCGAGCTTCACCTCCGAGGTCACCCGCGTCGCGCGTGAGGTCGGCACCGAGGGCAAGCTCGGCGGCCAGGCGAAGGTCCGCGGCGTGTCCGGCAGCTGGAAGGACCTCACCGATTCGGTGAACTTCATGGCGTCCAACCTGACCAGTCAGGTCCGCAACATCGCGCTGGTCACCACTGCGGTCGCAAAGGGCGATCTCTCACGCAAGATCACGGTCGACGTCAAGGGCGAGATGCTCGCGCTGAAGGACACCGTCAACACGATGGTCGATCAGCTTTCGTCGTTTGCTGCGGAAGTCACCCGGGTTGCCCGGGAGGTCGGCACCGAGGGAATGCTCGGTGGTCAGGCCGATGTGCAAGGCGTCAGCGGCACCTGGAAGGACCTCACCGACTCGGTGAACTTCATGGCCTCCAACCTCACGAGCCAGGTCCGCGACATCGCACAGGTCGCCACTGCCGTCGCCCGCGGGGACCTCAACCGGCGCATCACCGTCAGCGCAAAGGGTGAGGTCGCCGCCCTCGCCGACACGCTCAACTCGATGACCGACACGTTGCGCGCGTTCGCTGACGAGGTCACCCGGGTCGCGCGCGAGGTGGGCACGGAGGGCAAGCTGGGAGGTCAGGCCGAGGTTCCCGGTGTGGCCGGCACGTGGAAGGACCTGACGGACAACGTCAACTTCATGGCAGGCAACCTCACCAGCCAGGTCCGCAACATCGCTCAGGTGACGACCGCGGTCGCGCAGGGCGATCTGAGCCAGAAGATCACCGTCGACGCCCGCGGCGAGATCCTCGAACTGAAGAACACGATCAACGTCATGGTCGGCCAGCTGTCTTCGTTCGCTGACGAGGTGACCCGGGTGGCGCGCGAGGTCGGCACCGAAGGCGTACTCGGCGGTCAGGCCGAGGTCCCTGGTGTGGCGGGCACGTGGAAGGACCTCACCGAGAACGTCAACTTCATGGCAGGCAACCTGACCAGTCAGGTCCGCAACATCGCGCAGGTCGCCACCGCTGTGGCGCGCGGCGACCTGAGCCAGAAGATCACCGTCGACGTCAAGGGTGAGATCCTGGAGCTCAAGGACACCGTCAACACGATGGTCGACACGCTGTCGTCGTTCGCGGCCGAGGTCACCCGGGTGGCGCGCGAGGTGGGCACGGAGGGCAAGCTCGGCGGCCAGGCCGAGGTGCCAGGTGTGGCCGGCACCTGGAAGGACCTGACGGAGAACGTCAACTTCATGGCAGGCAACCTGACCAGTCAGGTCCGCAACATCGCGCAGGTCACCACGGCCGTGGCGCGCGGCGATTTGAGCCAGAAGATCACCGTCGACGCGCGGGGCGAGATCCTCGCGCTGAAGAACACGATCAACGTCATGGTTGATCAACTCTCGAGCTTCGCTGACGAGGTGACCCGGGTCGCTCGTGAGGTCGGGACCGAGGGCAAGCTGGGCGGCCAGGCGGAGGTCAAAGGCGTCAGCGGCACCTGGCGCGACCTGACCGAGAACGTCAACTTCATGGCCTC
>JBDTYE010000059.1:0-14917 GCA_040005895.1 Actinomycetota bacterium | reverse complement strand
CGCACCCGCACCAGAGACCGGTTCCGTGGACTTCCCTGAGGAGTTCAGCGCCTGGCTCGAATATCTGGAATTGGCCGATCCGCACGCCTACCAGCTTTTCAACGCGCAGGCCGACATCGACCTGGGCTGATCGCGCCGCGCCGGCGTGTGGGCAGCTACGCCGCTGGTACCACGCCGACTTAGTGGACCGTGCCAGAATCGCCACAAAGGTCACATCCGAGCCGCTTTCGTGCCGATACGCCCTGTGATCCCACCTTCCCACTGAGGACGGTCCTGGACCTATGACGAACTCCGGTGTATCGACGCACTCCACCATCGGCCTGCGCATCCGGCGCCTTGCGGTAGGCGGTCTGCTCGTGGTGTCCGGCGCCTTCGCAGTCGTCGGCGTAACCCTGTCCGCGGGCCCGGCCAGCGCCGCCAACCTCGCCGTTGCCCAGTGCAACAACATCGGTCCCAGCGCCGAGGGTGCAACCACGGTGATGACGTGTGCGGTGACGGTCGTCAACACGATCATCGGTGGGGCGACGAGTTCGACCGTGACTGTGGTGCGCAACTGTCTGCTCGGGCCATGCCCGCCCGGCAATGGCACGTTCACGAGCAGTTCCACGGACCTGGTCACGAGCGTCAACCAGTGCAACGGCTCGGACAATGACGCGGCGCACCCGATCGTCTGCACCGTGACGATCACCAACAACATCAGCAATGACACCGCCGGGGCTCAGCCGGTGAGCGCGGCAACGGTCAACCAGTGCGTCGGTTCGGCCGGCGGAGGCGGCGGCACACTCAGCTGCAACCCGTTCCCCGCGACCACGACATCCGCGACGATCACTCAATGCAACGGCTCGGCGAACGGCGGCGGCGGCACCGCTGCGTGCACCGTCGCTGCCGCGTCTACCGTCAGTCCGGCCATCCCGCTCACCGTCAACCAGTGCAACGGCACCGGAAACCCGGGCGGAACGGTCCTGACCTGCAAGACGAGCATCACCACCAACATCACGGTGGCGGCAACCGCCTCGGCAAGCGCAAGCGTCTCCCCGACTGGCAGCGTGGCGCCGCCTCCCTCGTCGACGGCGTCCTCCACTGCTTCGTCGACCGCCAGCCCGACCGCGGTGGTCAGCGGCGTCGGTGCGTCGACCTCGGGGGCGCCGCAGGTTTCCGTGGTGCCAAGCGGCGGCGTCCAGACCGGCGGCGGCTCGACTTCCGGGTTCCGTCACACCGGCCTGCTGCTCCTGGGTGCGGCCCTGCTACTCGCCGCCGCTGCGATCACGATCCTTCGCCGGGGGCTTGCTCCGGGCGGTGCGCGACTGCGCCGATGAGCGCCGGCGCGCATTCGCGGCACACGGTTGGGCACCTCGCCACAAATGCGATCATCGCGCTGCTCACCATCGGCGGCGTTGCCTGCGTCGGCCTGGCCGCGACCGGTCAACAGCACGCGCCGCAGCCCCCGCTGTGGAATGCGCTGGCCGATTCAGCCGGCTCGGACAAGACGTCGGCCGGACTGGCGCGTGCCGCGTCGCCGTCGGCACCGCCGTCCGGTAAACCCGCAAGGCGCTCTTCCCGGCCTGCCACCGCGCTGAACGCGCTGGCACCGGGCTCCAGGGCCGCGCCGCGGAAGCGGGCTCCCCGGGCTAGCGCTCCGCCTGCAGTGGCCGGTCGGGGATCGGCGCCGGTCTGGCTGAGCATCCCCTCGATCGGGGTCAAAGCACGCCTGCTGTCTCTCGGCCTGACGGCAAAGGGCGCGCTCGAGGTTCCACCACCGGGCCGGCACTACAACGACGCCGGCTGGTACCGATACTCGGTCACACCAGGATCGATCGGGCCGGCTGTGATCGTCGGCCATGTCGACTCAGCCTCCAAAGGGCCGTCCGTCTTCTTCCGGCTCGGCGGCCTGAACGTCCACGACATCGTGTCGGTCGCCCGCGCGGACGGCTCGGTCGCTGTCTTCGCCATCGACGACGTGCGCCGCTACCACAAGGCGCAATTCCCGACCCGGCTCGTCTACGGCAACACCAGCAAGGCCGCTCTCCGGCTGATCACCTGCGGCGGCAAATTCGATCGGGCCAGCGGCCACTACATCGACAACGTCGTCGTGTTCGCGACCCTCGTCCGGCTGGTTCCTCGGCCGCCTGCGGCCGGCTGAAGTCCAGGCGAGCCGGCAAACAGGCCCTCACGCGATGACTGCCGGCAGCAGATCGGCGAGCTGTCGGGCGAGATCCCCACCTGGATCCAGGTCGGGGTCGAACACGCACAACTGGAGGCCCGTTGCGCGGGGCCAATAACGGTCGAGCAGTGACCGAAGCTCCTCGATCGCGAGCCCTCCCGGAGCGGGGCTGTCCACGGCGGGCATCACGGACGGGTCGAGGACGTCGACGTCCACATGCAGCCAGTAGCCATCCAGCGAGTCGGCGGCGAGCACCGCGTCAATGCGCGCGGCCGCGCTGGTGGGGTCGGTGATCCACTCCCTGGCCGTGACGACTGCGCCCAGGTCCGCTCTCGCTTCGTCGAGATGCTCGTCGAGGTCGCGACACCCCACCTGCGCGACGTGACCCGGGTCAAAAAGCGGGCCAGGCCCTTCGATATCGGCGATGCCGGGCCAGTGCTTGCCCACGGCGGCGGCCAGATCTTCCCCCGCCAAGCTGGCACACGCCGAGGAGTTGCCCGGATTCCGGTAGTCGGTGTGCCCATCGATGTGGACGAGGCCGTAGTTGCCACGCCGGCGCAAGTGCAGCCCGGCCCCGAGCAGCAGGCTGCAGTCTCCGCCCAGCACCAGCACCTGGTCTCCCGCCCCTACCCGGGCGAGACGCTCGGCCAGGCGCCGCGCGTGGTCGACGATCCGGACATGATTCCGCAACCGCTGGTTGCTCGGGTCGGCGTCATCGAGGTAGCGGCCCGGAAGCACCACGCCCAGGTCGAGCAGCTCGCCGGCCGACGCGAGCCCCGCGACCAGCCCGGCATCACGCAGTGCCTCGGGGGCGCGTCCGGTGCCCGGAACCGCGGTGGGCTCGGGAGGTTTCAACCCCAGGTTGGTCGGCGCCGAAATCACAGACAAGGCCACCCGTCGATTCTGCCGCAGCGTGTCGAGACCGCGTGAATTTCTGCGAGCTAAGCGGTACGCCGCCTGGGCGCGGGCGCTGCCACCGCCTCCACCAGCTTGACCATCGCGTCGACCGCGACCGGCTGGCTCAGATGTTGTTCGACGCAGAGCGAGCGCCAGGTACTGAAAGACAGCGCGTGTCCAATGACCGCACCGACCCGATCCCGCTTCGGCCCGCGGACCCGGAAGGCCGACAGCAGGACGTCACGCATGCCTTGCTCGCGCGCGATGGTGGCCGCCTTGATGGGCGCCGGCACATGCTCGACGTCGCGGCGCACGAGGGTCAGCATCTGCTCGGCGTCGCGATAGAACCGGTAGAGGTCTGTCAGTCCGCAGCGCAGACGCTCGAGTGGGTCCCCGATCTTGGCCCAAACGTCCGGCCGTGGCGCAATCTGCTGCGACATCCAGTGGGCGGAACACGCCGCGAAGATGCTGTCAGTATCGGGGAAATGCCGGTAGACGGTGAGGCGCGTGACGCCCGCGGTCTCCGCGATCGCAGCAATCGTTGTCGCCGCCGGGCCGACGCTGCCGTGCAACTCGACGGCCGCGTCGACTATCCGCTGCCGCGTGAGCCCGACCGCCTCGTTCCGCCTGGACATGCGGTAGGAGCGATTCGTTGAACGCAACTGTTCACTCAACTCTTGACAGACCTTTCACGTGGGGTCATCGTGTGCGTCACGATACAGCTGTGTTCACCGAATTGGGAGACCGTTATGACGACGAGCTACGTACCTGACTTGACGATCGTGCAGCCGGGCGAAGGCCGGATAGGCGGTCTCGCCCCCGGGATCGGAGTCGCATTCAAGCTGTGGGGCGATGACACGGGACAGGCTATTTCCGTTGTCGAGCATCCCTTCGCGGTCGGCGCCCTCGTACCACCGCACCTGCACACGCGCGAGGACGAGTACTCCATCGTGACCGAGGGCGAGATCGGTTTCCGGTCCGGCGACCGGGAAGTCGTCCTCGGGGCCGGCGGCTACATCACCAAGCCCCGCAACGAGATGCACGCCATGTGGAACGCCGGCCAGGTGCCGGCGCGCATGATCGAGATCATCAGCCCGGCAGGCTTCGAGGGCTTCTTCAGGGAGATGAGCGAGTACGTCGCCGAGGTGAGCGAGCGAGCTGAGGCGCCGGACCGTTCGCTCATCGAGGAGATCGGCCTGCGGTACGGCCTGCACTTCGGCGCGCCGGAATGGCTGCCCGAACTCGTCGAGCGCTACGGGCTGACCCCGATGCCGGGCTGACACTCCCGGCGAGTCGCGGAATTCTGGAAACGGCCCGTTCGTCGAACAGGCATGTGGCAAGGATGACCGCGATGTGTGACGAACTCTGATGACACACATCCGGGCAGCGGGTGAGGGGTCCGCGCCTGGGCCGACTCCCCCGCCCCGGTCACCGGTATTGCCTCCTGATCTGCTCCGGCATTTGCGGACAAATGGTCCGCTGGAGAGCATCTGGGTTCCGGTCGGATTCGCGGTGATCTTCGCGGCCAGCGCGATCGCGCTGGCGTATCGGTCTCGGCGGCGGCGTGAGTCGGGGGCGCCGGCGTCAAGGCCGGCCCTGCGTCGTACGGTCGCCGGCCTCTGGCTGCTGCTGCTGGTGGCGCTGGGCATTTCGGCCGCAGTGAATCGGTACGTCGGCTACGTGCCGACCATCTCGGCGCTCGGAGGTCAACTCGCCGGCAACCCCGGCTACGGAGTCGCGCACGCCCAGCCGAACCGATCGGGCTCGAGACTGGTGAAGGTGCGGATCCCGGCTCCCGCTGCGGCGATGCCCGCGCTGGGCGCCTATGTCTATCTCCCGCCCGGCTACAGCGACCCGGCAAACCGGACCACTCGGTATCCGGTGCTGTACCTGATCCACGGGTCGCCGGGCTGGCCCATCGACTGGTTTCGCGCCGCGCGCGCCGACGTGGCCATGGACGACCTGATCAATCGCGGGCTGGCGCGGCCGATGATCCTCGTCGGCCCGACCGCCAACCGCGCGTTCTTCGACGACTCCGAGTGCCTCAACGCGGTGAACGGCGCGCAGATCGAGACCTATCTCACCAAGGACGTCGTCGACTTTGTCGACGCGCACTACCGCACCGTTGCGGGCCGGGACGGGCGCGGCATCGGCGGCGTTTCGGCGGGTGGCTACTGCGCGCTCAACCTCGGGCTGCGGCACCAGGACGAGTACTCCGTCGTCCTCGCCCACATGCCGTACGGCGATCCCGGAACCGCCGCCGACGTCACCCACAGACTGCTGGGCGACCGAGCTGAGCTCTACCAGGAAAATTCGCCGCGACTGTACTTGAAAACCTTCGTGTTCAGGCAAAAGCTCGCGTTCTTCCTCGATGTCGGATCGCGCGACACCGAGGTCCTGGGGCAGGCGCGCGACCTGGCCGCGATGCTGTCCGCGCTCCACCAGCAGGTCGAACTACGCGTCGTACCGCATGAATCTCATACCTGGCGGCTCGCCCGCGACGACATCCCGTTCTCGCTGGTCTATGCCTCGCGGCACTTCGACGAGACGATCGGCACCTTGGGTCCGTCCAACGGCAGCGTAGGCACGGCAAGAGCTTTCCCGAGTGCGGCGGCGATGACCCGGTGGCCGACCGCATTCGGATGGTCCCCGTCGGCCGCGATCAGTCCGGTGTCGTCCGAGTCGGCATCAGGCTTGAACGCCGCGTAGAGATCGACGTAGTCGGCGTCCGCGTCACCCGCCGCCCGCTTGATGACCCGGTTGACCTGGCGGGTCAGAGCCTCGCTCCTGGCGACGTACCGCAGTCCGCGATCGCGGCCGACGGCACCGTCGAGGAACACGTTCCAGTAGCCGGTCAGCAGCACCCGGCTACGGCTGCCGCGCTGCAGATGGCTGATCCGCGAGAGGACCCGCCTGAGGTTGCTGCGAAGCGCCGCGAGTCCGGGCTGATAGCACTTCAGCTTCCGGGCGGGCGCGCAGTCCGGCCCGTCCAGGACACCGCTGTCGAAGTCGTTGGCGCCGATCGTCACTACGATCACTTCTGAACTGGCGACCGCCTTGGCCACGTCGGCGTCGCGGAGCCGCGCGAGAAGACCCCCGGACGTGAGGCCGTTCCTGCCGTCGTTGCGCAGGTGCACCGGCGTCCCTTGTGCCGCTGCCTGACTCCGGCTGAGCAACGTCATGAAGTTGTCGCAGGCGCAGGCAGAGCCGAGCGTCACCGAGTCGCCTACGCCGATCATGGCGGTGACCGCGCCCGGCCGGGTCACTGGGGATCGAACCGGCGCGGCGGCAGCAAAGTCCCCTGCGTCGCTCAAGACCAGGAACGTGACGGCGAAGGCGGCCAGCCGAAAGCCGCGAGCAAAGGCGGTCCGCGAGCTATCCGGGACTTGATTCATGCGTCGCTGCGGGCGCGCACGGGTCCCGGATCTCATCCGGCAACTGTAGGCCGACGGGCTCCTCGACTCGGTACCGCGCGGTTCTGGCACGCACGGCTTCGTCGACGATCGCGAGAACTGCGCCGACAATGATCGCGGTGATGTGTTCGCGCCCGGCCAGGTTGGGCAAGGCAAACAGCTCGAGGACGAGTACGCCGACCGCGAACGCAAGCGTCCACGGCGTACGCAGTCGGATCATCGCGTAGACGGCTATTCCGACGACGGCCGCCGACGGACCGGTGTCGCGCACCGTCAGGTAGCGGACCGGCAGGGACAGTGGGCCGGTGCCGATCGCGATCATCGCGCGCGCCGACAAGGTGGCTGCCGCGTGCGCGAGCAGACCCACGACGAGGGTCTTGCGCCAGCCGAACAACAGCTCGCCCGCTGCGACGAGTGCGAACACCTGCAGGATCGCGCCCCAGAACGGCAGCGACGGACTCGACATGACGAGAGAGGCCGGCAGCCGCAGAATCGCGGACGCCATCGGCAGGCCGGCTTGTTCGACACCGAGTCTGTCGATCACCGGCCGGATAGCGCTGTCGCGTTCGGCGATCGCCGCGGCTGCTACGCAGGCGGTGGCGAGCGTCGCCATGAACGGCCGGCGGCCGGCGGCCCACCCGCGAGAGAGGTGGCGCAGCATCTGCTTGAACTCGTCGATCGGCCTGCCCTGCCTACGTATCGCGATCGTGGTCACACGAGCAGTCTCTCGCGAAGACGGCCGCCCCGCCCGAGATTCTTGACGACCGGTTACCGCGGTAACGCCTTGTCCCCAGCCGCCACGCGATCGATGTCATACAGCGTCATACCGCCGCGTGTGTCAGTCGTAGCTGCGGATGAGGCGCACATTGAGCGCGATCATCAAGACTGCTGAGACAGCGATGACGGCGAATCCGCGCAGGATCGGCGCCGTCTGCAGATCGTGCAGGATGAGCGAGCGCAGCGCCTCCATGATGTAAGTCACCGGATTGACGGTCGCGGCCTTCTCCATCGCCGGTGCAAGCAGATTGCGCGGTACGAAGCTCGGTGTCAGGAACAGCAGCGGGAAGAACACCAGACCGCCGGAGTTGGTGGCCGCGGCGCTTCGGGTCTTCAGTGCGATGCACTGCATGAACCCGACGTAGACAACCGCCCAACCGGCCGTCATCAGCACGAGGAGCAGCAGGCCGATCGGCCCACTGGCGATGTGTATGCCCAGTGGCAACGCGACGAGGATCAGGCAGAGCGTGATAGCGGCGCACTTCATGGCCTCCGCGCCGAGACGGCCGAGCACGAGCGCCGTCCGCGATGCCGGAGTGGCCCGCAGCTTGTCGAAGTAGCCGCCCTCGATGTCCTCGACCAGGAACAGTGCCGCCGAACCGAACGACGCCGCTAGCAGCAGCGAGCTCGGCAGCTGGAACGCGGCGTAACCCTGGCCCCGCAGGAACGGAGTATTGCCTGTCGGGAAGATCTTCGCGGCTTGGCCGGTGTTGACGATGAGGAAGAACAGCGGGATGAACAACGTCGGGAGCAACGCTTCTGGGGTGCGAAGCGCTTCGCGCACCGCCCGCCGGGTGAGTACCCAGGACTGTGATGCGGTGCTCATGCCATTACCTCCTGCACTTCGCCGGCGATGCGTTCCCGGGTGCGGCCGGTGGCATCGAGGAACACTTCGTCGAGCGTCGGGTCATCCGGCAGCCCCTTGCGTTCGCGCAGATCCGCCTTCAGCTGCTGCGGCGTGCCCTCGAGCACGATGCGGCCGCCGTCGATGATCGCGAGCCGGTTGCAGAGCGCGTCGGCTTCTTCGAGGTATTGCGTCGTGAGGAACACTGTGGTGCCCTGCTCGTTGATGCGGCGTACCTCTTCCCACACCGTGAGCCGGCTCGCGGGGTCGAGCCCGGTCGTCGGTTCATCGAGGAAGAGCACTTCGGGCTGGTGCACAAGGGCGGAAGCCAGATCCAGCCGGCGCTTCATGCCGCCTGAGTAGCTCTTGATCCTGCGGTCCGCGGACTCGACCAGATCGACGAGCTCGAGGAGTTCCTTGGCGCGGTCCGCCGCCGTGGCGGGCGACATGTCGAACAACCGGGCCTGTAGAACGAGCAGTTCACGGCCAGTCTGCCGGCCGTCGAGGCCGGCCTCCTGGAGCGCAACGCCGATCTTTCGGCGGGCCTGGTCCGGGTGGGCGGCGACGTCCACGCCCGCGACCCTTGCCGTCCCCGACGTGATGGACATCAGAGTCGTGAGCATCTTGACGGTCGTCGACTTCCCGGCGCCGTTCGGCCCGAGGAACCCGAAGACCTCGCCCTGGGCGACGTGGAGATCGACTCCGCGCACCGCCTCGATGGCGTCCTTGCCTTTGCTGAAGTGCTTGACGAGGTTTTCGGCCTCTACGGCGTATGTCATGGCGGGCACCGTACCGACCCCGTCCGACAGTGTCTGAGTGGACATGAGCTCTCCCTCTTTCCAGGCAACCCGGGGACCGTAGCAGCGGCTACTTGTTTTCCGCAAGTACATACTGCAAGATTGCAAGCGTGACACCAGGACCAGCCGTCACGCCGGATCGGACGTACGCAGACGCGTGCGGGACGGCGCATGCGCTCGACCTGATCGGTGAGCGCTGGGCGCTACTCGTCGTACGCGAGCTCCTTCTTGGCCCGAAGCGGTACAGCGATCTACTAGCCGACCTGCCCGGCATCAGCACGAACGTCCTGGCGGCCCGGCTGGACAGCCTCGAGCGAACTGGCATCGTGCTCCGACGGCGGCTCCCGCCACCCGCCGCGTCGGCGGTCTACGAGCTGACCATGTGGGGGGCCGAGCTCGAACCGGTGATCTGCGCGATCGGCCGGTGGGGCGCACGCTCCCCCCTGCACGACAAGACCGCCAACTTCAGCGTCGCTTCGTTCGTGCTCTCGCTCCGGACGAACTTCTCCAAAGCCGCTGCGGATGGATTGCGCACGACGATCCAGTTCCGGATGCCAGACGACACATTCGTTGCGAAGGTTCGCGGCGGCCGGTTCAGCGTCGACCGGGGCGAGGCCGCCGACGCGGACGCCATCCTCACGGGCGAGCCGGCTACGTTCGCGGGCATCATCTACGGCGGGCTCACAGTCAACGACGCGATCACGCTTGGCCTCCTGACGATGACCGGCGACCCGCGGATGTTCGAACGCTTCCGCAGCTCATTCGTGCTGCCCCCCGTTGCCCAATCGGGGGCGACCGGTTCCGTCGGTCACTGATACCGCGCCGCCCTGGACACTGCCCATCTCGCCGTACGCCGTCGCGGCGATCACGCACGGGCGCGGACGCACCAGGCCGTCGCGCTCAGTTCGAAGGGTCCGACGGGCACCAGCTCTGCGCAGCGCGCGCGCAGGTTGTCCCGCTCTTGGTCTGTGAGCTGCGCGACGTACACGCCAGCGGGTCCGACTCCGAGTGTGAACGGCTGCCACCACTCGTCGAACGACGCGATCGGCACGCTGACAGGGAGCGTGGACGACTCGATGCGCTCGAGTCCGGCGGCTTCGCACAGTTCCGCAAGCTGACCTTCCGCACCGCCGGGGAGTTCGCTCTCGTCAATCGCAGCGGGATCGAGGCCGCGCACGGCAGCCCAGAAGGCTGCGAGCGGCCCGGTGCCGCCGGCGTTGTCCCACACGCACGCCGCGACCGTTCCGCCTCGCCGTGTCACACGCGCCATCTCGCGAAGGCCGGCCACGGGATCGGCCATGAAGTGGACAACGAGTTGCGCGAGCGTGGCGTCGAATTGCCCGTCGGCAAACGGCAGGTTCTCCGCCCCAGCTGATCTCACGTCGACCTCAGGAAAGCGCTCCCCTGCGGCTGCCACGAACGCGGCCGACGGATCGACAGCAGACACGTTTTCCGCGCCGAGCCGGTCCACGAGTTGAGCCGTCAACGCGCCCGGTCCGCAGCCGACGTCGAGCACCCGCTGTCCGGGTCGCAGTCCGGCGACGTCGGCAAACAGTGCAGCAAGCGGCTCGGAGAATCGGCCCATGAACCGGTCGTACGCGTCGGCGGCGACTTCGAAACTCACGTGCGGACCCTATGCGGGGCGTCGGGCGGGTGCGAATGTTCGCGCCGCTCAGGGAGCCATCACCGCGACGTCGGAGACGGCGGCGTACCAGGCCGTGACGGTGGCGCGGCAGGCGAGCTGCGCAGTCCCGAGGCCCACAACATCTGCGTCCGTCAGCGTGTAGGTCTGGCCCACTCCGAGAGGCTGGGCCGCGCCGGAGAAGGCCGTGTTGTTGGTGAACGCCGGTTCCAGCGCCCATTCGTACGTCACGACCTCGCCGACCCGGCTGCCGGCACCCAAGCAGGTGGCGATCGAGCCCGCGGCGATCGGCACGGTGGCCACGGACGCCGAAACTGTCGGCGCGTACAGCGGTGGCAGCTGCACCCTGCCCTCGGTCATGTTGGTTCCCATGGTGTTCACCGCGGTCGTGCGACACGTCAGCTGCTGCCCTCCGAGTTGGATGAGCAACTCCTTGCTCAGAAGGAGGGTGGACCCGGTCGAGATCGGATCCGCGCTGAGGCCGGAGAACCATCCCTGAGTGATGGTGACCCCGGTCGGCAGGAAGGCCGGCGCATTGCAGGTCGCGATCGTATCGGGCAGCGGCTGCACGTAATCGGTGACCCCGCTGATGGTCGTCCACTGTCCGACGACCGGCTCCGGCGCAAGCCCCGCGGTAACCCTCGCAAACGCCTTGGCGTCGCCGACAACCGACGTGGCGGTAACCGTACAGACCAACTGCGCGCCCGAGTCTTGCTGCGAAACGATGTATTGCGGACCAGTTCCGACCGAGGTCGAGCCGCCCTGGCGCGACCAGTTGTAGCTGAACTTGCGGGCATTGCCCGTCCACATGCCGGCCGCACAGGTCAGCGTTGCTCCAGCGGCCACCGTCCCTGAAATGACAGGCGCAGTGCGCAGTTCAGGCACAGCGCGGTTTCTGCGGATAGCCATCGCCGGCAGACCACGGCGCGAGGTGGCGATCCACGCCGAGTAGTTGCCGACCGAGGTGAAGACGGTGGGCGACCCGGTGTCGCAGGACTTCTCCCCGTACGACACGACGCCGACGACGTACGGAATGCCGTTGTTGTGAACGATGAGCGGGCCGCCACTATCTCCGTGGCACCCACCCGATGACAGCCGAGTTCTTGGGTTGTAGCCGCCGGCCGCCAGCATGGTCCCGTCGATGAAGGCACCCGGGTACGCCGACTTGGCCAGGCTCCGCTGGCGGATCAGGTCGGCCTGGTTCAGGCGGCCCGTCAGCGCCCCTTGTTCGTTTCTCCCCCACCCGTAGAGCGTCAACGTGGGTGGAGTGCTGCTCGTCCGCACGGAGGCCGCCATGGTTGGCGTCGCCAGCTGCGCGTACGACTTCAGGTTGAGTCGCTGCAGCGGTCGCAGCACCGCTACATCGTCCTTGGTCGTGGTTGACCGGTAGCCGCCGTGGACGTCGATCGCCTCGATTGCCACGAGGTGGCCTCGATTGAGACTGTCAGCACCGATGAGCACGTAGTAGAAGCCCGGCTCGGTGACGCAGTGGGCTGCGGTGAGCACTTCCAACGGACCGAGAGCGGTCGCGGTACAGGTGAAGAAGCGATCAGATTCGGGATGATCACTGTGGAAGAGGCTGACGGCCCAGGGGACGGTCAGCGAGGGTCGCGGCACCATCGAGCCGTTGATGACGCTGCGATTCGCGTCCGACGGTTTTACCGCGGCGGTGGCCGGCGTACCGGCGACGAGCAGCGATCCGGCTACGGCTGCCATGACAAATGAACCCCGCAGGCGTGCGTTTAACACTGAAGACTCCCCCGTCGAAACCCCATTAGGCGGCACGCTGAACTTGCCGTGCCTACGCAAGGTCGGCCCGGCAGAACCGCGAGTTGAGGCCAAATGGCCGATGGGGCTGAGCTGGCGGCCACAGTTGGCCGGGTCCGCTCAAACGCCGAGCGCTAGCGGGGCGGCGCGGTCGACTCCCGTACGATCAACTCGGTCGCAAGTTCCATCCGCTGGGTCCGCATCCGCTGGCCTTCGACCAGCCCCCACAGCATCTCGGCGGCGACCCGGCCCATGTCGGTCAACGGCTGGCGGACCGTGGTCAACGGTGGCGACAGCCAGCGGGCCACCGGCAGGTCGTCGAAACCGACGACGCTGAGGTCGAGGGGGATCAGTAGCCCCCGCTGCCGCGCCGCCTCGTAGACACCCAGCGCCATCTGATCGCTGCCGGCGAAGATTGCCGTCGGCGGTTCGGAGAGGTCGAGAAGCTCACCTGCGCAACGGAAGCCGCCCTCGTGCTGGAAGTCCCCGAAGCGCACGAGGCCAGGATCGTAGGCGATGCCCGCGCGCTCGAGGGAGTAGCGGTAGCCATCCACCCGCGCCCGGCTGCACAGGAATGGGTCAGGACCGGAGATGACCGCGATCCGGCGGTGGCCGAGCTCGATGAGGTGGTCGGTCGCGGAGATGCCGCCCGCCCAGTTGGTGGCTCCTACGCTCGGCACCTCGGGGCCTGGCGCATTGACCGGGTCGACCACCACCAGCGGGATGTCCTTGCTGTGCAGCTGGCGCCACTGGTCGGCGGTCACCTCCGAGGTGACCAGGATGACGCCATCCGTGTCGTGCGCCGTGACGGCACTGGTCCAGCTGGCCGGGCGGGCGTCGCTGTGCCGGACCGCGGAGACGACCACACCCCGGTTGTGCTCCGCGGAGTAGTCCTCGACGCCACGCAGGATCTGGATCGCCCAGGGGCTGTCGAGCTGGTTGAAGACGAGGTCGAGCAGGCCGGCGCGACCAGCCCGGCGCCGGCCCGGCGGCCGGTAGCTGTGCTTCTGGAGCAGAGTCTCGACCCGCGCCCTCGTCCCAGGGGCGACATCGGAACGGCCGTTGACCACCTTGGAAACGGTCGGGAGAGACACCCCGGCCGCCGCGGCGATCGAGGCGAGGGTTGCCCGGGTCTCACTGTCCGCCACGCTGCGCCTTTCGTCCGTTGCTGCCGAGGTCGGCGTCGCAAATGTATCGGACATCGTTCGGCAGCAAGGAATACAACGATTTGTTTCCCTTCCAGCGCAAATGGTCGCGCCGCTTGGTAACGGGTCAGTCTCGAGGTATTGACACCCTGTCAGCCCGAACCTACTTTGGCCCCCGCAGTCCCGATCATTTTCGAAATGTTTTCGACAAGAGAGGTTGGGCGGCTCCATGGCAACACCTTCCGGATCGACCGCAGCGCGCAGATCGAGGCTCGTACCCGCGATCGCGCTGCTGGCGGCGTCGGCAACGCTGCTCACCGCTTGCAGTGGCAAGTCTTCAAAGTCGAAGGCCACAGCCAGCACGACGGCGGCCAGTGCGGCGGCGAGCACGACTGCCGCGGCCAGTTCCCCCGCCCCGGCGGATTCATCGGCGGCCACCACCTCTGCTGCGGCCGCCTCCACCCCCGCGAGCAGTGCTGCCGCCGACGGCAAGCCGGTCACGCTGACGTGGTGGCACAACGCCACCGCCGACCCCGGCAAGTCCTACTTCCAAGGCGTTGCGGATGCCTACACCAAGGCACACCCCAACGTGACGTTGAAGATCCTGCCGATCCAGAACGAACAGCTCGACACCAAGCTGGCCCTTGGCCTCCAGTCGGGCAACCCGCCGGACATCATCCAGAGCAACGGCGGCGGCAAGCTCCGCGCCTTCATCAACGCCGGCAAGATCCAGGACATCACCGAAGCCACCAAGCCGTGGATCTCCAGCATCGGTGCCACCGGTGCCGGTTGGATGAACGACGGCAAGGTGTACGGCATCCCGTTCAGCCTCGGCGTGGTCGGCTTCTGGTACAACAAGGACCAATTCGCGAAAGCCGGCATCAGCACCCCGCCGGCCTCGTGGACCGACCTGATCGCCGACATCGGCAAGCTCAAGGCGGCCGGTCTGACCCCCATCGCCGTTGGCGCCAAGGACAAGTGGCCAAACGCGTTCTACTGGGACTACCTGGCCGTGCGCGAGTGCAGCAAGGACGTCCTCTCCAAGGCGGCCGACACGCTGAAGATCGATGACCCCTGCTGGACCAAGGCCGGCACCGACTTGCAGGCGCTGGTCGCCGCCAAGCCGTTCCAGACCGGCTTCCTCGGCACTCCGGCCCAGACCGGTGCCGGCAGCTCGGCCGGCCTGCTCGCCAACAACAAGGCCGCGATGGAGCTCCAAGGCCACTGGGACCCAGGCGTAATGAGCGCCCTGACCACCAACAAGGACTTCGCCAGCAACCTCGGCTGGTTCGCGTTCCCGAACATCGACGGAGCCCCGGGCGTCCCCGGTGCCGCACTCGGTGGCGGAGACGGATTCTCGTGCACGGCCAAGGCACCGCCCGAGTGCGCTGACTTCCTGCAGTTCCTGATGAGCAAGGACAACCAGACACAGCTCGGGGTCACCGGCTTCGGCCTGCCGACAGTGGCCGGCGCC
>JBDTYE010000058.1:0-14961 GCA_040005895.1 Actinomycetota bacterium | reverse complement strand
GTAGACGACGAACGATTCCGGGTCCGGCGCGATCAGCGACTGATAAAGCAGCGCCATTCCTGGCACCGGCCGGCGATCCACCTCGTGCAACAGCATCGAGTTCTTGATGGCGAGCAGCGGGCGCGGCATTGCGGTGATCACCACAGTGTCGTCGATATCGCTGACGATCCCGATCCGGGCGGCCGCGGAGACGACACGCACTGTCGCCTCGGCCGGTCTGCAGCCCTTGGCGGACAGAAGTGCGGTTGCCCAGCCCGGCGGCAGCTGGACGTCGACCACCTGGTCGATGTAGCCGCCGCGGCCGCTCACTACTTCGTGCACGGTGTCGCCGATCTGCACCGTCACAGCCAAGCCGGTCGCAGTTGCGCAGAAGTACCGGCGCCACCCGCGCCCGCGCTCGATGTCACGGCGCCGGACTCCTGGCGGGGCCAGTTGAACGCGCGCCAGCACCCGAACCCAGCCGTCGTAGCCGTATCCGACGTAGGGCAGGATGCGCGGGCGCCAGCCGCGGCGGCGCAGCACCCGCTCCACCACCGAGTGCAGCCGGTCCTCGGCCCTGGCGCTGCGATGCAGCCGATCGGGCGCCGTCGGCGGGCAGTAGCGGGAAGGCACGACAACCAAACTACCCGCGTCCGTGCCTCTGATGCGGACTACAGCCAGCCGCGCTCCTCGGCTTGGCGCAGAGCCTCCTGGCGGTTCCGTGCTCCTGTTTTCGCGATGCTCGAGGACAGGTAATTGCGCACGGTGCCCTCAGAGAGGAACAGCCGAGAGGCGATGTCCGCGACCGTGGCCCCGTCTCGGGCGGCGACGAGCACGTCGCGCTCCCGCCCGGTCAGCGGGCTGACGCCGCCGGCGAGGGTGGCAGCTGCCAGAGACGGGTCGACGGCGCGCTCGCCGCGTGCAACCCGGCGTACGGCATCGGCCAGGACCTCAACCGGCGCGTCCTTGACCACGAAACCGAGGGCGCCGGCTTCCATCGCGCGACGCAGGTAGCCGGTGCGGCCGAAGGTCGTGACGATGATCACCCGGATCCGCGGTAGTTCGGCGGCCAGCGCAGCGGCCACCGCGAGCCCGTCGATGCCCGGCATCTCGACATCGAGGAGTACGACGTCCGGCTGCAGTTCGCGGGCCCGGTCGATGACCTCGTCGCCGCGGGCGACCTCACCGACGACCTCGAAGTCGTCCTCCATCGCGAGCAGCGCGGCGAGCGCGCCACGTACCAGGTGCTGGTCGTCGGCGAGCAGCAGTTTGATCACTTCGGTACGTCGACGGTGAGCGACCAGCCGCCACCTGCGGTTCGGCCCGCGGTCACCATTCCACCCAGAGCAGCGGCTCGTTCGCGTAGCCCGGGCAAGCCGTTGCCGCCGGACATACCGGTAGGGGGCGCCGGGGAATTCGCTCCGACTCCATCGTCCTCGACGGCGATTCCCCTGCCGCGCAAAGTGATTCGCAGGTGCGCGGCCCGGCTGTGCCGGACTGCGTTGGTGACGCCCTCACGCACGACCCAACCGAACAGTTCGCGCAACTCGCCTGGCACCGACTCAGTGCTCGCGGGTAGTTCGGCGTGGATTCCCGCCGCTCGCAGTACCTCCCGGGCCGTCGCGAGTTCGTTGACCAGACTGACTTCCCGATAACCGGATACGGTCGCGCGTACGTCGTCCAGTCCCTGCCTGGCCAGGTCCGCGACCTCGCTCATCTCGGCGGCGGCGCGTTGCGGATCGATCGTCGCGAGTCGAGCGGCAAGCTCCGCCTTGACCACGACAGTCGTCAGCGCATGACCGAGCAGATCGTGCAGATCCCGCGCGATGCGCATCCGCTCCTGCTCGGCGGCGAGCCGCTCGATCTCTGCTCGCGCCTGGTACAGCGCTATCTGATTGCCGGCGTTCACCCGGATGAAGTACATGCCGATCGAGGTCGCGAGGATGGGAAGGCCAAGTCCCCACTGAAATCCAGCCATGTCCCAGTGCTCGACGTACTGCGGGAGTTGCACGACTGCGACCGCCACCACGATCACGAATGGCAGTGACACCCGCGGTGGATAGCAGACGACGAACGCTATGCAGACGTAGATCGGGAGAATCAGTCCGCCCCGGTCGATGACCGCGAGGTACAGACACGTCGTTCCGAGCATCGAGAGAGGCACCCACCGGGCAATCGCGCGGTTGAAGCCGAACATCCCGTAGGGAAGCAACCCGATGTAGAGCCCTACGAAGAACGTCAGCAGAAGCAAGCCGAAGGCGACAGTCAAGGGCGTGTGACTGCGGAACAAGTCCGGGAACGCGTAGCCGATGTAGACGAGGAAGATCCCAGCGACGAGCCGCCACCGCCGGATGCCGATCCGCTTGCCCTGCGCCTGGCCGACAGGGAGCCCGCGGATAGCCGGATTCATGCGCGGCCGACGAGCATAGGACTCATGTGGTGCCTGCGGCGCTCGGCCGGAGCCCGTCGCGGCGATAGGCGTACGCCGCCAGGGCGCCCAATGCCAGGGTCCACCCGGCAATCACAAAGAGGCCGTGCCAGCCGACCCACGACCCGAGGACGACAGAACGCCCCGCCCGCGCTGACCAGTACGACGGCAGAGCCCTGACGACGTGTTGCAGGCCCGACGGCAGCGTCTCGGTCGGCGCCCACAGCCCGCCGAGCAGTGACAGCATCGCCGAACCGATGCCGAAGATGGGTGCGAGCGACTGGGGGCGGGCGGCGTACCCGATGGCGATGCCGAGCGCTGCGATCGGCAGCAGCCCGACCAGCACCGAAGCGCCGGCTTCGAGCCACTGCAGCGGCGGCATGTGCACGTCCGTCATCGCGCCGAGCGCAAACACCGCTAGCAGCCCGGGAACAGCTGCCACATAAGCGATTGCGGTCTTGGCGACCAGGTAGTCTCGACTGCGCAGGCCGGCGATCCGCAGTTGTCGAGGCCAGCCGGCGGCGCGTTCACCGGCGATGATCCCGCCGCCGGTGAAGAGCGCATTCATGGCGCCGTAGGTAGCCATGCTGATCATTATGTAGGGCCGCGACGAGAGCCCTCCGAGCTTCTCCGTGTCGCCTCCCGCGGCGAACGTCAGGAAGAAGAACACCGGGAGCACCGCCGAGAACATCAACGTTCGCCGGTTCCTGACCGCGCGCCGCAACTCGAAGGTCAGCAGGGCCAGGTTCATCGGACCTGCTCCGGTTGTGCCAGGGGCGACGGCGCCGGTGTGGTCAGCGTGAGGAAGGCCTCGTCGAGGCCCTGCGACGTCACTTCGATGTCGCGCGCCGCCGGCCAGCCGGCCATCAGCGCCCACAGTGCCGCGTCGGAGTCGGTGCATCGCAGGCGTACGACGTCGCCGTGTAGTTCCACTCCGGCGACACCGGGCAGCAGCTGTAGTGCGCGCTGCTCGGCGGACGGCAGCACGGCCCTGATCACCCGGCCGCCGGTGCGCGCCTTGATCCGGCCTGGCGTGTCGTCCGCGACGACCTGTCCGGCCGCGAGCAGGACGACGCGGTCGGCGTACTCGTCGGCTTCATCGAGATAGTGGGTCGCGAACAGGACCGTGCGGCCGCGGGCGGTCAGGACGTGCATTGACGTCCAGAACATCCGCCGGGCCGCGACGTCCATCGCGGCCGTCGGCTCGTCGAGGACGAGTAGCTGCGGGTCCCCGGCAATGGCCAGCCCGAATCGCACCCGCTGCACCTGGCCGCCCGACAGGCGGTCGGCGCGCTTGTCGATGATGTCGTCGAGCTGCGCCATCTGGACGACCTCGTCGACGGACAGCGGGGCGGGCGAGAGGCGCCGCATCAACTGCACCAGTTCGCGGACCGTCGTGGCGCCCATGACGCCGCCTCCCTGCAGCATCGCGCCGACCAGGCCGGCCGCGCAGGCCTGCGACGGGGTCACACCCCAGATGCGCACCGAGCCGGCGTCCGGTTTTGTCAGGCCGAGCAGCAGATCGATCGTGGTCGATTTCCCGGCGCCGTTCGGTCCGAGCAGAGCGACAACCTCGCCCGAGCGGATGTCCAGGTCCAGGCCGTCGACCGCGACCGTGCTGCCGTAGCTCTTGCGCAGGCCTTCGGCCCGAACGCCGCCATTCACATCGATGTCTGCTGCCATGCGGTCGAGCCTGCCGGATCGGCGCGGCCGGCGGCAGAGCCGCCCATCAGAACTTCTTCGTGACAACTGTCACGGGTCTGTCAGCCGGCGCGGGTCGCGACGATCTCCCGGAAGGTGCGGCGGTACGCCGTCGGGCCGACCCGCCGCCGGGCGGTGAAGTGGTGCCGCAACGTGTCCGCGCTGCCGAGACCGCTGCAGCGCGCCACCTCGTCGATGCCGAGGTCGGTGTCCTCGAGCAGCTGTTCGGCGAGTAGCAGCCGCTGGTCGAGCAACCACCGGTAGGGCGTCGTGCCGGTCACTTCGCGGAACCGACGTGCGAAGGTGCGCGGCGACATAAGTGCATGTGCTGCCAGGGTTTCCACGGACATCTCGTCGATCAGCCTGCCCCTGGCCCACTCCAGCAATGCGGTCAGGTCGTCGCTCTCGGCGGACTGCGGAACGGGTGCTTCGACGAACTGTGCCTGGCCACCACTGCGATGCGGCGGGACCACCATCCGACGCGCTATGGCGTTGGCGACGGCGGCTCCGTACTCCTGGCGGACCAGGTACAAGCAGGCATCGATGCCGGCCGCGGTGCCCGCGCTGGTCACGATCTGCCCTTCGTCGACATACAAGACGTCGGCATCCACGGCAACGAGCGGGTAGCGATCGGCCAGCTTGGCGGCGAACCGCCAGTGGGTGGCCGCCCGGCGGCCGTCAAGCAGGCCGGCGGCACCGAGCAGGAAGGCTCCGGAGCAGACTGCCAGCACTCGCGCGCCGCGGTCGACTGCGGCATGCAGAGCGCTCACGAGTTCAGCTGGGGGCGTGATGTCCTCGGTGTCCCACGCGGGTAAGACGACCAGATCGGCCGTGCGCAGCCGTCGCAGGTCGTACTCCACGTTGATGGAGAAGCCCGACGACGTGGGGATGCGCCCGGGCCGGTAGGAGCAGACGGCGAAGTCGAAACCGGGCAGCCCGTCGGCGGTCCGGTCGAGCCCGAAGACCTCGCTGACCACCCCGAGCTCGAAGGCTGCGACGCGGTCGCCGATCACTGCTACGACATCCTTCAGCATGCCCGCCAGTATGGCAGTAATACCCCGCACATTGGCAATACTGCCACTGGTGGCGCTCGCCAGGCTCTCCGAGACTGGTCCCATGACAACGAACTCGAACACCGGATCAGAGGTTGTCCGGCCGCAGAACACTCTGGTGAACCCTTGGGTCCCGGCGTCCGTATCTGTACAGGGCCGGCCGCCCCGGCGGGCCATCCGAACCGAGATTGCTGAAGTGATGAGGTGATGACGATGATGCTCGCAATTTCTGCAGCGGCACTGGTTCTGGTCGACGTACTTGCTGTGCGGTACGGCGCCGACAGCCGCCAAAGCCGAGACTGGCAGCCCCGCGATTGCGCGACGGACTGGCGACGCTGACCGGTTCGTGTCGTACCTTCACTGCGTGGAAGAAGCAACGGCACGGGCGGTGGTCGACAAACTGAGGGCGCGGGGCGGGTTCGCACACGTGCACCCGGTCGGCGTCTACGAATACAGCGTGCGCATGGTGTTGCGCGACGGGCGCGAAGCGATCTGGGACGCGGACGGCGCGGCCGGGCTCGAGGCAGTCGTGATGCGGGACGGCGTACTCGTGGGCCTGGTGGAGACCATCCCCGACTCGGAAAACTTCGACGTCGACGGAATTGTGCGCGCCATAGCCAACACCGACTACGACGCACCGCTGCTGCCGCACCGCGCGGAGCACGCCCGCCCGGCGGCGCAACAAGCGGCGCCTGCGCCGCACGCCGCAGCGTCGCCGGCCAAGCCGCGCAGCAGTCTGCTGCGCCGCCTGACCGGCAAGTAGTCGCGACCTACTTCAGCGACCAGACGACCTGGACGTGCACCGCGACTTCCTGGCTGCCTCGCTGGATCGGCACCGCTGCGGCCTTGGCGTCACCGGCCGCCATCGGAGCCGATTCGTTCATCGGCACCGGCGGGCTGTCCGACACCTGCTCCGTGATCGTCGACACCGCACCAAGCTCGCGACCTGACAGGCTCGCATACTGCGCTGCCTTCGCCTTGGCGTCGGCGAACGCGGTCTCACGCGCCTTCTGTACCAGCGCGGTGTTGCCCTCGAGGTCGAGGGAGACACCGTTGACACGGACGTCATTGCCGCCGGCGGTGACCGCTGCGCCGATTGCCTCGCCGGCCTTGTCGAGGTCGCGCAGCTTGGCGGTCAGCGACTCGGACGCTACGTAGTCGATGAGCGTCTGCTTGTTGTTGTCGTAGTTGTAGTTGGCCTGTACGCCGAGCCCGCTGGTCTTCAGGTCCGCGTCGGCGACACCGTGCGACTTGAGCGAATCGACGACCCTCCTGATCGATGAATTTCCGGCCGCGAGTGCCTTGCTGACGTCGGCGCCCCGGCTCTCGACCGACATCTGCAACTGCAGCGTGTCCGGCGTACCGGCGATGCGTCCGACACCCGCGACGGAAACGGTGTCCTGTTGGGTCACGGCGCCGGGGTCCTTGGTCTGGGTGGGCGTGGCGGCGACGTGGTCGGGAGACCGTACGCCGCCGAGGAAGTAGGCGATCGCGAGCACCGCCACGATTCCGCCCGCGGTCGATGCCCGCAACACTGTGCTCCTGCTGGCCATGGTGTTGCTCCCTTTCATTGAAGTCACCGTTTCGACGCGCCATCCGGGCGCGCGGTTCCGCCGCACCGGGCATTGAACGTTTCCTGGAGTTCACGCCCCCGACACCGGGAGGAGTGTTCGCGTAACACCCGTCGGCGATGCTGGGAGTTGATCCACACGGAAGGAGGATCAAGTGCCCTACTGGACGATTCGAACTGAACTCGACGACGCACCCGGTCGCCTCGCCGGCATCTCCGGCGCCATAGCAGCATGCGGCGGCAACATCGTCGCACTGGACGTGCATCCCATCAGCGGCAGCATCGTCGCGGACGAGTTGGTGGTGGAAGCACCCTCGCTGGACGCGGCGGCGCTGGCCCAGGTGATCGCCGACGCCGGTGGTCAGCGCATCACCGTGACGAGCAGCGACCCGCACGACCTGGTCGACGCGCAGACCCGCAGCCTGCGCCTTCTGCACGGCCTCTCGCTCGCGACCGGCCGTCGCGATGCCGCGCTCGAAGGCGCGTTGACGGTGCTGCTTCGAGCCGATCAGTGCGCTCTGCTTCCGGCTTCCGCCGCTGGCCTGAGCTACCTGACCGAACGCGCCATGGCCGACGGTCTGCCAGTCTCCAGCATCGAGAGGCCGGACAATGGACAGCCGCCGACGCAGGTGCTGGTCGTGCCGTGGCGGGAGTCCCGCGGCGACGTACGGCTGGCGGTGGTGCGACGCCGGGCGCCCGCGTTCACCGAGATCGAAGGCGCCCGCGCCCGGGGGTTCCTGATGGTGGCGGCGGCCATCACCCCGCGTCAGCAGGAACGCTCCGATCTGCTGCTCGCCGACGGTACCGAGGCAGCGATCCGGCCGGCGACCGTGCTCGACGCCGAAGCCATCGCCGATCTGCACCGGGCGTCGCCTCTGTTGTCACCACAAGTGCCCGGGGTCGGCGCACTCGGCCGCTATGCCATCTGGGTCCGAGAGTCGCTGGCGACGATGAACCCCCCGGAGCGCTACGTCGTCGTCGCCGAGACCGCAGGCGAGATCCGCGCCATCGCCGGCTACGACCGTGGCTCCCGCAGTTGGGAGGCGACCTTCGGTCTGCTGGCACGTCCGGCACAAACGTCGAGAGCACTCGGCGCCGCGCTGCTGCGCAGGCTCACCGATACAGCGTCGAACGCCGGCTTCGATGCACTCATCGCGACCGTCGGCCTACGCAGCGACATCAGGCTGGAGGCCGCTCGTGCCAGCCGCCTCGAGATCGCGGAACGCTGGTCACGCGACGGTCGGCACGTGCGAATTCCCTTGCAGGGCAAGCACGAACCGCAACAGCGAATCCCGGGGCGGTCGGTGCGTCACGTCAGCGGCGCGGGCCGCTGACGTTGCAACGCGACAGTGCAGGCAAGTGGGCTTTAGAACGTCGCCTTCGGGTCGCTGTAGTCCTCGACGTGGCCATCGCTGTCGGCGTGGCCCGTGGGGACGTCCGGAAGCACCGTGACCTGTTGCGGGTCGGCCTCCGTGAGCGGCTGCGACAGGTCGACCCTGGGACCGGCGGTGCCGTCCTCGGCGTAGGACGCGCCGTTCATTTCCGCCATCCGCCGCCACCAGGTGGTAGCCGCGGCACCGATCGCCGCGCCGAAAGTGAAGAACGCGACGACCAGCGGCCAGCGGCGGCGCTTTCTGCTGACCGCTTCGCCCTTGGCGGCGGCCAGCATCAGCAGGGCGCGTTCGCGCGCCTCTAGAGCCGCATCCGAGTTCAGCAGATCGGCGCCCCTGGCCTGCGCCCTGGTCTTGGCCGCGGCGATCGCCGGGGCGGCGGCCGCGACGACCGGGACCATCGCGGCGATGGCGGCCTGCAGGGCGTGCGAGCCCTGTTCCTTTGCATTGTCGTAGGCCGGGCCGAGGTGCTCCTTGGCACTGTCATAGGCCGGGCCGAGGTGCTCCTTGGCACTGTCGTATGCCGTCGCCATCTTCGCGGTATCCACCGTCACCGAGCGCTTGAACACGGGCTTACTCCTCACAGCAGGTAGGGCGTCCATACAGGCTTCCCCAGCCGATGACCGAGTCAACCGCACCGCTGCCGTCTCGTCGACGTAGGGCTGCCGACGCATGCAAGGATGAGCGCAGTCCATCGAAAGGAGTCCCCGGATGGCCGAGGACGTCTACGCCCAGATCGAGACCTCCATGGGTCCGATCGAGGTGAAGCTGTTCCCCAATCACGCGCCGAAGACCGTGGCCAACTTCGTGGAGCTGGCGGAAGGCACGCGCGAGTGGACCGACCCGGCGACTGGCACAAAGGCGGCGCGCAAGCTCTACGACGGCACCATCTTCCATCGGGTCATCGGCGGCTTCATGATCCAGGGCGGCGACCCGCTGGGCCGAGGCACCGGCGGGCCGGGTTATCAGTTCAAAGACGAAATCCACCCGGAGCTGGCGTTCACCAAGCCGTACCTGCTCGCCATGGCCAATTCGGGACCGGGCACCAACGGGTCCCAGTTCTTCATCACGGTGGCGCCGACCCAATGGCTCACCGGCAAGCACACGATCTTCGGCGAGGTCACCGGCGGCATCGACACCATCGATGCGATCGCCGCGACCGAAGTCGACTCCGGCGACCGGCCGCGCACCCCCGTCACCATCGACGCGGTCACGATCGAGCGTCGTCAAGCCTGATGGCACCACCTGTCAGTCACCTGCCCTCCGGGGCAATCGTGTGCTACCGGCATCCCGATCGCGAGACTGGGGTCCAGTGCACGCGGTGTGACCGGCCTATCTGCCCGGAATGTATGACACCTGCATCCGTCGGTTTCCAGTGCCCCGAATGCCTGCGCGAGGGGCGCAAGTCGGTGCGGCAGGCGCGCACCATAGCGGGCGCTCCGGTCACCGCCGACTCGCCGGTGACCCGGATGATTCTCGGCATCAACGTGGTGGTCTTCCTGCTGATCTTCCTCAAAGTCGGCGGCGAGGATCAGGTGGTTCGTGGACGGTTTCTCTACAAGGTGTCTGCCCTGGTCGGCAGATTCGCCATGCACCCCAACTCCATCGCTGTCCGGCACCAGTACTACCGGCTGTTCACGGCAGCGTTTCTGCATGAGGCGATCTGGCACATCGGCTTCAACATGTATGCCCTGCTCCTGCTGGGCGATCAGGTCGAGCGAGTTCTGGGCCGCTGGCGTTACGTAGCGCTTTATGTCGCGGCGGCGCTCGGCGGCTCGACGGCTTCCTACTTCTTTTCGCGGCCCAACGATTCGAGCATCGGTGCGTCGGGCGCGATCTTCGGCCTTTTCGGCGCCTTGTTCGTGATCCAGCGACGGCTCGGCGGCGACACCAGCCAGATCATGGTGATCCTGCTGCTCAACCTGTTCCTGGGATTCGCGATCCCCGGCATCGACTGGCGAGCGCACCTCGGCGGCCTGGTGACCGGCGCTGTCATCACGGCCGGCTACGTCTATCTCGGCAAGGGCAGCCCCCGCCGCGCGATTCTGCACGTCGGGGTGGTGGTCGTCGTACTCGCGCTTACCGTCATGGCCGTCGCGATCCGCACCCGGCAGGTGCGTGAGCGCACTCCCGGATTGAGCAGCATCGGTACGACGGCGGCTCGGCTCAGCCGGTAAACGCGACCTCGCCCTTGACCGCGACCGGAGCGACCGCGACGGGTGCGGGGGCGGCAGGTCCGCTGACTCCTGATACCCCGGATGCGGCATTGAAGCCGCCGCCCAGCGTCGCGCTCGCCAGCGGCGCAGCCGGTGCCGAGCTGGACGCGCCGGCAGCAGCCGCCGTGACTGCCATCTGCTTGGCGGCGTACACGGTCCCTGGGCAGAGAGCGTAGACGTCGTAGCTGCCGGTGGCCTGCGCCACGGGAATCGTCATCGTCGTGGTGAAGCTCCTGTCGGCGGCCGGGATGCCGCTGGCGCCGTCGGGGAAGGTGTTGGGGTCGCCCTTGGCCGGGCCGTAGACGATGACGAACTCACCGCCGTAACAGCCGTCGCCGGACGCCGTGATGGTCGCGCCGGCGGCGACAGTGGCAGCCGAGAGCGTGAGCGTGCCGTTGTGGTAGAGCACCGAGAGGGGCACCTTGTTGCTCGCGGTTGTCACCCCGGAGCACGTCGCCGATGAAATGATGCTGGCCGCGGCACCCGATACGGCAGTGTCCGGGAGCGTGACCGAAGACGCGAAGGTGCCGTCCGCCGCAACTGAACCGTTGGCCAGGATTTGCGCGGTTGCTCCCGCCGGTGTCGTGTAGGAAAGGGTCACCGTGAAGGTTCCGGCCTTCCTGGAGGCGTCCGCGGGACAGTCGTCGCCGTCACCGGTGAAGTCGACCTTCGCGCCCGGCAGCGGGTCGATCTGGGGGACGACGAGTGTGACCGGCGCTGCACTTGCAGGGAGCGCGGGTACGCTGACGAGGAGCGTAAGGGCCGCGATGGCGGCGCTGCTGGCGAGCCGGTTCACGTCGTCCCCTTTCTGCCGAGAGTTTCGAGGTGGGCACGTGTCCAGTGCCGGACGAGAGCATTCGGCTCTAGCGGTATCGGCTCTGCTCGTCTGCGCTTTAGTCGCCTGCACGGGGAAATCGCCGGCAAAGCCTGCGGATGCGCCAGCGTCGCTGGTCCATTCGGCCCAGCCCGTGCCGGCTCCGCAGCCCGGTGACACCACCGCGCCGGCGCCGGCGAGCTCCGCCTCGACCGAGCCCCCTGCCCCGAGTCCGGGGCCGGCATTGACCAGCAGGTACGGCGCCTTCCCGGCTTTCGCGGCAACCGCTACCAGCGCTTCCGTCGTGATCTACGACCAGCCCGCCGGGGTTTCGCAGCACCAGTTACGGACGCTGGACAACCCGCAGCCGTCCGGCGCGCCTCTGACGTTTCTGCTCAAGGACATGCGCGGACCGGACTGGCTGGAGGTCTACCTGCCGGTGCGGCCGAACGGCTCGTCCGGGTGGGTTCGCACCGGCGACGTCTCCGTGTCGGCCGTGACCTTCCGGGTCGACGTACACCTGAAGGCCCACGTGCTGTACGTCTTCGAGAACGGCGAGCGCCGCGGCAGCTATCCGGTGGGCGTAGGAACGCAGAACACGCCGACTCCGGGGGGCATCTTCTACCTCAAGGAGCTGCTGACCCCGACAAACAGGGGCGGTTTCTACGGGCCGTTCGCCTACGGCCTGTCTGGGTTCTCGAACGTACTGACGAAGTTCGGCAAGGGCGAAGGCGTCATCGGGATCCACGGCACCAACGACGAAACCAGTGTCGGCAAGGATGAGAGCCACGGCTGCATCCGGATGCACAACGCCGACATCACCACGCTGGCCCACTTGCTTCCGCTCGGCACACCGGTCCGCATCCTGCTCTGACCGGCTCCACCGTGGGTTCGCGCCGGGCGCCGAGCGAATACTGTGCTAGCCGTGAAGCGCCTCCGGCTCAGTACCCTCGCGCTCCTCCTCGCGGTGCTGGCGCTGCTGGTTCTGCGCTACGCCTTCGACGTTTCCTGGGCCGGCCGCGCCGCGGGCGCCCTGCTCATCGCGACACTGGTCATCCGCTGGGGGCTGGCGTCGCTGCGGCCGATGCAGGTCGGCACGAAGAACTACGACCCCGTCGACGTGGTCGAGCCGGACGGCTTGCCGGTCTTCAGCTGCAGCGGGTGCGGCACGCAACTCCTGCTGCTGCGCAAGGGGAACGAGAAGCCCCCGAGGCACTGCGGCGAACCCATGCGGTATGCCGTGATCCCCGGGGACGAGGCCGGTGTGCCTGAGTACCCGGCCGCGGACTTCATGTGAGACTTCGCCGGCCTCCCCGTCGGACGGGAATTGCGATCGGCGTGCTCGGCGTGCTGGGCCTCACCCTGGTGTTCGGCCCGGCGGCGTACGTCAGGCATGCCACCCGCGGCCGGATCTACCACCCGGCCGACGTGCCGGGCGAGCCGGTGGCGATCGTCTTCGGCGCCGGCGTGCATGGCGGCGAGCCGTCGCCGTTCCTCGCCCGCAGGCTCGACATCGCCATCGGCCTGTTTCAGCGCGGCCAGGTGCGCGGCCTGCTGATGACGGGCGACAACAGCCGCGAGGACTACGACGAGGTAGGAATCATGGCGCGGTACGCCGCCGGGCGCGGTGTGCCCGCAGCCGCCATCGGGCAGGACCACGCCGGCTTCAACACCTACGACAGCTGCTACCGCGCCCGGGTGATCTTCGGTGTACGCCGGGCGGTGGTGGTCACCCAGAGCTTCCACGTGCGGCGGGCGACCTTCCTGTGCCGGCAGCTCGGGCTGGAGGCCGACGGCGTCGGCGACGACACCTCGGATACCTGGCCGGGGGAGACCCGCAAGAGTCAGGTACGCGAGCTGCTGGCGACGATGAAAGCGCTCTGGCAGACCCAGGTCAGCAAGCCCACACCGCATTTCCTCGGGCCGCACGAGAACGCGCTGGACCAGGTGCTCGCGGCGGGCTGACGAGAGTTGTCCCCACTGTGGACAACTCCTGGGGATGAATCACACCCGTGTAATACGCGGTGTCACTGCCACTGGGTTGCGAGGCCGAAGCCGGTGGCGATGATGGCGAAGCCGACGGCGATGTTCCAGTTGCCGAGCGAGCGCATGCCGGGGAGCTCGAAGTTGGTGAAGTAGGCGATCACCAGGTAGGTGGCCCCGACCACCCACAGCGCGATGATCAACGGGCCGAGCCAGCGCGGCGACTGCTTGCGGCGAGCCCTTACGGGCGCCGCCAGAACCGTATAGGTGTCCTTCTTCTTGCGGACACGCGACTTCGGCACGGCTGTTCCTCCACGAACGCAGTTCAACGGGGTCGGGCAATGGTTGCGGTGGGTTAGCGTAGCGGGTAGTCGAAGCGTGCCAAGGAGGGCGGTCGTTGACTACCACCGCCGAACGGCGGCCGATCGGCTGGCAAGTCGCGGCGGCTGTGGTGTTCCTGGCCGCCGGCACACTCTTCGCAACGAGCCGGCGCATCGCGCGGGGGACCGAACTGCGCGCCGGCCGCGTCAGTCTTTCCGATGCGGTCGCTGAGCAGCAGCGGGTCGTCGGCCGCCGTGCCGGCGAGCTTCTCGCGCTGCAGTCCGACGTCAGACAGGAGACCGAAGCTGCGGCCCGGCGCGACTCGAGGGTCCGCGATGCCCAGCAGACCGGGGACGGGCTTGCCGCGCCGGCCGGGCTGCAGGCAGTGCGGGGACCGGGCCTGAGTGTGTCCCTGGACGACGCCCCGCGGCTTGCGAAGGGTGAGAGCCGTCGCGGCAATCCGACGCCGGACGATCTGGTGGTGCACCAGCAGGACGTCCTGGGAGTGGTCAACGCGCTCTGGGCCGGCGGCGCCGAGGCGATGACGATCATGGACAAGCGGGTGATCGCCACCACTACTGTCCGCTGCGTCGGCAACACGCTGTTCCTGCAGGACGCGGTCTACTCACCGCCGTTCGTCGTGCGAGCCGTCGGCGACCCCGGCAGGTTGCAGTCGGCTCTTGACCGGGCGCAGCCGGTGCAGGTCTTCCGCCAGGCCGCAGCCGCCTGGGGGCTTGGCTACGACGTCGAGCGCGGCAGCGCTCTGACGCTGGCGGCGTACGACGGTCCGCTGGCACTGCGGCACGCCCGGCCGACGGGATCCTGACGTGTTCCTCAGAGCCGTCCGCGCCACCGGCGAACTGCTGATCACAGCCGGCCTCGTCGTCTTCCTGTTCGTTGCGTACGAGCTCTGGGGCACCGGGGTGCACACCGCGCATGCCCAGCACGCTGCCGAGGGCAAGCTGGCGGCTGCCTGGCAAGCGGGTGTCGCGCTGCCGGGCGAAGAGTTCGGCAGCGACGATCCCGTGGTCGCTTCCGGGACGCCGACAGCCGACCCGGGCAGTTCAGGGAGTTCGGGGCAGCCGGGCAAACCCGGGCAGCCCTCCAGTGCAGCGACCCCCACACCGGCGGGCCAGGGCAGCAGGACACCGGTGCCCGACATTCCCCTTGGCACCGGCCTGGCCAAGCTGTGGATCCCGCGTTTCGGCTCGGGCTACCAGTGGGTGATCGGCGAGGGCGTGACGCACGAAAACCTCAAGGACGGTCCCGGGCACTACCCGCACACCGCGTTCCCGGGACAGGTCGGCAATTTCGTCGTGTCCGGCCACCGCACGACGTACGGAGCTCCCTTCGGCGGCATCGCGGAGTTACTGCCGGGCGACGCGATCGTCGTCGAGACAGCCAAGAACTGGTACACCTACCGGGTCCGCTCGCACGACATCGTCGACCCTACGCAGGTGGGCGTGACGCTGCCGGTCCCGGACCGACCCGGCGCAGCGCCGACCG
>JBDTYE010000057.1:0-14964 GCA_040005895.1 Actinomycetota bacterium | reverse complement strand
CCAGGTAGTTCATCTTCACATCGGGCTGGATGCGGCCCTCGAAGTTGCGGTTGCCAGACAGCACGGAGGTGACCGCGAGGTCGCCCGCGTTGACCGCCTCGGAGACGCCGGCCAGCAGTGGCCCGGAGTTGCCGATGCACGTCGTGCAGCCGTAGCCCACGAGGTTGAAGCCCAGTGCGGCGAGCGGCTCGACCAGTCCCGCGGCGGCGTAGTAGTCCATGACGACCTTGGATCCGGGCGCCAGCGTCGTCTTGACCCACGGCTTGGTCTGCAAGCCCTTTGCGACGGCATTTCGTGCCAGCAGTCCGGCGCCGATCATGACGTGTGGGTTCGAGGTGTTGGTGCACGAAGTAATCGCGGCGATGACGACGTGCCCGTGGTCGATCTCGACCCGGTTGCCGTCGGCGAGATGCGCGACCTGAGGGTTCGACGTACGCCGCCCGCTGCCGTTGAGCTCGCCGCCGGCGTCCGGTTCGGCCGAGTCCTCGTCCGATGCCCCGGCGGTCGCGGCCGGGACGTCGGAGGCCGGGAACGATTCAGCCGACGCCTCGTCGGCCTTGTTCTGCACCGACGGCGTGGTCGTGCCGCTGGCGACGAGCTGCTCGAGCGCCGTTCGGAAGCCGTGCTTGGCCTCGCGCACCAGCACCCGGTCCTGCGGCCGCTTCGGTCCGGCGATGGAGGGCTCGACGGTCGACAGATCGAGTTCGAGCCGCTCGGTGAAGTTGGGCTCGGCCATGTCCGGCGCCCACATGCCCTGCGCCTTCGCGTAGGCCTCGACCAGAGCAACCTGCTCAGCCGGGCGGCCGGAGAACTCCAGGTAGCGCAGCGTTTCCGAGTCGATCGGGAAGATCGCGCAGGTGGAGCCGTACTCCGGGCTCATGTTGCCGATCGTGGCGCGATTGGCGAGCGGCACGTTGGCGAGACCGGGTCCGTAGAACTCGACGAATTTGCCGACCACGCCGTGCTTGCGCAGCAACTGGGTGACGGTGAGGACCAGGTCGGTCGCGGTCGCGCCTTCCGGCAGCTCGCCGGTCAGCTTGAACCCGACGACCTTGGGCAGCAGCATCGAAACCGGCTGGCCGAGCATCGCGGCCTCCGCCTCGATGCCTCCCGCGCCCCAGCCGAGCACGCTCAGCCCGTTGATCATCGTGGTGTGCGAGTCGGTGCCCACCAGGCTGTCCGGATAGGCCTGTCCGGCCGCGTTGGTGAACACGACACGGGCGAGGTACTCGAGGTTGACCTGGTGCACGATACCGGTGCTCGGCGGCACGACGGCGAAGTTGTCGAAGGCCTGCTGACCCCAGCGCAGGAATTGGTAGCGCTCGCCGTTGCGCTCGAACTCGATGGCCGTGTTGCGGGCGAGCGAGTCGGCGGTGCCGGAGAAGTCGGCGATCACGGAATGGTCGATGACGAGCTCGACCGGCACCAGCGGGTTGATCTTCTGCGGGTCGCCCCCGAGAGCCAGCATCGCGTCGCGCATGGCAGCGAGGTCGACGATCGCGGGAACCCCGGTGAAGTCCTGCATGAGCACGCGCGCCGGCGTGAAGGCGATTTCGCTGGCTGCGGGCGCGGCGGCGTCCCAACCGGCCAGCGCCTCTATGTCAGCGGCCTGGACGGACCCGCCGTCCTCGTTGCGCAGCAGGTTTTCGAGAAGCACTTTGAGCGAGAACGGAAGCCGGTCGACCGGGAACCGGTCACTCAGCGCGTCGATCCGGAAGATCTCGTAGGCCCTGTCCCCGACTGTGAGCGTGGAACGGGCGGCGAAGCTGTTGTCTGACATCAGTGGGACTCTCTCCTCCTCAGGTTGGTCTACCTTCCCGCGTTGGCGGGAGGGAAGTCACGTCCGGCGACACTGCGGCCGGCTGGCCGCCCTGTTGGCCGTCCCCGCGCCGGTCGATGGCGATCGCCGACCCCCGCGTCGCCTTGGCCACCGACTTCATCTCGGTGGCGACCGCGACCACTTCTCTGTGGTCGCGGTAGCTGCGGCGCCCGCTGAGTGCGATGCCGACGGACACCGAAACCACGGGCGAGCGGCGTACGACGCCCTGCCGGTCGACGACCTCGAGAAAACCGCGCTCGGCGTCATCCGGGTCGTGCTTGGTCCGGACCTCGTCGTCGAACAGGTTGATGACCCGCCGGCACAGCGGCTCGGCCTGCTCCTGTTCGCAGACGGCCACGAAGTCGTCGCCGCCGACATGCCCGACGAACGGCGGCGGGTCCGGCGTCTCGAGCGCCGCCTGCCGCAAGGCCGAAGCCGCGAGCTGAATCACGTCGTCGCCGCGCAGGAAGCCGTACCGGTCGTTGAACGCCTTGAAGTGGTCGAGATCGAAGTAGCACACCGCGAATCTGGTCTCGGTCGAGACACGGCCCGAGATCTCGAGGTCGATCCTGTTGTTGCCCGGCAGGCCGGTCAACGGCGATACCGACCGCATCTCGGCGTTGCGCCGCAGCGTCGACCGCACCCGCGCGACGAGTTCGAGCGTGTCGAACGGCTTGATGATGTAGTCGTCTGCGCCGGCGGTGAGTCCGACTACCTTGTCCGCGGAAAGCGACTTCGCCGTCAGCATGATGACCGGAAGGTTGGCAGTGGCCGGGTCGGCACGCAGCAGCCGGCAGACCTGCACACCATCGATCTTGGGCATCATCACATCGAGCAGCACCAGATCGGGCGCCTCCTCGCCGATCTTGGCCAGCGCGTCCGCGCCGTCGCACGCCGTCCTGACGTCGTAGCCCTCGAGTCGCAGGTTGATCTCGATGAAGCGGGCGATGTCGGCGTCGTCGTCGACGACGAGGACGCTGGTCACGCGCGCGGCGCCAGACGCGATGCCTGCTGCGCCATTGCCTTGATGCTGCGTGCCGCCTCGGCCGGGTCGTCGGCGGCGTAGATCGCGGTGCCGACGACGAACACGTCGGCGCCGGCCTCCGCGCAGGCCTCGATCGTGTCGCGGCCGACGCCGCCGTCGACCTCGAGCCACAGCGAAACGCCGCGGTCGGCCATCAGCCGGCGGGCTTCCCTGACCTTGTCGAGGCAGTCGGCGCGGAACTTCTGGCCCCCGAAACCGGGCTCGACCGTCATCACGAGCAACATGTCGAACTCCGCCAGGATGTCGGCGTACGGCAGCACTGCCGTGTCCGGCTTGAGCGCCAGGCCCGCCTTGGCTCCGGCGACGCGGATCCCGCGGGCGGTCTGCACGGCATCGGCGGCTGCTTCGACGTGAAAAGTGACCATCGCTGCGCCGAGCTCGGCGTAGCCGGCCGCCCAGCGATCCGGATCGGCGATCATGAGGTGGCAGTCAAACGGCAGGTCGGTGGCCTTCCGCAGGCTCTCGACGACGACCGGGCCGAGGGTCAGGTTGGGTACGAAGTGGTTGTCCATGACGTCGACGTGGATCATGTCCGCGACCTCCGCCACCCGCGCGATCTCGTCTGCGAGATGCGCGAAATCGGCGTTGAGGATGCTGGGCGCGAGCTGCGCAACCACGCCAGCCTCCTCCTCGTTCGACCTCCGCGAGGCGCAGTCTAGAGGCTGCGGCGTTCGAGTACCGCCACGAACATTGCATCTGTGCCGTGCAGGTGCGGCCACAACTGCACCGACGGACCCGGGCCGAGCTTGGGTACGCCGCCGAGCAGGTCGCGCACGTCGATCGGGCTCACGTCGTCGCGGCGTTTGAGCGCCTCGCCGACGATCACCCGGCCTTCCGCCAGATGCGGGGAACAGACCACGTACGTGATGCGCCCGCCGGCTTTCGTCGCGTCGATAGCGCTGGCCAGCAGCGCTCGCTGGAGGACACCGAGCTGTGGCACGTCGCCCGGCTGCCGGCGCCACCGCGCCTCCGGCCGGCGTCTGAGCGCGCCCAGGCCGGTGCACGGAGCATCCAGCAGCACCCCGTCGAACGAGGCCGCGGGCCAGGCCGGCGTCGTCGAATCGGCCTGCAGTGTGACGGTGCTGACCGTCGAGCCGGCGGTCGCGGCGGCGATCGAGCGGCGTACCAGCTCGGCTCGGTGCGCATGTTGCTCGACGGCAACGAGCCGTCCCGCTACGTCCCGCAACATGCCGGCAAGCAAGGCCGCCTTGCCGCCGGGCCCCGCGCACAGATCGAGTACGTCGCCGCCCGCAGTCGCGCGGCTGGCGACCAGCGCCGCGAGCTGGCTGCCCTCGTCCTGGACGCCCGCCCGGCCGTCGCGGATCGGCTGCAGAGTGGTCACGTCGCCGCCAGCGAGCCGGACGGCGTACGGCGACCATGGGCCCTCGGAGGCCACATAGCCGCCGTCGGCGCACGCGGCGATCAGTTCGGCACGGGTGATCCGTCCCGGCCTGGCGACGAGATGGACTTCGGGACGGGCGTCGCCGGCCGCAAGAGCCGCCTCGGTCTGGTCCAGGTCGCCGCCCAGCGCGTCCCTGAACGCGCTGACGATCCACTTCGGGTGCGCATAGGTGATGGCGAGATGCCCGAGCGGATCGCTGTCGCGGTCGGGCGCCTGCAGGTCGCCCCCGCGCCGTTCCGCCTTGCGCAGCACGGCATTGACGAACTTCGACGCGCCCTCGCCGACCACAGTCCTGGTCAAATCGACTGAGGTCGAGACCGCGGCATGCGCGCCGACCCGGGTGCGCAGTAACTGGTAGACACCGAGCCGGAGTACGTCGAGTACGGCACTGTCGATGTCGGCCAGCGGCCGGTCGGTGCAGCCTGCGATGACGTGATCGAGAGTGCCCTCGGCGCGCAGGGTGCCGTAGCCGAGTTCGGCGGCCAGCCCCCTGTCCCGCTCGTCCAGCGTCGATGCCTTCAGCAGCTTGGGCAGGACCAGATTGGCGTAGGCATCCTCCTCATGAACCGCGCGCAGCAGGTCGAAAGCGACCAACCTCGCCGCCACTCCCGGCGCTGTCGCCGACTTGGCCCTTCTGGCGGCGTTGCTCGGCTTCGGCGGCGGAAAGCTCACGCCAGACTCTCGCCCGGCGCCAGCCGGATGCCACGCGCCCAGGCCGAAGCGTCCATCGCAGCGCGGCCCTCAGGCTGCACGGTCGTGAGTGTCACGGGACCCGTCGCCGTACCAACCCTGATGCCGTCGGGTCCGAGGTCGCGCACCTCCCCTGGCCCGATCTCGACAGCCGGCGCGGGCAGCACCGGCCCGAGCTTGAGGCGCTTTTCGCGGAACGTCGTCCACGGTCCGGGCGCCGGCGTGGCCGCGCGGACCAGCCGGTCGATGTGCATCGCCGGCATCGTCCAGTCGACCCGGACGTCGTCAGGGCGCAGTTTGGCAGCGTACGAGACACCTTCAGCGGGCTGAGGTACGCCGACGAGCCGGCCTGCGGCGAGCCCGTCCATCGTCTGCCGCAGCAGCTGCGCGCCCGAGTGGGCCAGCCGGTCGAGCAGGTCACCGGCAGTGTCGTGCGGCCCGATCGGCTCCGTCACGACGCCGAAGACCGGACCGGTGTCGAGCCCTTCCTCGATCAGGAAGGTCGAAGCGCCGGTCATGTCGTCGCCGGCGAGAATCGCGCGCTGCACCGGCGCCGCACCACGCCATGCCGGCAGCATCGAGAAGTGCAGGTTGACCCAGCCGATACGCGGCACGGCCAGGGCCGCCGTGGGAAGCAGCGCACCGTAGGCCACGACAGGGCAGGCGTCCGGTGCCAGCGACGCCAGGGTCTCGAGGAACCCGGGGTCGCCCGCCCGCTCGGGGCTCAGCACCGCGATCCCGCGCTCGGCGGCCCGGGCCTCGACGGGGCTTGGTTTCAGCTGCCGGCCACGGCCGGCCGGGCGCTGCGGACGAGTGACGACGGCGAGGACTTCGTGCTCCGATTCCAGCAGTGCGTCCAGCGCAGGCAACGCCGCTGCCGGCGTGCCCGCGAACACGAGCCGCACCTAGAACGCCTTGCCGAAGAGCTCGTGCGGCGACACCTTGATAACGGGTTCGAGGCCGGCCGCCTGCGGGTCCCACAGCTGCTCGCGGATCTCGCGCATCGCGCGCTTGCGGATCGCCTCCTCGAGGCGGTCGATGAAGACCACGCCGTCGAGATGGTCGGTTTCGTGCTGGAGGCACCGGGCCAGCAGCGGATTGCCGGCGGCGATCACGATCGGCTCGCCGTGCATGTTGAACCCCTTCGCGACGACGCTGATCCCGCGCTTGGTCGGGTAGGTCAGTCCGGGCACGGACAGGCAGCCTTCCTCGTCCTCCTCCTGCTCGTCGGAGAGATCGGCGAGGACCGGGTTGACGATGTGGCCGGAGTCCTCTTCCGACGTCGCATACGTGAAAACCCGAAGGCCGATTCCGATCTGCGGAGCCGCGAGACCGACGCCTGGAGCGTCGCGCATCGTCTCGTCCAGATCCCGCACGAGGACGCGCAGTTCCTTGTCGAAGGTCGTGACTGGCGCCGCCGGCGTACGCAGCACTGGGTCGCCGATGATGCGAATCGGCTGCACAGACACGTCAGGACACTCCGGTTGTTCGGCGGCACGGGGGTGGGGAAATGCTCGCGATCAGTCTACGGGTGCGGCGTACTGCGCCCGCTCAGACGAGTTCGAGTGGGTCGAGTTCGACCCGGACCGGCTCGGTCGCCTTGCGGGCGGACCGGACGGCCAGCGCGGCGTGCAGGGCCGTGGCCAACTCCAGACCTTCGGATCGGGCAACGCGGATCAGCGCCCGCGCACCGGCGCGGTGCGCCACCGGCCCGAGCACCTCTGCGCCCGGCGGCAGCACGACCGCACCCAGCAGCTCGGCGACAGCGGACGGCGTACCGTCGATCGCTGCCATCCGCACCGTCGGGGGAAAGCCGAGGGCGGCGCGTTCGCCGAGCTCGCGGCGAGCCAGGCCGGCCGGGTCCCAGCGGACCAGCGCTTGAACCGCTGCGACTGACGATTCCGCCATGATCACCACGATGCCGCCGTCCTTCGCGGACTTCGCCAGTGCGGCGGCTGCCAGCCAGCGGCGCAACGCTTCTTCGCCGGCCCGCAGCTCGGCGCGCGCGAGGACAGTGCCGGCATCGAGCAGCAGCACCGCTCCGTAGCCACCGGCAGCAACCGGTTCGGCGCCGGGGGTGGCCACGACGAGCGCAGGTCCAGCAGGCACCTCGAGCAGCGGCTGCTCACCGTCGCTCGTCCGAACGGGCACGCCGGGGAAACTGCGGCCGAGCTCCTCCGCGGTTCGCCGGCTGCCGGTCGCCGCGGACCGCAACCGAGTCGACCGGCAGGACGCGCAAGTCCAGTCCGCGGCGGGCCGGCCGCACCAACCACACTGCGGTACGCCGTCCCCTCGACTCAAAGCCAGTGGCCCGGCGCAATGCGCGCAGCGGGCCAGGCTGCGGCACGTGTCACAGGCCAGCGCCGGCTGGTAGCCGGCGCGCGGTGTTTGCACGAGAACAGGATCCCCCGCGACCAACGCACGCCGCGCGGCATCCCACGCGACCGAAGGCAGCCGCGCGGCGCGGGCTGCGGGGTCGCGGGCCAGATCTGTGTCGGATCCGGCGACGTGCACGCGCGGCGCGGCGGCGCGGCGTACGGCCCGATCCGCGGCCACTGGTTTGGCCCAGCCGCGATCGACGAGCTGCAGCGCTTCGCAGGTGACGGCGTAACCGCCGATGATGGCCGCCGAGCCGGCCAGATGGGCGCGCAACACGAGCACGTCCCGCAGGTGCGGATAGGGCGCCCGCGGTTCCTTGTGCAGGTCGTCGCCGTCGTCCCAGCAGACAACGAGTCCGACATCGGCGACCGGCGCGAAGCCCGCTGAACGTGTGCCGACCGCGCAGCGCACCAGCCCGCGACGGACCGCGAGCCAGCGCCGGTAACGTTCGGCCGGCCCGAGGTCGGCGCTGAGCACCCGGAACCGGTCCGAGCCGATCGTTGCTTTGAGGGCCGCGTCGATGCGCGCCACGTCGCGCGCGTCCGGGGCGACGATCACGACGCCGCGGCCGGCTGACAGCGTCGCCTGCGCCGCCTCCGCGATCCGCAGCGGCCAGTCCTCGCCGGGCGTCACCTGCCACACGGCTCGCGGCGCCTCGCCTCGGGCAAGTTCGCGGAGCAGAGCCGCACCGCCGTCGTACGCCGACCAGGCTTTCCCGGCGTAGTCGAGATCCGGCGGCTCCGGAGATCCCGCGGGCTCCCCCTGCGGAGCCGCTTCGATCCGAGCGTGCCGGGGCGGAACGGCGAGCCGCAGGACATCGGCCAGCGACCCGGCGTACCGATCCGCGACCCCTCGCGCGAGCGCCGCGATCTCGGGCGAAACGACGGACTCGGCAGAGACCGACCTGGCGATTGGTGTCAGCTTGCCGGGGTGCGCGCTGCCGTCCACGCGCTCGAGGACGAAGCCGTCGACGAGGCGGCCGGCGAAGCGCACCCGCACCCGCGATCCGGGCACCGCTCCGCCCGCGAGTGCGGAGGGAACCTCGTAGTCGAAGAGCCGGTCAAGGTGCGAGAGCGGCGTGTCGACGACGACGCGGGCCACCTGGCCCGGGCGGTGCGCAGCGTCCGGCCCGGCCGCCGGTTCAGTCACGGGTCAGGGTTCGAGTGTCTCGGCGAGCGCCTGGAGCAGACCCGGAACCAGATCCTCGTCGACGACGATCTCGTCCTCGGCGCCATCCTTTCCCTGGACTCTGATGCAGGTCGCCCGGTCGCCGTCGCGCATCACCGCGACGGCAATCCGCGCATCGCGCCTATCTGGATGGGCCGAGGCCCATTCGTTGGCGTCGACGTCGTCCGGGGGCTGCTCACCGATGGTGCCGGGCAGGATCACGACCTCATGCACCAGCGCGGCGCCGAGTACGTCGTCCGGCCAGCCGATCTGCTCCAGCACCTCAGCCAGATCCTGCTCGAGCGGCGGCTGCTCGACCGGGGTGATGCTCCCCGGCGGTGCGTCCCCTAGCTGCGCCGCCAGCTGCGGTTCCTGGGCGAGCAGCTGCGCGGTCGGCACCAACGCGTAGAGCCGGGACGGCTGGTCCCAGCCCGAGATCGCGACGTGCGACTCGACTTCGCGGACGAGGGCGTTGAGCTGATCCGATGCCATGCCCGCATTGTTGCGCACCCGGGCGACACGGCCGGTGCCGGTCCCGGCCCCAGCACCCAGAGCCGGACGTTGGACCCTCAACCATCCGCCCACACGAGACGTTTGAGGGTCCAAACATGCGGAACGCGGGTGGGGGCGGCAGACGGCCCCGCCATCAGGTCGCCGGCGGGGCCTTCGCTAGGGCCCTGCGGTTACAGGCCGGCGGCCGCGCGCAGCTTGTCGGCGCGGTCGATTGCTTCCCACGGGAAGTCGATGTCGGTGCGGCCGAAGTGGCCGTACGCCGCCGTCTTGCCGTAGATGGGGCGCAGCAGGTCGAGGTCGCGGATGATCGCGGCCGGCCGCAGGTCGAACACGGTCTCGATCGCGGTCTGGACCCTGTCGAGGTCGACGACCTCGGTGCCGAAGCAGTCGACGAAGACGCCGACCGGCTTGGCCTTGCCGATGGCGTATGCGACCTGGACCTCGCAGCGCTTCGCCAAGCCCGCCGCGACCACGTTCTTTGCAACCCAGCGCATTGCGTACGCCGCCGACCGGTCGACCTTGGACGGGTCCTTTCCGGAGAACGCGCCGCCGCCGTGCCGCCCCATGCCGCCGTAGGTGTCGACGATGATCTTGCGTCCCGTGAGTCCGGCGTCGCCCATGGGGCCGCCGATCTCGAACTTGCCGGTCGGGTTGACGTAGAGGTTGTAGCCCTCGGTCTCGAGCGAGTACTCGGCGAGCACCGGCTCGACGACGTGCTCGCGGATGTCGGGCGTGAGCAGCGTCTCGAGGTCGATGTCGGCCGCGTGCTGCGAAGAGATGACAACGGTCTCGAGCCGCGTCGGCCGCCCGTCGACGTACTCGACGGTGACCTGGGTCTTGCCGTCCGGACGCAGGTAGCCCACGGTGCCGTTCTTGCGGACCTCCGCGAGCTTGCGGGCCAGCCGGTGCGCGAGCGCGATAGGCAGCGGCATCAGCTCGGGGGTGTCGTCGCAGGCGTAGCCGAACATCATTCCCTGGTCGCCGGCGCCCTGCCGGTCGAGAGCGTCCTCATCACCCTCCGCCCGGTGCTCGTACGCGTCGTTTACGCCCTGCGCGATGTCGGGCGACTGCGAGCCGAGCGATACGGAGACGCCGCAGCTGGCTCCGTCGAAGCCCTTCTGCGAAGAGTCGTAACCGATCGCGAGGACGGTTTCGCGCACGATCGTCGGGATGTCGGCGTACGCGTCGGTCGTGACCTCGCCGGCCACATGCACCTGACCAGTCGTGATGAGAGTCTCGACGGCGACGCGGCTCTTTGCGTCCTTGGCCAGGAGGGCGTCGAGGATCGCGTCACTGATCTGGTCGGCGATCTTGTCGGGATGTCCCTCTGTCACTGACTCGGACGTAAACAGGCGCCTGGTCACTGTGCTCCTCGTGGAAAGGCCTAACGGCAATTTGCAGCGCGCGAGCAGGGACGCCCGGGGCGCTGGTGGCCCGAGTGTACTAGCACCCTCGTAGGGTGCCCTCATGGGCAAACACATCGCGCTGCTGCGCGGAATCAACGTCGGCGGCAACAAGAACGTCGACATGGCCGGGCTGCGTGCGCTGATGACCGAGCTCGGGTACGGCGACGTGAAGACGTTGCTCAACAGTGGCAATGTCGTTTTTGCGGCCGACTCGAAGCCCGCGGCAACGAAGATCGAGAAGGCCATCACCGCGGCGTACGGCTTCGACGTCACCGTCATCCTGCGCACTGCGGCTGAGCTGAAGAAGCTCGTGGACGCCGACCCGTTCGGCCCGACCGCCACCGTGGGCTCGCGATTCTTCGTCGGGTTCCTCGGCCTAGCGCCGGCGGCCGGAGTTCTCGCCCGGATCGACCAGGCGGCGTACGAACCCGAACTGCTGCATGTCGGCAAGCGCGAGATCTACACCTGGCTGCCGGACGGCCTCATCGACAGTCCGCTGATGAAGGAGCTGACCGACAAGAAGCTCGGCGTCGCCGCCACCTGGCGCAACTGGAACACCGTCACAAAGCTGCTCGCACTGGCGTCCGGCTAGCGTCCCAATCGCAGTGCGACCTGGTCCCAGACGGCGCGCGCCAGGGCGTCCTTGGAACCCAGCGGTACGTCGACCCGCCCGCCGTCGGCGCCGAGGATGACGGCCTCGTTGTGGTCGACCTCGAAGGCGAGCCCGTCGCCGACCGCGTTGGCGACGATCAGATCGATGCCCTTCGCGGACAGCTTGGCGGTGGCGTTGGGGATCAGATCCTCGGTTTCTGCCGCGAACCCGACCAGCAGCTGACCGGTCCGACGCACCTTGGCGAGCGCGGCGAGGATGTCCGGGTTGCGCTCGAGCGCGATGGCAGTGGGCGGTTCGGGACCTTTCTTGATCTTGCTCTCGGAACGATGTGTTGGCCGGAAGTCGGCCACTGCGGCCGCCATCACGACCACATCGGCAACGGCCGCCGCCTCGAATACAGCGGCCAGCAGGTCGAGCGCGCTGACGACGTGGACGACCTTCACGCCGGCGGGGTCGGGTAGCGAGACGTTCGCCGCGACGAGCGTCACCTCGGCCCCGCGGGCGAGGGCGGCGCGAGCCAGCGCGTAGCCCTGCCGCCCCGACGAGCGGTTGCCGAGGAACCGGACCGGATCGAGGTACTCCCGTGTCCCGCCGGCGGAAACGACTACGTGCCGGCCGAGCAGGTCGGCCGGTGGCGGTCCGGCACCGGACAGCATGCTCAGGACCAGATCGGCGAGATCGACGGGCTCGGGCAACCGGCCGGCGCCACTGTCCTCGCCCGTCAGCCGGCCGACCGCAGGCGGAACGACGATCGCACCGCGTCGGCGCAGCAGCGCGACGTTGTCCTGGGTTGCTTCGTGCTCCCACATCTCGGTGTGCATCGCCGGCACGTAGACGACCGGACAGCGGGCTGTGAGCAGCGTCGCTGTCAGAAGGTCGTCAGCCCGGCCGGAAGCCGCCCGGGCAAGCAGGTCGGCCGTTGCGGGCGCGACGATGACGAGGTCGGCTTCGCGGCCGATCGCAACGTGCGGCACCTGCTCGGCCGACTCCCACACCTCGGTGCTGACCGGCTCACCCGAGAGCGCGGCAAAGGTTGCGGCGCCGACGAAATGCAGGGCGCCCGCAGTCGGGATCACCCGGACCCGGCACCCGGCTTCGGTCAGCAGCCGCAACAGGGCAACGGCCTTGTAGGCCGCGATGCCGCCGGAGACGCCCAGGACAACGAAAGGCCGGGCATCCCGGTCGGCGTTTGCCGGCTGGAAGCCCGGCCCGGAAGCCGTCATGACTAGGCGATCGGGGTGTCGATCGATTCGTAGGTCAGCTGACCCGCTGCGATCTCGCGAAGGGCGATGGACAGCGCCTTCTCCTGCGGACCTGCGGGCACCAGCGGCCCGACGTACTCGAGCAGGCCCTCGCCGAGCTGTGAGTAGTAGGCGTTGATCTGACGCGCGCGCTTGGCGGCGTAGATGACCAGGCTGTACTTGGAGTCGGTGCGCTCCAGCAACTCGTCGATCGGCGGATTGGTGATGCCTTCGGGGTTTGGCGTGACACCTGACACGGGTGTGGTTTCCTCTCGGCAGCGCATCACCCGGGCAGCCGAAATCGCTGGTCAGCCAGGTGGATGGAGGCTCAACGCTACCACGCGGTCAGCTGCCGCCTGCACGTTGTCGTTGATCACCACCGCGTCGAACTCCTCCTCGTGCATCAGTTCGCCGCGGGCGATGCCGAGCCGTCGTTCGACGGCCGGTGGGTCCTCGGTGCCGCGGCCGACCAGGCGGCGTACCAACTCGTCCCAGGACGGCGGGGCAAGAAAGATGAGGAAAGCGCCCGCCATGGACTTCCTGATCTGGCGCGCACCCTGCAACTCGACCTCGACGAGCGCTTGTTCACCGCGCGCGAGATGCTCCTCGACGGGGCCCCGCGGCGTTCCGTAACGGTGGCCTGCGTACGACGCGTACTCGAGAAAGAGACCGGCAGCGATCATGCGGTCGAACTCGGCGTCGTCGACGAAGTGGTACGGCTCACCCTCGTACTCGTTGACGCGGGGCGCCCGCGTCGTCACCGACACGCTGAGCCAGATCTCGGGGTGCCGTACCTTGATCTGCGCGAGCACCGTACCTTTGCCGACCCCCGACGGCCCCGACAGAACCACCAGCCGGCCGGACCCCGCCGGCGTTCTCGACGCGGCGTGGCCGGCGTCAGGCGCCGGCGTCACCCGCTGCGAACTCCCGCTCGAGGGCCACCCGCTGCTTGGCGCCGAGGCCGCGAACCCGGCGGCTCGGTGAGATCTCCAACTTGTCCATGATGCGAGCCGCGCGGACCCGGCCGACGCCGGGCATCGACTCCAGGACTGCAGACACCTTCATCTTGCCGAGCGTCTCATCGACGTCGGCCTTCATGAGTACCTCTCGCAGAGTCATGCCGGAGCGCTTCAGCTTCGCCTTCACCTCGGCGCGGACCCGGCGGGCCTCCGCAGCCTTCTGGAGAGCATCGGCGCGCTCCGCGGGTGTCAGCGGCGGTAGAACCACGCGGATCTCCTGTCGATTTTCGTTGACGTCGGCGAGTGGTGCCCGGGGAGGCCGAGAACGTAGCGAGTCTTTACCCCTGCGGGCAATGCGCCCCCACCAGCCGGCGCGTCAAGAGCGCGCGGGCAGCGACGCCGCGATCGCCGCCGCAGCCGCTCCGGGATCGGATGCAGCCGTGATCGGACGGCCGATGACGAGCAGGTCCGCGCCGTCGGCCAGGGCCTGCTGCGGCGTTGCGGTGCGCGCCTGGTCGTCGGCGCCGGATCCGGGCGGGCGCACGCCGGGGGTTATCAAAATGATGTCGGGTCCCACCTCGGCGCGGACCATTGCGACTTCTTGCGGGCTGCACACCAGCGCCCGTGCGCCGCACCCGACGGCCATCACGGCCAGGCGGCGTACGGCGTCGCGTGCCGGTCCCGCCAGGCCGACCGTCGCGAGGTCGTCGTCAGACAAGCTGGTCAGGACCGTCACTCCGGCGATCACCACATCGGGTGCCGCTGCTACCGCTGCCCTGATCATCGCGGGACCACCGGTGGTGTGAACCGTGAGGAAGGTCGGCTTGAGCCGGGCAACCGAACGCGCCGCTCCAGCAACCGTGGCCGGGATGTCATGCAGCTTCAGGTCGAGGAACAGGTCGATGTGGGTGCCACCGCGCACGACGGTGATGACGTCCGGACCGTGCCGGCAGAACAACTCGAGACCGATCTTGACGCAGGAGACGTAGCGCTCGACCGATGCGGCCCACTGCGCCGCCGTCTCCATGTCCGGCGCATCGAGTGCCACCGCTATCGGCGCGCGGGCGCCCGTCACGAGAGTTCTGCGTCGCCGGAAGCGTCGCTCGCGTCATCGTCGGGGTCCCCGTCGTCCGGCTGCAGGCGCGGTTCTGGCGAGTGCGCGAGTCCGATCACGTCGGCGACCTGCTCCATGCCGCGTTCGGAGAGCAAGTGCTTGAGTTCGCGCAAAACCCGGACCGGAGCCTGCGGGTCGCCGAAGACGGCGGTGCCGACGGAGACGGCCGAGGCGCCGGCCAGCAGGAACTCGAGGGCATCGTTGCCGGTCCGGATGCCGCCCATGCCGATGATCGGTGTCTCGGGGAGGGCTTGTCGCACCTGCCAGACGCACCGCACCGCGACCGGCCGGATGGCTGGACCCGACAAACCACCGGTGATGCCGGCGAGCGCGGGGCGCATCCGCTTGGTGTCGATGACCATGCCGAGCATGGTGTTGATCAGGGAGAGGCCGTCGGCACCACCGACGACGCAGGCCCGCGCGATCGTCGCGATGTCGGTCACGTCGGGTGACAGCTTGGCGAATACCGGCACCGTGGCGGCACGCTTGACGGCGCTCATAACGGCGGCGGCCGCACCAGCGTCGCAGGCGAACACCTGGCCGCGGTCCTCGACGTTGGGGCAGGAGATGTTGACCTCGATCAGCGCGACGCCCGGCTTGCCTCGCAGCTTCTGGG
>JBDTYE010000056.1:0-15458 GCA_040005895.1 Actinomycetota bacterium | reverse complement strand
AACGCACCGTCGCCGACACCAAGTGCGGCCGCGGCTTTCCGGAGCGTCGCCAGTTGGCCGGAGTCGTCCGCGGCCGCAACCAACAGCAGCGTTTGCACATCGGAAGGAAGGCGACGGCATCGGTCGAGGAACACCCGCTCGACTGTGACTGTCAGCGGCAATTGCGCCGGGATGCGCGCCGCGCCCTGCAGTTGCGAAGCGGTCAACCCGCTCGGCAATTCGACCAGGGCCAGCGGGTTGCCGTTGGCCTGCTCCAACAGTCGCGTCGCAACCTCGTCCGGTACGTCCGCACCGATGCGGTCGGCTAGTACCGCGCGAGCCGCGCTGTCGTCGAGGCCGGTCAACCGCAGCGCGGGCACGCCGCTCGCTTCGAAGGTCCGCACGTCCCCGTCCCGCACGCCGAAAACCAGCGCCACTCGGTCGGCCTGGACCCGCCTCGCGACGAACAGCAGGGCGTCGGCCGACGCGGAATCGAGCCAGTGCGCGTCGTCGACGATACACAGCAGCGCGCCGGCCTCTGCCTCCCCGGTCAGCAACGACAGCGTCGCGACCGCGACGAGAAACGGCTCGACGCTCTCGCCGTCCTCTTCTCCGAACGCCAGTCGCAAGGCTCGCGCCTGCGGCACGGGAAGCTGGTCGACCAGGTCGGTCAAGGGCCGGAGTAAGCGGTGGAGAGCTGCGAACGGAAGCGGCGACTCCGACTCCAGCCCCTGCGTGCGCAGCACGAGCACGCCGGGCGACATCGCGACGAGGTCGTCGAGCAGCGCGGACTTCCCGACTCCCGCGTCGCCGCGGACGACCAGCGCACCGGCGCGTGCCTGGCGGGCCTCGTCGAGCAGCATGGCAAGCCGCGTGCGTTCGACGTCCCGACCATGCAGCATGGGCGTCACCGTACTCCGACGATGCTGATCGACTCGCGGCACACATCCCGGCACTTTGACCGGGGTGAGCAACCGCTCAGGCGGCCAGTGTCTTAGCCATGACCAAGCGACCCCGGCCCAGCCTCGGAACTCATAGTTGGACCGCGGCGACCGGCGGCCGACTCACTACCGCTGAACGACGACTGCTCCTAGCGCGACTCGCCCGCGGGCTCGCGTCGAACTCCTACGGACGCGTGTCGGTTTCACTGCGGTTCAACGGCGGCCGTCGCATCGAGATCCGACCATCGCGGCTTCTGCCGCCGAGTTCCGCATTGACGAGAGCCGCCGAGGAGCAGGCCCTGCGCCGGCTCACGCCCACGCTGCTCAACCACTCCTATCGGGTGTTCGCGTTCGGCGCCGCGATCGGGGAGGTGGAGCGCATCACGGTCGACCGTGAAGTGCTGCTGGCCGCCGCGCTGCTGCACAACGTGGGCCTGCCGACACCGATTCGCAACACCGACTTCACGGTGACGAGCGCTCGAATCGCCCGAGACGTCGCCGAAGAGGTCGGCCTGTCCTCGGCTGCCACCCACACGCTGCGGACCGCCATCACGCTGCACCACTCCCCCGGAGTCACCCGCGCAGACGGTCCGGTGGCGTATCTGCTCGCGGCAGGCGCCGCGGTTGACGTCGTCGGTTTCCGGTCCTGGCAGCTACCCAACGATGTACTCGCGGCAGTCGTCGTGCAACATCCGCGGCTGCTCTTCAAAGGCGAGTACGCCGAACTGTGCCGAATCGAAGCGGAGCGAGTACCGAAGGGCCGCATGGAGTTCCTGCGCCGCTACGGGCTCGCCTTCGCAATCAGGCACGCGCCCTTCCGCGACTGACCTCGGCCGCTCGGATCCCGGTCAATGTGCCGGGGCGAGCACGTCCCGCGAGCAGCACGCTCGAACCACAACCCGCACACGACCAGAGAGAGAGCCCGCCATGACGATCACGACGAACCCTGACACCCGCCGGAGCACTGCCGACAGCGCGGACAACGACGCAGAGCGACGCGGCCCCCTTGTCCGGGTCATCGCCGGCTCGCTCGTCACCGGCATCGTGATCGCCGGCGGGCTGACACTCGGAGTCTTGTCCGGAGCGCGCGAGCATGTCGTCACCGGCTCAGCGCTCCTCGGGTTCGCAATCGGCTGGACGATGCTCGCCGTCCTCTCGACACGCCTGACCAGCCAGCCGCAGCGGTGGGCGTTCGTCCCGGCCGCCGTCATGGCAGTGACCGGCGCCGGTCTCATCACCACTGCGCCCAGCGACGGCGCCCTCGCAGCTGCTGCCTGGGTCTGGTCGCCGATCGCGATCGTCCTCGCGGCGTGGAGCGTGCGGCAGGTACGACGTTCCCTGCAGAGCAAGGCACGATTCTGGCTCGTCTATCCCGTGCTCGGTGCACTGACCGTCGCTGCTATCGGCGGCGGCTACCAAGCCGCACGGCAGCGCATGGACCGCAATGCCTTCCCGATGCCCGGCACGTCTTACGACATCGGCGGTCGCACGCTGCACCTCAACTGCACCGGCGCCGGCAGCCCGACAGTCGTAGTGCAGAGCGGCTTGGGCGAGACGTCGCCCGCGTGGATTCGCGTCCGCACGGCTGTCGGTGAGACCAGCCGGGTCTGCGCGTACGACCGGGCCGGTCAGGGTTGGAGCGGCGATGCACCGCACGCGCCCGACGGACTCGACGTCGCTGCCGACCTGCACGCCCTGCTCCACGTCGCCGGCGAAGCCGGACCGTACGTGCTCGTGGGCCATTCGACTGGTGGCACCTACGCGCTCACCTACGCGGCGCAGTATCCATCGGACGTCGCGGGCATGGTCCTTCTCGACTCGTCCAGCCCTTACCAGTTCACCGCCCTGCCGAAGTACAAGTCGCAGTACGCCATGTCGCGCAGCCTGTACGGCGTACTGCCGAGTTTGACGCGTATCGGCGTCGGCCAGCTGTTGCCGACAACGTTCTTCTCGGCTCTGCCGTCACCCGAAGCAGAGCAGGTGCAGGCATTCGCGAGAAGCCCACGGGGTGCGCGCAACTCGCGGGACGAGCAGTCGCAGTTGCGAGCCGCGTTCGAGCAGGCGCAGGCGCTGACCACCCTCGGCGCGAAGCCGCTGGTCGTGGTCAGTTCGTCCGTGGAGATGTCCACCACCCCCGGCTGGTCGGCCGCTCAAGACCAGCTCGCCGCACTGTCCAGCAATACCAGCCATCGCGTCGCTCACGGTACGCACGTCGCGGTGGTCGATGACCAGCTCACAGCCAGGACATCGGCTGAAGCGATCCGCGACGTGGTCGTCGCCGTCCGCACCGACAGCGCCGTCCGCACCGGCTGAACCACCAGCGAGTTTCAAACACCCCGGCATATCAGCGCACGTCATCAGAGGAGTTGTCATGCACACAACAGGACAGGCCCCGGCGCGACACCGCGCTGCCATCGAGGGCGCATCGATACCGCAGCAGCAGCACCGCGTTTCATCGGCGACAGCCGAGCCGATCCCCGCGCCCGCGCCCGCGCCGGCATTTGAGCCCCATCGATCGTGGGCGGTGCTCGCGCTCGCACTCGTAGCACAGGTGCTCGTCGTACTCGACATCTCCGTCGTGAACGCGGCGTTGCCGACCATCGGCCGGTCACTCCGGCTCGGCAGCTCGGACCTGCAGTGGCTCGTAACGGCGTACCTGCTGATGTCCGGCGGCGGCCTGCTGCTCGGCGGGCGGATCGCCGACCTGTTGCCAAGGCGGCGCGTCTTCCTCACCGGGCTGACGCTGTTCACCGGTGCCTCGCTGCTCAGCGGTTTCGCCGGCGGTGCCACTGCACTGATCGGTGCGCGTGCCGCGCAAGGACTCGGCGCGGCACTCATGACACCGGCCGCGCTCTCACTGGTCATGACGACGTACTCCGGTGCGCAGCGCACCAGGGGGCTGGCACTCTGGGGTGCGGTCGGGAGTCTCGGCATCGCTGCCGGCGTCCTGCTCGGCGGGGCACTCACCACCTGGGCGGGCTGGCAGCTCATCTTCTGGGTGAACGTTCCGATCGGCGTGACCGCAATCATCGTCGCGCTGAAGATCCTGCCGAAGGTCAGTGTGGACCGGCCGCACATCGGTGACTTCGATCTGCCTGGCGCGGTGTCCGCGGTCGGCGGGCTCGGCGCACTGATGTTCGCTCTCGCCGGTACCAGCAGCCAAGGCTGGACGTCAGCTCGCACGGTCACGTCGCTCGCGCTGTCGGCCGCGCTCATCACGGCATTCCTCGTCATCGAACGACGCGTGGCGCGCCCGTTGGTTTCACCGCACACCTGGAAGATCGCGACCCTGGTGTCGGGGACGACAGTCATGCTCGGTATCAGCGCAATCCTCGTCGGTGCAGTCTTCCTGACATCGATCTTCTTCCAGACGGTGCTCGGGTTCTCCGCGCTGCGAGCAGGCGTCGCGTTCCTGCCACTCGCGCTGGCCATCACCGCCGGCACGCACGTAGCCGGCAAGCTGCTGACGCGTACGTCGCCGCGCAACATCGCGGTCAGCGGCCTTGCGTTCACGGCGTCGGGCGCTGTCCTGCTGTCGCTGGCGTCATCCGCCGCCAGCTATCTGCCCGACGTACTTCCCGGCCTCGTGATCGTTGGCCTCGGCGTCGGCATGGTGTTCGTGTCGGTGTCGGTGACTGCGATGGCGGGGATCCCCACGCAGTACGCCGGCATGGCTTCCGGTTTCCTGATGACCGGCCACGAGGTCGGTGCGGCGCTTGGTGTCGCGGTCCTGTCGGCGGTCGCGACCAGTGCCGGAAATCTCACCACAGCGGGCGGCGTTGCCACCGGCTTCTCCCGAGGTTTCGTTGCTGCAGCTGCAATCGCAGTGGCCGTCGCCGTCGCGGCATACACGCGGATGCCGGCCACGCGCATCGAGGGCGGCGGTGGTGGGATGCACATGCACTGAACCGCTTGAAGGATTGGTCGGATACCGCACGAGCCGACGCTCGTGCGGTCCTCGGCGTCCGGACTAGCCTCGCCATCAAGCAGCTGGCGAGGACTGGCGATCGCGGTAGTCGTCGACGCGACGCTGGTCCGCAGTCTCTGCTGGAACCGCGACCTGGAATCTGCTCGGTGGGCGCAACTGCTGGGCGCCGGCACCGCCGCGCCGATTCACACTGGGAACGGCCTGCATGAAGCACCGTTGGCGGTGGGCGATCCGTCGCTTACAGGGTCTCAGGCCGTCGTCGCCCTGGTGTGTCAGCCGTGACCGCGGGCCCGATGACGTGACGTGGAGCAAGCAGGATTCGCCCCGACGGTGAGCGGAGGATTGCTTGTCGCGCTACAGCTTGGCGCTCAACGTGCAGTTCGCCGCCCTGTCTAAGCGGTTCGCCTACCCGACATCCTCCGATATCCGACGAGCGAGCTTCCCGCGCGATGCCGCATGGCGGCACCTGTGTGCCGCGCTGGCAGACCTTCGCGATGACGGCGGTGCTCCTTGCACTCGCCGTACTGCTCAACAAGCGTTGTTGGGGGCGGACGAAAAAGTCGAGGCCGCCGAGAACCGCGCCGGAGAACGCCGCGGACATCCCGACTGCACCGAGCCACATGGCGCGCACGGCCAACATGCTGATCTTCGCGTGCGTTAACAAGCGCGCGGGTTGCGCGCGCAACGCGGCGGCCACTGCGCCGTGCTGTGCCTCCGTCGTGAACCGCAGGATGCCAGACACAGCGGCGAAGACATACGTGCGCTCGACACCTGGCACACGCTCGACAGCCACATCTAGGGTCTTACTCTGCAGGAACTGAACCTGCCGCTCGATGCCACGGAGACGAAAGCGTTCATTGTGGATCCACGATGCTGGGTTCGACGCCCGCAGCTTGCTGATATCGAGCGGGCTGGCCTCTCCAGCCGACTCACACGAAGCTCGCCTCCGGGCGAATGACCGAGTCGTCATGCGGAGGCCTGTCCGCGAGGGGCGAGGGGGCCGATGCGAACGCTCGGCTCAGCGCGAGGCAAGTGAGCGGGAGTACCACTGAATAACCGAAGATGCCGAGCTCACGCCACGCCATGGCATTGAGGGCAGGACCGAGCAGGCCTGCCAGGCAGAGCGAACCGCTCAAGAGGAGCCCGTGACGTACAGTGGCATATCGGCGGCCCGCGAAAACGGGAGCTGCGCACAAGAGCGACAGGCCGAGGAAGAGATCCCAAGCCGCGATCTCGAACCCCCACATCATGGATGGCCAGTGCCAGCCGAATAGCCGCTCAAACCCGGGTACCGTGCTCGGATCGATGCGGCGCGCGACGGTCAGTTGGACGAAATGCACGGTCACGGTCAGCGCGGCGGTGGCCAGCATCCATCCGAGGGCGGTCATGCTGAACGTGCGAGCGCGAGGGGGAGCGCAGGCGTGGATCGCCACCATGAGCATGACCATCGCCAGAGCCGAGAAGATGGTCAGCAACTCAGCGATCGCGAGATACGGGTCGTTCAGCGGGTCGCGAAGGTTGCCGAGCGACACGAAGCCGGAAGTGAGCGTCACCACGTAGGCGACGCCGATGGCGAAGATCACCCTCGCTGACCACACACCGATGAGCCGGTCGACTCGAGTGCCGGCCAACTCGCCGGAACCCCCAACATCGGGCACCCCAAAACCGCCCATCTTTGTCCCCTCCTCGCGACCGTTCTACTTCACGATTACTAGCCTGCAAGTGCCCGAGGCGCTGCGACAGAGGCGGAGGTCCTTTGCACCAGACGCTGGGCGGGAGCGCCTGGGGGCCCAGCGACCGGCTCCGCGACGAGCGCCTCGTAGCGCAGGTCCGTGAAGAGCGAGAGCGGTGACTGTTAGGACGGCAAGCGCGAAGCTGCCCGATTCCGAACTCGCGCTCGAAGTCGCGAAATCGCCGTTCGTCGACCGTTAGGAGATAGGCCTAGATTTGGCCCAATTCGGCCGACGAATTGCCTGAGCTCACCGCGACAAGGCGCTGACCAGCACAAACGCACAGCTGGAGGGCCCGCCGAAGCCCAGCAGCCTTCCAAGCTGGCCATGCCGGTTCGATCCCGGTCACCCGCTCCAGGGGGCTACAAGCAGGGGAAAAACAGGTCTCCAGAGGTCATCAACGGTACCCACTAGCTTCGCCGGGCGCAGTGGGACACTCGACGCCGAGTCCCGCGCTCAACGACAACGTGGGGGTCTCCGGGGCAAGTCCCGCCACCTCCAGACACTGGAGAGGATCATGAAAGAACCCACCGCTCCGACCGTTTGTGCTGGTCAGAGCGGTGGACAGGGTGGAGGTGGCGGGAATCGAAACCGTTCCACACAACCCGCTGACCTGCAGGTATGCGCAAACACGCGTACGGGCCCACGTATGTAGTGGGATGAACGAGCGTGAACAGGGATAGACACGTGCGCCGGTTATCTCGCCGGGATAACCGATGATCAAGGTCGCGGTGACTGCTGACACCGTGCGTCGGCCAAGTGGAATCGTCGTCGTGACCGGCGGCATGGCGCGGTCACCGGCTGCCATCTGCTCAACCAGGCGGGGTGACGCAGCGCGTCCGAATCGGCGTGCGTTCCGCAGCTGCCGACGCGTGCTGCAATGCCGGCGAGCGTCGGTCGAATCCAGCCTTCGAGAAGGAACTCGTCAACATCGACGTTGTCCGCGCGTAGGGCGCTGGGGCGCGCTGCGACAGCCCGACGATCCGCGGTCTTTCGGGGCGCGTCGCGGCGGATGGGCAGCGGCGGCCGGCACGTCCAGGTCTCAAGGGGCGCCGCGGCCTCAATCGCTCAAAGAACGGGAACGGCCCCCTCGGCTAACCGTTCGGCCATCCGACACGGCGATGGACGCCGCATCGGAGGAGCGACCGCGAGCGGCTTCCGCAGACTTCGGACGACCACCACTTCGAAGAATCGCCTGCGCATGAGACAGCGACCTATGTGCATCGCCGGCGATGAAGCAGCACTACTGCGCGTAGCACGCGGTTGCAGACTGCGTGGGTCGGCGGGCTTGCCTACCGTCCGCCCTGCCAACCCCATCCGTCTCGAAACGACGCCAACGGCCTGACGCAGGATGCGCGCCGCCCGCAGCGGTGGCCTACCGCCAAATACTTGCCGCATGCGCACACTGCATACCGCACGGCATGCTATGGACTCAGGCCACAGCCCGTATGCATTCCACAGAGAGGAGGCGTGCTTGACGATGCACAGAACGCTCGTGTGGCATGGCATGTCCGTTCCGCTGATGGAGATCGCGCACGTGGTCGTCAACGACGGACAGATCCGCGCGACAGGGACCCAGATCGGATCCGAGTACGAGCTGCGGTACGCGCTGACGCCCTTGACGCTCGAGCTCGAGATTGTCGATCGAATTCACCGTCGGTTTGACCTCGACGGTGCGGACTTCTTCGATCTGGGCTTCTCCCCCCTGTTCAATTCTCTGCCTGTGATGCGCGATCACCTCCTCGACGGCAACTCTTCGGCGCGTGACTACGTCATGCGATGGATATCCGTGCCGGAACTCAGCGCCGAAAGCTCCCACCAGCGCTACGAGCCGGAAGGCACCGACCGACTGACGTTCATCGCGGGCGATTTTCGTGCGCGAGTTGAGTTCGACACCGAAGGGTTCGTGACCACTTACGAGGGGCTCACCCGTCGCGTGGGTCGGACCAACTCTTGAACGAGGCGACACGGTCCGATCGCGGCGGCGATGCGCGTGCCTGAACGACCGCGCGCGAGCGATGTTCCGCGCCACGCTCTTGCTTCGCGGTCACGCGGTCAAAACGGGCGCAGCGCCTGAAGTCACGTTTGCGTATTGGGCGTCGCTGCGCGCGACTTGGCGCGTGCGAAGTTACTCGCGTGTCGTGTCGGGGGCGAACCGGGGTACGCAGCCTCGTCGCCGCTGCGCCGAGGCGCTGCCGCTCCGCGAGTCGCGTGTCACAACAAGCGCCGCCGTGACCGGCCGCTCTCGGGTAGCCCCCGTCAACAGCCATCTGACTGAGCGCCGCCAGGTCTCGGACATTTGATGGCTACTCCTGGGTTTCGCGACTTCATCATCGACCTCCGCGGTGCAAGTCAGTCCTCACGAACCCCATTTACAACCATCCGTTCACTCCACCCGGAGAGAAGTTTCCGTGACTGCTGTTGATTCATGCCGAGGGCGGCCGCGACACGTCTGACGGATCCACGACGGGGCGAGCCGCCTCCGCCACCCTCCAGACGACGAATGGTTTGTACGGAGAGTCCGGACGCTTCCGCCAACCGCTCCTGAGTCCAGCCGACATCGAGTCTTGCGGCCCGCAGATACGTCGCGCCGCGAGCCTGTTCGAGTTCAGGCATCCGGCCTCCTGTCATTGCTTCGTAACGGTGTCGAGGGGCTATTCGCCGTCCGATCCGCGGCGCCACCGGCACCGACTTGGCAGGCGCGACGATTCACGTGCTGTGGTGGGGCCGGTTAGACACCCGACCAGTGTTACGAGCCGATTGTCGATTCAGCAAACGCGACTTGAGGCTCTGCTCTGTCCGCCGACGAGAGCGGCGTACACACCAAGCCGGCCTCTATTTCATTGACACGAAAGCCAGACGAGCTGACCGTCCGGCGCCGATTCCACTAGCTGGTCATCAAGTCGGCCACCTCGCCTCCGTGCTTCTCGAGCATTTCTCGCGGTAGGTGCTGCGGAAACCGATGTCGAGCCCCTGACAGTTCGGGTCACAAGCGTTATGACGCTCGTCACGCGCGGACGTGTGCCGGCACTGTCAGGAGACTGCAGTCGTTACCAGTTCGACAATCGTCCGCTCTACAGCGGGGTTCCAGTCCCGCAGCGCGAACGCTGTCGGCCACAGATCGCCGTCGTCGAGGTTCGCAGCGTCCTGGAACTCGATCGTCGAGTATCGGGTGTTGAACTTGCCTGAGTTCTTGAAGCAGACGACGACCTTGCCGGCCGCGTTCGTGTAGGCGGGCATTCCGTACCATGTCTTCGGCGACAGCTGCGGGGCGGTTGCGGTCAATGTCGCATGAAGGCGCTCGGCGAGCGAGCGATCCCCGGGTGACATTTTGTCGATCGCATCGAGGACCGTCTGCAGATCGTCGGCCTTCTTGGCGCCGGTCTTGCCCTCAGCGCGTAACTCCGCGGCGCGCTGTTTCATCGCGGCGCGCTCTGCGCCGGTGAACCCGTTTGATTCGGTCGGGGAACTGTTCTTTGACATCGTCATGCTGCCTTTCGACACTCGTAGATTCGACCAACCCACCATCGAGTCGACTCGAAGTGGCGCCCCGCAGGAGCGGAGACGAAAACGCAAGCCAGGCGCTCAGCACTGGCGGATCGGCTTCTGGAATCGGCGGTGTTGGAGGGACGTCGCCCTTTCCAAGGATTCCAGGATGGAGGACCGAGGATCACCGAGAGGTCCCTTCAACGGGACGCCGGCCTATTGCGCGTGAATCGGGCCCATGTCTGTTTGGCGCGTCCACGAGACGATCGCTCAACCGATGCGCGACCGCTCCACTCCGCCCGTTGGCGGTCATCGGAGTTGAAGCCCGTGCCGCGCCAGTTCACCCTCAATCACGTGCACTGCCCGCCGTCCCACACCGTGCAGTCGGGCCAAATCCGAACGCTGGAGGTTGGCGAGCGGGCGCAGCGTTGTATATCCCGCAGTGGCCAGCGCGCGTGTGGCCGGCGCGCCGATCTTCGGGAGCGCATTGAGCGATGCCGTCCTGGCTGCCGCGATTTCGGCGAGATGACGCAGCGAGTTGCTCAGGTGCTCGGGCGAAAACGGGGGAAAGCTGATGTGTTCCCGCAACGCCGGCGGTACGGCCGACCAGTCATAGGAGAGCGTGACATCGGTTTCGGATCCGCTGATTGGGGTCAGATCGTAACGCCAGATCCAGCCGCCGAACTGAAGCTTGCCGTCGCCCCGGAGGTCCTGACCCGGCTCCCAGGAGATGGTGCGGGGGGGATCAAACACGAGGACCTTGTTGGCCATCTCGTAGTGGCCGTCCGGATGATTGTCGTTGTACATAGCTATCCGGAAAACCTGGCCGGCTTCGGTCAGCAGCTTCTCATCGAGGGATTCGCGGACCCAACCGGTTCCGTCGATAGCAGCATGATTCGCTGGATTTGCAAGCACCGCGAACACATCCACTGCTGCGGCTCTAGCGGTGAGAGACGCGCTGAGGGTCTCCGTCGGCAAGTGCACTCCCCCGTCGCGTAGCACGTCAAGTGCAGTCATCGCCGTCCTCTTCCACTCCTCATCGGCACGTTCCGCTCCTGATACGCGCGGCGCCGAGAGAACTCATCGGTGCAGGGGCAGCGTCTGCGCGAGACCGAACTCGGAGAAGCGGGTCCCAGTGCCGAGAAAGGTGATGGTGTGCACCACCAGCCGGTCGCGCACATCGAGTGCGACAACTGCGAACGGGCGTAGCTTCCCGTCACTGCCCGGGCGATACTGGCCGTACCCGATGGTGCCATTGACCCGCAGTGGCAGCAACCGGTCCGTTGCGCAGGCGTCGGAGGCGGCGAACACGGCCGCGAGATCGTTTCGGCCAGACAGCCACCATTCGAAAGGGGGCATCGACGCCACGACGTCCGAGCGCAGCAAGTCACGCATCGCCTTCACATCGTGCGCCTCGAATGCAGCGATATAGCGATCGAGCAGCTCCTGGTGGTCGTCGCTTGTGGCGACATCGCTCGGCGTTAGACGGCGGGCGGCGAGAGTGGACCGGGCTCGTTGTAGGGCGCTGTTGGCGGCAGCGCGGGTGATCTCCAGTGCCCGGGCGGTCTCGAGTGCACTGAATCCGTAGACGTCGCGCAGCAGCAGGACGGCGCGCTGCCGCGGCGGGAGGTATTGCAGCGAGGCAAGGAATGCCAAACGCACGCTGTCGCGTTGGACCGCAAGGTCGGCGGGGTCCGCGGGGTGGATCGTCCGGCTGTCAGGCATCGGTTCGAGCCAGCGCTCGGCTGCAGCTGGCGCACCTAGCTCACCGCCAGGTGTGCTCGGCGGGACTGGGGCCAGCAGTGCGCGGCGCTTCGCGCCCCGCAGCATGTCCAGGCAGATGTTAGTCGCGATGCCATGCATCCACGTGCTCAACCCTCCCCGCGCCGGATCGAACCGGTCAAGGTGCCGATACGCGCGGATCACGGTCTCCTGCACCGCGTCGTCGGTGTCAGCGGCGCAGCCGAGCATGCGGTAGCAATAGCCTGTCAACGGGCCACGCAGCGCCTCTAGGTCCTCGATGGCAGGAGCGGTCCGCTGCATACTCGCCATCCTCGCACTCCATCTCGGATCAGCCCTGCCGCGTCGACACCTGCCGCACCACTCACAACATGGCCTGCTACTGCTCGAGAAGCGACCCTCCCTGTAGCTGAACCAGGGTTTCGCCAGATCATGGAGCGCCTGCAAACCGAGGTCTGCTCGATCAGGTAGCCGCGCTGGAAATGGGTCCTACTCGACTAGCAATGATCATCGAGCGATTCGGCCGCGCCGGAGCCCGGCAGCCTCCCGCGGAGGTCCCGTTTCCGGGACGTCGTTACGTACGTCGTCCAGGGCTTGCCCCGCAGACACATCCAGAACGCCAACACCGCCGGGACGCAGGCCCGACTGGCCGCTCACAGCCGGAGCGCTCACTGCGGCAGAAGCGGGTGTTGTGAGAACGTGCGGAGGCTGCGCCACGGAGTGGATCTGAGCTCGCGGCTACGCCGGTGGCGTGGACAATCGATGCTGTTCACGGGAGGCCGAACTCTCCCGGATCTCGGTTTGGGATTCTGGTGGGCGCTTGTCATGGCAGCAGTGTTGCGGTCAGGGTTTCCCTGAGCCAGTCTTGGTACTGCTGGCTGGTCCATGAGTTCTGCACGGTGAGCATGCGGTGCACGTCGGGACTGGCGAGTGTCCAAAGGATTGAGCCGGCGGTCTCAACTGTCATCTCGTTACGCAACGGCCCGTTCTCGGTGAGCCAAGTGGCGACCATGTGCATGGCGTGACGGCGCTGGCGTAGGTGCAGGTCGTCGTGGAGGGCGGCGATCTCCGGCTCGACGGCGGCCGCGCTGCGCATCAGGTCGTTCAGGGGTCGCACCCGGTCGAGCTGACTGGTGATGCCGGCAGTGAACAGCCGCAACTGCTCCCGCTGGTCCGTCGCGGCCCTGACCGCCTGCGGCCCTTCCCGCTCCAGCAGAGGGATCTCCTCATCGTCACCGCCGATCACAACGTCCATGACGACCTTGAGCACGCCTCGCTTGCTGGTGAACAGCTGGAAGATCAGATCTTCGGAGACCCCGGCCCGTTCGGCGATAGCCGCGACAGTCGTGTGCTGGTAGCCGTTGGCGAGGAACAACTCGCTAGCGGCGCGGAGGCTCCGCTGGCGCCGCGCCCGGGCGGCTTCGCGCCGTCCAGAAGAGTCGTACGACCTCCTCTTGACACTGTCCGCCACGGCGAGGAGTCTAGGCACAAGTTCGTTCAGGTGACACCCGATCGAAATGGGACTTCATCATGTCGCTGGGATACACGCTCGCCTACGCCACCGGTATCACCCCATGGGAGCGGGCCGCCGAAGCCGACGCTCCGGGCCTGGACCGGCTTTACGCTCGCGAGGAAGCCGACCACGGAGGACCTGGCCGAATGGTCGACCTAGGCTGCGGGTCAGGAGCGCACACCGTCGCGCTGGCCTCCCGGGGATGGAAGGCGACCGGCGTCGACCAGGTTGGCGCGGCGCTCCGCCGAGCCCGGCAGCGAGCCCTGAGCCAGCAGGTCACCGCTGAGTTCGTGCAGGCCGACGTGACCGCGCTGGATCCCGCCCAGCTCGGCAGCGGGTTCGACTTCTTCCTCGATGTCGGTTGCTTCCACGGATTGACCGACCCGCAGCGCTCAGCCATGGGCCGGTCGGTCACCGCGCTCGCGGGACCGGCCGCGACCATGCTGCTGCTCGCCTTCAAGGCCGGCGCGGCCCCACGTCCCCTTCCCCGCGGCGCCGACCCGGCTGACCTCGAGCGCGCCTTCCCCCAATGGCGGATCATCGACACCGAAGCGGCAATCGCCGACGGGATGCCCAAACCCCTGCGGCGGGCAGCACCGACCTGGTACCGGCTGCGTTGCCAGCCGTAGACCACGCCGGCACGAACGTCGAACGTGCGGTCGGAATGTGCGCTCATCGGCAGAAGAGGATGTTGCGGTATCAGCGACCTTTCAGCGGCCTGACTGGTCCGCTGCAGCCGAGAAGACGCGCAAGGGAGGAACGCGCACCTCTCCAACGTCGTAGGGCTTCCCTAGCGCGACTGCGCAAGCGAGCGCAGCACGCAGGTTTGTCAGGGTCGAACCGTGCCTATCGACGTCTCCTTGCGACTAGGACGCTTTCTTGATCTTGAGGTGCAGGAGTACGCGGTCGCCTTTGCTGATCAGCGCCGCCCATTCCGCTGCCTGTGACTCAGACACCTTGTCGCCTCCGCGTCGCCATGCCGATTCGAGCGCGACTTTGACTTCTGCCTGCGGCTTTCCGCTGTACTCCGCGTGCACCCGGTTGAGGATCTTCTGCAGCACCCGGGTCTTCGCCTCGGCGGCCTCGCGAACGACCTTTTCGATGCCGCGTTTATCAAACTTGAATCCGTCCATCTTGGTGTCTCCGAAGGTGTAGACCGGTTGGGTAGCGCCGGAGTGGCAGGCCCCCGGCACGTCGAACCACATGCCCTTGCTCTTGGGCGTCTGCGAGAGCGCGCTCGCCGCTGCGGCCCTTTCAGCCTTGGTCGACGTCTTGTCGGCCAGGACCTTGCCTGCATAGCTAGCCGCCTTGGAGCCGGTCTGTCGGTTGTTCGCCATAGCAATCACCTCCCGTCCGGTACTGGCATCAGCCGACCGGACGAGGCACACTGCGGGTCTCACACCTGCACATGCACGTTCGGTACGACTGCCGCTGACGCCCGGCACGCCTGCCGTGACGGGGTCGGTTGCAGAACTGAATGACACGATTGTGATTTGGCCCTACGCCAAGGACAACACGTCGCGATGCCCGTGTCCAGCAGTTGTCCGCAAGGACCGCCGACCGTCCGCATCCTGCGCGTTGACCTCGAGATAAACGCTAGGCGCGGGGACCGACATATCTGGCCCTACCGCACGCAGCGAATGGCTAGCAGCGTTGGCGGCAGGCAGACAAAAACAACCAGTCCAGCGAGTTTGAGCCCACGCCGGCTACCGACCGCCGGCAAACCGAGCCGCGTTAGAGTGCGCTGATGAACGACAGGCAGCGAGGACGTGCGTGGCGCGCGGGCGACTATCTCGGACTTGTCAGCGACAAGCCGAAGCCCAAGATCGGCAGCCGCTCGTGGTGGCTCCGCACCGCTGTTATGTCGGCTGCCGTGTCCGTCAGCCTGGCAATCATTTTCGCCACCCGTTGACCATGTTGCAGCTGCGCGAACCCTGCTGCTCGACGAACGGCTCCTACGAACATGCTGTGCTCACGAAAATCTCGGGGTCTCGCGGGCCAGTTCCCGCCACCTCCAGACGCTGGAGACGATCATGAAAAAGCCCACCGCCCCAACCATTTGTGCAGGTCAGGACGGTGGGCGTTCGGTGGAGGTGGCGGGAATCGAAACCGTTCCACACAAGCCGCTGACCTGCAGGTAT